>NZ_FYEC01000042.1:0-37572 GCF_900187635.1 Pseudomonas sp. Irchel 3H3 | reverse complement strand
CAGAGGTGCCAGACACTTCGTGGGTCCAGGTGATTTTGCGGTAGGTGAACTCAACGTCTTCCAGATGCGTGAAGTGCGAGTTCGCCGGGTCCTGGCAGTTATGCATGTAGTCCTTGATATCAACGATAATCGCGTCTTCGAGCTTGGTGGTGTAGTAGTGCTCTTGAGTACCCGCTGCCGAGGTGCGATACCACTCGATGGTAATCTCAGTCAGGCGCTCGCCGGAAGTCAGTGCTGCCAGCAGCAGCGGCGAGGACTTGTCAAACACCTTGGTGATTTTGACAGGCTTATGAACGCGCTGACCGGTCGGCTGACCCGATTGCGGATCGCGAGGAATGATCACTTCGTGGTTGAAGCCCTGAACCATGACCTGGTCTTCATGACCTACCTGGTAAGTGTTGCCGACCGAGTCAGCGGTGAAAGCACCGGCGGTGATCAGGCCCTGCTTGGTACCCGTGATGGACATATATGCTGGCGTAGCCATGGATGTTCTCCTTGCTGAAAATATAGGGACCCACAGGCATGTTCGCGTTGCAGGTTCTAAAAAAATTATCAAGGTTTATGCCAACAACATTAAATCCGTTGCTTATCAATGGCATGGATTGAAAGTCGTGGGCTTGGCTAACGCCTGACATAGGAATTACGAATAAAAGTGCGCAATAAGTTGCGCAATGCTGTGCAACTTATTGCGCACTTGTCTGTGAGTGTTTAAGTGCATGCGCTGTAGAGGTTTATTCACAGGGTTATCCACATTTCAGTGTGCAACTTATGGCGCATAATGGCAGTTTGGTGCTGCGCGCTTCAGTATCCATAAATATCAATCGCAGGGGAAATTTCCACGTGCACTTTAAGACCTCCCCACCTTGTACAACCCCCCATCTCGTCCTATCGTTAAATCCCTCAGAACACCTTTCACATCACGCGGCCCAACAGCCCCAGTTAACCGCGTGTGATACAGAGATCGGGGCAAGCACTGATTAGGAGAAAAAGGGGACGAATTTATTATTCCTCCGCAGCGAGGAGAATTGTAACCGTCCGATCAGCCCCCTCTCCTGACCGTTCTCCAAATTAGCCAAGATAGTAACCAATCCGATGATTTGACGAGGCTGGCGGGAAGGTTTTGCATAGTCAGGAATTTGTTCATGCTCTTCACGCTACCTTAATTGTGGGTCTATTTAAATAAAGTCCTGAACTAATTCATAATTGGTACGATATGATTTCTGGAAATGTTTTCAAAATTTCACTGCTGGCATCGATAGTCGTTTTAGGCTCTCAGCAGGCCCAAGCTGCAAGCATTTATGGGCCTCAGCTGGAAGGATTTTCCTACCCCTACCCTCTGCAACACATCAATTTCACGTCTCAATCTCAAGAGGTTCAGATGGGGTACATGGATATTCCTGCTGAAAAAGCCGGACCCTCTGAAACGGTTGTTCTTCTGCACGGTAAAAATTTTTGCGCTGCAACGTGGGATAGTACGATAGGCGCGCTGCATGCAGCCGGGTATCGGGTCATCGCACCTGATCAGATTGGCTTTTGTTCTTCGAGCAAGCCTGCCAACTATCAATACACCTTCCAACAGTTGGCCGATAACACCCATGAGCTGTTGAAACACCTGGGCGTCAAAAAAGCTACCATCATCGGTCACTCAACCGGTGGCATGCTGGCTACCCGATACGCCCTCATGTATCCCGCTGACACCGCAAATCTGGTCTTGGTTAACCCTATCGGGCTTGAAGATTGGAAAGCGCAGGGGGTGCCCTACCGAACGGTTGATCAGTGGTTTGATCGAGAGCTGAAGCTCAGTGCTGCAAGCGTCAAAGCTTACGAACAGAAGACCTATTACGATGGCCGCTGGAAGCCTGAGTACGATAAGTGGGTTGATATGCTGGCAGGGCTTAATGCTGGCCCCGGACACCGTCTTGTAGCCTGGAACTCGGCTCTGATCTACGACATGATTTTCACCCAACCGGTCGTATACGAGTTTCCTAAACTCCAAGTGCCAACGCTCTTGATGATTGGCCAGGCCGATACTACGGCGATCGGTAGTGACATCGCTCCGGCTGAGGTCAAAGCGAAGATCGGAAATTACCCAGAGCTGGGTAGGGCCGCTAAAGGGGCGATCCCTGGGGCAGAGCTGATCGAGTTTCCTGGTTTGGGTCATGCCCCTCAAATGGAGGAACCCGCTGAATTTAACCACGCGCTAATAGGGTGGATGGCAAAATGAACGGCTAGATTTTAGCCGGCATCGCCACCTTTGACGCGTTACACATCTGTTCGCCTTATACCCAAAATAAAACGCTTCTCGCAATCCACACGACCGTGTCGTTGGGTTTGCGAGAAGCGCTCGTGCGGATGGCCACTGGCGATTGTGCCATTGGGTGTCAGCGCACATCTGGAGAGCGAATGCTAACTCTTACGCCGTACGCAGAGACGCTGATACGGCATCACGACGATCCAAGGTGCCAGTGATCATGGCCAAGACGAGAGTGATAACGGACAGCAGGGCACCGGCCCAGTTAGGTGATGCCAGGCCCAGACCAGCAGCGATCACGAAACCACCAACCCAAGCGCCAATTGCGTTACCGAGGTTAAACAGGCCTGGCACCTACGCAGGGACAACGAGAGCAAGTCTCTGTGAATCTTTCCGAGCATGGTCAGCAATGATGGTGGAGTGGCGCGCAGATGGGCCGAACAGGATCTTGGTTTGGTTCTGCGTTCGCAATGGGACGTCGTTGATTCGATTGCCCAAGGAAGCCTGATCCGTGTGATGGCGGACTGGGAGTTCGGGACCGCCCCGATTCTTTTGCTGATACCGACCAGAAATAACAGGTCCCGAAAAATACAGGCTCTAGCTTCTTTCTTGAGTGAATCATTCAAAACGAAAGGTACTGAGAAAAGCGGGTCATAGCCTGTTATCGTCCTCTCACTGAAACCTTTTACTTTTGCTGGACATCTTCACGATGAAGAAAACTACCCCCGAGCAACAGGCGCTGATCAGTCAGCTGGAGCAAATAGCAGAAGGCTTGAGCCAGACCTTCAGCCCATTTTGCGAAGTCGTATTGCACGATCTGCGAGATCCCGAGCACGCAATATTGGCCATTCACAATAATCTTTCTGGCAGGGAGAGCGGGCAATCGGCTACCGAGTTGGGGCTTGCCCGGATTGCCGATCCCGCCTATCCCCAAATAATTGCCAATTATCCCAATCAATTCAAAGATGGGCGCCAGGCCAAAAGCACTTCTATTGGAATCAAGGACTCCACTGGACGGTATGTGGCCGCGCTCTGCATGAACATTGATCTCACCCTGTTTAGGGGGCTGCAGGGCATGCTGGATCAGTTCGGATCCTTCAGTGGCGATCGTCCGCATGAGTCGCTCGAATCGAGCGGTGCAGAAACGATTCGCGCGCGCATTGATCAGTTTGCTGCACGGCTATCTACTTCTCCCCGTGCGCTGAAGGCTGGCGATCGGCGAGTATTACTTCAGGAGTTGAAGGCGTGTGGCCTCCTCGATATCAGAAAGGCCATGGAAACGGTGGCTTCACACCTCGGCGTATCCCGCGCAACGGTGTATAGCGATACGAGGTGATCAACACCTCGTATGAGCTCGGCTACACAGGACAGCCTTTGGCCCTGAGCATCGCATTGAACCGATCAGGGTCAAGTGTGCCGTCTTCAATTCCCTTGAGGATCGACGCTTCCCGATCCAGCAGTTGACGGCAGCGCTCATAAACCCTTGCGAGCTGGTCCTGAGCGATGGCAACAACGCCGTCGGAATCGCCTATCACCAGGTCACCCGGATTAACGACCAGCCCTGCGCACGACACTGGGATATTGATCTCACCAGCACCGTCCGTACTTGGGCCACGGTGGACACAGCCGAGGGCGAAAATCGGCATCTTGCCGTCCAGCCAGTCGTCATGGTCACGAAGCATACCGTTTATGACAATCCCGACGATCCCGGCTTTGAGCGCCATCGCCCGCATGATCCCCCCAATGATGGCTCTAGTCTGGTCCCCACTGCCATCTACCACCAGGATGTCCCCAGGACGTGCCATCTGAATGGCATTAAGCGTCATCAGGTTATCGCCGGGGCGAACTCGCACGGTAATCGCTGTGCCGCACATGTGGCCGCGCCCGTGAAATGGGCGAAGTCCTAGCCCGCCTACGTTGCGACCCAGACAATCACTGATGATTGCGCTGGGGACTTGGCTGTACGCAGTCAGCCACTCTTCAGGGATAACAGCGGGTGATGGATTGATTTGGAAGCCCGTGGGCCAAGCTTCATTCGACGCGACATTGAGCATCATCGATCTCCTCTGAAATGCCAGAAATGGACGTACCTTCAGCGCTTCAAGCAGCGTTGGTTTCAGTGCGTGCAACTGCCTCAATCTCAACCAGGTAGCCATGGTGCAGCTCTGGTACCGGTACCACGGCGCGAGCTGGACGGTGGCTGCCCAACATTTCGGAGTAGATCCGGTCAAAGGCCGGCCAGTGCTTCACGCCTGCGACGTAAACAGTGACTTTGACCAGGTCGCAGGGAGAGCAATCTGCGGCATGCAGGATGGCCAGCAGGTTGTTCAGTGCAACTTGTGCCTGTTCGGTGAACGACGCCTCAACGTTGTGAGTGCCATCCGGACTAACGGGAAGCTGGCCCGAAATGTAAAGCGAGCCTTGGTGAATAACCGCTTGCGAGTAGTGACCGGCAGGTTGGGAAGCCGCATCGGTGCTAATAATTTTCATAAGTACCCTTGTCTAGGTGGAGCCGGCGCAGCAAGCGATGCCTACGGCGTCAGCTCTTGGATGTATCAATGAGCGTTTGTGGAGGCTGCCTGAACCTTGCCAGGCTCGGTGACACCGCTCGCGGAAAGAAGTTTGGGAGAATCCGAGACTACTGTGTGTTTAGGTCCATCGATGCCACAAAGCCGCATTTGGTATCACCGATTTCACGCTTGCTGGCGGAACCTGCGATAGTTCAACCCGCTGCAAGTAACAGGACACTTGGTAATCCCACTTTTTGATTACACGACTTGAGGACTTTTCTCAGCATCAATTGTAGTTTCAACTTCCTCACGCTCATTACCGTGTCGACCGATGACGGCTGTTGCGACACCGCAGCCAAACACGTTGGTAGCGGTGCGCCCCATGTCCAGGATGGGGTCAACGGCGAGGATGAGAAGTAGGCCTGCTTCCGGAAGGCCCATCATCGGCAGACCCGCAGCCAGGACGACCAGAGCGCCCCGCGCTACACCTGCGGTACCTTTGCTGATAACCAGTAGCGTCAGCAACACCATGATCTGGTGGGAGACAGTCATTTCAATGTTGTACGCCTGGGCGATGAACATCACGATGAAGGCTTGGTACATCATCGAGCCATCCAGGTTGAATGAGTAACCCAACGGCAGGACGAAGCTGCTTACACGTTTGTTGGCGCCAAATTTGTCCATGGCGGCAATGGTTTTCGGGTACGCGGCCTCACTGCTCGCCGTAGAGAAGGCGATCAGAATTGGCTCACGCATATGCTTGAACAGGTCTTTGATGCGTGGGCCGAGGGCCATGTAGCCGGCAAGCGTAATTAACAACCAAAGAATTGCTAAGCCTAGGTAAAACTGCCCAACCATCTTGCCAAAGGTCACGACCATTTCCAGACCATGTACGGTGATGGTGGCGGCGATGGCTGCAAATACAGCCAGTGGAGCCACATACATGACGTAATCGGTAACCCTGAACATGACATTGGCCAATTCTTCGAGCATGTCCACGATGATGGACTTGCCTTTGCCTCTGCCCTTGACGAACGCTAATGCAGAGCCGAAGAACAGCGAGAACACAACGATCTGCAGCACTTCGTTTGTACCCATTGCCTCAATAATGCTTCGAGGAAATACATGGGTGAGGAAGATCGGCAGGCTAAAGCCAGAAGTGTTCAAGCCTGTACTCACGGCTTCACCGTTCACGGTCAGGTTCAGACCGACACCTGGCTGGAAAATATTGGCTAAGACCAAACCGATGGACAGGGATACCAGAGAGGCAATCAGGAACCAGGTGATGGCTTTAAAGCCGATACGACCCATCGAACCGTTCCCTGACATGCTGGCCACCCCGGTGACCAGGGTGGCAAGCACCAACGGTGCGATAACCATTTTGATCAGACGTAAAAACACGTCAGTGACCAGGTTCAGGTATCCGGAAATTTCTTTTGCGGCCGCAGCATCCAGCTGACTGTGGAGCGTGCCTCCTAGGACCACGCCGAAAATCATCGCGATAACTATCGCTTTAACGAGAAGGCGGCTTTTCATGTGCACCTCTTTTTATAGTGGCCTTATTTATGACCATGTTGTCTGGGCTAAATATATGTTCGTTAAATTCCGGCAAGACGGTGCCGTCAGGCGCTGTTGAGCGCCTGATTTTCACCAGGTAAAGCTAACTGCCCTTAGGACTGGAGAAACTTTCCAAGCTTGTCGATATCAATATTACCGCCTGTAATAATGACGCCAACTCGCTGACCCCGGAGTTCATCCTTGAACTTTCTTACTGCGGCAAGACCCAGGCATCCGGTGGGCTCGACCACAATCTTCATGCGCTGAACAAAGAATTTCATTGCGGAAATCAGTTCTTCGTCAGTGACAGTTACAATCCGGTTCACACCATTCAAAATAATTGGAAAGGTATAGTTGCCAAGATGCTGGGTTTGAGCGCCATCCGCGATGGTGTCAGGGGTGTCGATGTGAACAATCTCACCTGAATTGAAAGATTGTTGTCCGTCGTTACCTGCTTCAGGCTCAACGCCGATCACAGCGCACGCTGGTGCCAATGCGCGTGTCGCCAAGGTGGTTCCCGACAACATGCCGCCGCCACCCAGACCTACAAACAAGGCGTCCAATTGACCGACGCTTTCAAACAGCTCCTTGGCGGCAGTACCCTGGCCGGACAGCACGTCTGGATGATCATAGGACGGGATCAGCGTCATGCCATGCTTGGCGGCCAGCGCCCGAGCGATAGCCTCGCGGTCTTCGGTATAACGGTCGTAGAACACAACCTCGGCACCATAGCCTCTGGTAGCAGCGACCTTGGCTGCAGGAGCGTCAGTTGGCATGACAATGGTGGCCGGGATCTTCAACAGTTTGGCCGCCAAGGCGATTCCTTGTGCGTGGTTCCCCGAAGAGAACGCTACAACACCGCCTCGACGTTGCTCTTCGCTGAATTTAGCGAGCGAGTTGTATGCCCCGCGGAACTTGAAGGAGCCGGTACGTTGGTAGTTTTCGCATTTGAAAAATACCTTTGCGCCGACTTCCTCATCGATCGTACGAGAAGTCAGAACAGGCGTGACGTTGGCTGCTCCCTCAAGTCGCGTAGCCGCGTCGACTACGTCTTGATAAGTTGGCAGAGTAATGTGCATAGAAAAATGTCCTCAAAGATTTACCACGGCCAAGAAATATCGTGGCCAATACCTTCGATATTGGCTTGCTTGAACAGAAGCTGAGCAACTGTCAGGTCTTGCAGCGCCAACCCCGTCATGTCGAAGAGGGTGATGTCATTGGCACTACGTATGAATTCGACTTGCCCTGTCAGCAGGTCACCGATTTCGATTACTGGTGAAGCCGGCGCCCATTGCGTTTCGCCGAGCTGGCAAGCTTGAGCTTTATCGTCGACAAAGATTTTGGCCTTGGGCAGAAGCCCTTCCGGCACTTCCCTTTTGCCCTTGGTGTCTGCACCCACGCAGTTGAAGTGCGTACCGGGTTGGACGGCGTCCAGGTCAAACAGCACCTGCCCTCCGGGCGTCGCTGTGATAACTACATCACTTTTGGATACGGCATCGTTTGCCGATGCGCTGTGGCGCATGGAAACACGTTCTGAAAACTGCGATTCAAATTGGGCACTCGGTACGCCATCTGCCGTCAGATAGGTGACATGCTTGATGCCGGACATCACGCGAAGCGCGTAGTCCACTTGAATGCCAGCCTGTACGCCGGTGCCGAAAACGCAGAGTCGCGAGCTGCCTCGACGAGCAAACATCTCCAGACCCAAGGCCCCGGCAGCACCTGTACGGAGTGTCGTAATGACGTTGCCATCAATGACACACAGTGGCCGTCCGGTCGTAGGATCAATCAGCAGGATGGTCGCTTGATGAGGCTCACCTTGCAGGGCACGGTTAGTGGGCCAGAAACCGGCGGCTTTGAATCCGAGCACGCCCTGGTTGGCGATACCACCGGATTTGATTCCAAAGATGCCACCCGTACTCAGCGCTTCGCGAACAACGGGGAAGATTTGGCCATCTCCTGCGCTGTGCAGGTAGAAGGCTTCGCGAACGGCGAAGAGGATCTGCTCGGGTAGCACTAGGGCATTGACACTGTCCCTATCCAGCAGTTTTAGCATTTCAATCTTGGACATTTTACGCGCCTGGCACAATAGCTATATCAGACATATTATCCAGAACTAGACAATCTGTAAAGACAAGGCGCAGCCGTCTGTCATGAAAGGGTGCCCACTCAGCTAAAAATTAGAACAGGCTGCAAAGATGTCTTGCGGCACAGGTAGCGCTTTACGCGTTACGGGTCGATCACGGTTTTTGCCTAGTAGATTGCCAAGCCCGCCGGATTGATGTGTGGTTCGAATGTCCGCTTCTGGCAGTTCCCCGCCCATCACGACAAACGGAAAACCCCCACCTTGTACAACCCCCCATCTCGTCCTATCGTTAAATCCCTCAGAGCACCTTTAAATTCACGCGGCCCAACAGCCCCAGTTAACCGCGTGTGATACAGAGATCGGGGCAAGCACTGATTAGATTCAGTGCAAGGAGAATGCTCATGATCCGCAGATACTATCTAACCGCCCTCACCGCCCTGGCCCTTGCAGTTGGCGGCTCCTGGGTGCCGACACTGGCTTTCGCCACCGATCAGGCTGACCAGCGGCAGGAGTCGCGCGATACCAAGCAGGAGGGGCGTGATGCTTCTCGGGAGACCAAGGAGGCTTGCAAGGAGGGCGACGAAAAGAGTCGCGCCGATTGCCGCCAGGACAAGCGCGATACCAAGCAAGACACGCGCGACACTG
The DNA here is from genome assembly GCF_900187635.1 of Pseudomonas sp. Irchel 3H3. Classification (NCBI taxonomy): domain Bacteria; kingdom Pseudomonadati; phylum Pseudomonadota; class Gammaproteobacteria; order Pseudomonadales; family Pseudomonadaceae; genus Pseudomonas; species Pseudomonas sp. Irchel 3H3. Next base: position 28,523 of record NZ_FYEC01000042.1, on the reverse strand, counting down.
CGCGAGACATCAAGTACTGATTGCGTAGATCTCACCCCCACACTTCGCTGTGGGGCCAGGACAGGTTGATCCTTCGGTTATCGGTTGGAGCTGCGCGGCGTGTTGATTGGAGCGCCGCTTACTGCAACTGCAGGGGGCGATCAAGGGGCGCGGCCCTATTCCGCCAATCCCGACAGGGGCAGTGCATATGAAGACGGCGCTCGGATACTTCGCCAAACGGGTACTTGCTGGTCTGCTGGTTATCGTCCCGATTTATCTCGCGATCCTGGTGCTGCTCAAGGGCATGAAGTCGCTGGGACAACTGGTGCGACCCTTCTCCCAACTGTTGCCGGAATGGCTGCCTGCCGAGCAGTTGTTATCGTTGATCCTAGTGTTATTGATCTGCTTTTTCATTGGCGCCGCCCTGCGTACCGGTTTGGGCGAGCGCACCCGCGCGCGGGCAGAACGGGCGGTGTTTGAAAAAATCCCCGGCTACAGCCTGTTCCGCAGCCTGACCCAGCAAGTGGCGGGTGATAGCCGGCAAAACGTCTGGAAGCCGGCCTTGGTCGAAATCGAAGATGCGCTGGTCCCGGCGTTCATCATTGAAGTGTTCGAGGACGGTCGCTATACGATCTTCGTCCCTTCGGTGCCCACGCCATTGGCCGGCGCCATCTATGTGCTGGAAGCAAGCCGCGTGCATCCGCTGGATGTGTCCTTCACTGATGCCTTCAAGGTCATCAGCAAATGGGGTTTGGGTGCCAAGGATCTGGTGGCGGCCATGGAAGCCGGGGCCAAGCGTCCTGAGGTTCCAGTGGTCGCCAGCAAGGTTGATGCAGCACCTTGATTCGCCTCGTTCTCAAGAGCAGTAATCCACAACCTTCAGCCAAGGCCAGCGCTGCTGGTAACTCTGTGCCTTCTGGGCAAACAGCTCGGGCTTGGGGTTCTTCCGGTTGATCCGCAGTAGCCCCTGCTGCGTGTCGGCCAGGCCATGGGGGGCGTAGAGTTCGCCGCTGGTGATGTCCAGGCCGATGCAGGTGCCGGCGATCAGGTAGCGGTCGACGCCGTCCCGGGTTGAGTGCAATTGCGGATAGTCGCTGCCGAATCGCTGGCGGTACCACAGGTGGACACGGGCCTGGTTCTTCAATTCGATGTTGACGTCGAGGTCGTGGAACAGTTGGCGGCCGGCCTGGATCACCTGGTCTTCGGCTTCCCAGGACAGGTCTGAGTCGAAGTAGAAGATGTCGTAGTCCTTTACGCCCCAGTCCAGGGGGCGTTGCGCCTGTTGGTTCCAGATAGCCTGGAACAGGCAGCCGGCGGTGAGCATGCATTGGTCCAGGCCGAGTGCGGGCAGGCGGGCGGTGATGAGTGCGTTGACTGGGTTGGCCAGTGCGACCTCGAGCAGAGTTTTGGCCGTTAGTGTCATGTTGATCCTTTTTGGGTGGGGCTCCGGGGTGCTGAGGATAGCTTAGCGTTGGGGGGTGTGGATTGTAGTGATTTGGCGCCCGGCTCTATCTCCGTCAGTTGGTCAGGACAGGTTTTCCAGGAGCTCCAGGGCTTGGTCGAAGTCGTAGGATTGGGCTTGTTGCATCACTTGATTTAACTGTTCGGCCACTCGTGGGCCTGATGCCAGTCCTTGCAGGGTGTGCAAGGCGCTCAGGGCTTGGGCGTCGCTTTCGGCCAGTAAGTCGCGGACGTGGGCCAGTTGGGTGTGCCATTCGCTGTCCAGTGGGGGCGCGTCGATTACCGGTGTTTCGTTTAGCTGCGCCAAGCCGGCCAGCAGCGGGGTCAGGTGCTGTTCGACGGCCGCCAGGCGTTCGGCCAGGTCCGGTTCGCTGGCGCCTTGCAGGCACGCTTGCTCCAGGGCACCGGCGGCTTGGGCCAGGGCGGTGGCGCCGATGTTGCCGGCGGTGCCGCGCAAGGTGTGGGCGAGTCTGGCTGGCGCCGCTGGATCGGCCTGGGTTCGCGCGCTGCGGAATTGGCCGTCAAAGCCTTGTTGGCTGGCGTTGAATTTACCCAGCAGGCGCAGGTAGAGGTCGGTCTTGCCCATGCAGGTGGCGAGGCCGGCGTGCAGGTCGATCCCGGGCAGGCTGGCGGGCAGGCTGCTGGTCGTTGCATTGGCCGCGGCCATCTCGGCGGCAGGGGCGCCGCGCCCTGGACGTGGGTGTATCCACTTGGCCAGGGTGGCGAACATGTCGTCGATGTTCAGCGGTTTGCTGATGTGGTCGTTCATGCCGCAGGCCAGCGCCCGCTCGCGGTCGCCCGCCATGGCGTCGGCGGTCATGGCGATCACCGGCAGGTCGGCCCAGCGCGGCTGCTCGCGGATTTTGCCGGTGGCGGTGTAGCCGTCCATCACTGGCATCTGGCAGTCCATCAGCACGCCGTCGAAGTCTGAGTCGCGCTGCAATTGCTCCAACGCCTCGGCGCCGTGGACGGCCAGGCACAGTTCGATCCCGGCGCTCTCGAGCAACTCACACGCCAGCTCGCGGTTCAGTTCGTTGTCTTCCACCAGCAGCACCCGCGCGCCACGCAGGCTGGCGATGGCGCTGGCGCTTTGGCCGGAGCGCTCGTTGGCCCGGGTGTCGACCTGGGGCGCCTTGCCGAGAACCGTGCCCAGCGCTTCGAGCAAGGTCGAGGGGGTCACCGGCTTGGTCAGCACCACCGGCAATTGAATACCGTGGCGGCTGGCTTCTTCGCGGGCTTCCTCGCGGCCAAAGGCGGTGACCATGATCACCGACGGGGTTTGTGCCAGTTGGGCGGCATGCATCTGCAGCACCGTCTCGACCCCATCCATGCCGGGCATGCGCCAGTCCATCAGCACCAGGTCGTAGGGCAGCATCCGGGCTTCGGCGTCCACCAGCTTGGCCAGGGCCGTCCGGCCGCTCTGCGCGACATCGACTTCGACACCAAAACTGCGAGCCATGGTCGAGAGGATTTCCCGCGCGCTGGCGTTGTCGTCAACCACCAACACCCGGCTGCCGAGCAATTCCTCGGCGGTCAGCATGCGCCGCACATGGCTCTCGCGCTGCAGACCCAGGCTCACCTCGAAGTGAAAGGTCGAGCCCTGGCCCGGCTCGCTCTCGACCCATATCTCGCCGCCCATCAGTTCCACCAGATGCCGGGAAATCGCCAGGCCCAGGCCGGTGCCGCCGTATTTGCGGGTGGTGGAACTGTCTGCCTGACTGAAGGGCTGGAACAGGCGCGAGCACTGTTCGGCGCTCATGCCGATGCCGCTGTCACGCACCCAGAAATGCAACTGCGCCTGGCCTTCCCCACCACCGCGCTGCTCCACGCCGAGCACGATTTCGCCCTGCTCGGTGAACTTGGTCGCGTTGTTGCCCAGGTTGACCAGCACCTGGCCGAGGCGCAACGGATCACCGATCAACGCGGTGGGCAGTTCGGCGGCGATGCTGAACAGCAGTTCCAGGCCTTTGTCCTCGGCCTTGAGGCCAATCATGTTGGCGAAGCCGTCGAGCACGTCTTCTAGGTGGAAGGGAATCTGCTCCAGGTGCATCTTGCCGGCCTCGATCCGGGAGAAGTCGAGGATATCGTTGATGATCCCCAGCAGGCTTTCCGCCGAGCGATGGACCTTTTCGATGTAGTTGCGCTGGCGATGGTCGAGCTCGGTGCGCAAGGCCAGGTGGCTCATGCCGATGATGGCGTTCATCGGGGTGCGGATCTCGTGGCTCATGGTCGCCAGGAAGTCGCTCTTGGCCCGGGTCGCCTCCTCTGCCGTCTCGCGCGCGCGCTGCACCTGGGCCTCGGCGATCTTGCGATCGGTGATGTCGAAGTACCAGTTGGCCCCCATGCCCCGCTCCCCCTGGGTCAGGGTGACGCTCGACACCAGCACCTCGAAACGCTCACCGTCGGTGCGCTGCAGGCTGGCCTCGAAGTTGAGCACCGCCCCTTGTGCCACCTCGGCGAGAAACCGTTGGTGGGCCTCGGGCTCGACCCAGAATTGGCTCAGGTCGCTGCCCTGCAGTTGCCCAAGCTGGCTGGCGAACAAGCGGTCGAATTGCGGATTGCTGTAGGTCGGGCGGCCATCGGCGTCTTTGATCAGCATGGCCACCGGGCTGCTGTCGAGGACCGCACGCAACTGGATCTCGCTGGCCTTGAGCGCCGCCTGCAGTTGCCGGCGCTCGCTGACATCGCGTACCGAGGCGCACACACACATGCCGCTCCCTTCCAGGCTGGGCAAGCGTGACAGGCTGATCTCGGCGGAAAACAGGCTGCCGTCCTTGCGCACGCCTTGCAGGTCTTCGAGGTTGGCGCCCATCTGCCGGGTGTCGCCGTGGCCGATGAAACCGTCGCGCAGCGCCACGTGACGGCCGCGACTGGCCAGCGGCACGAGGCGCTCGATGGCCGCGCCGATCAGCTCGCCGGGGGCGTAGCCGAACAGTTGATCCAGCTGACGGTTGGTCCTCAGGATGTGCCCACCATCGTCCACTACCAGCATGCCATCGGGCGCCGCTTCGATGATGCCGCGATACCAGGCTTCGGTGGCGCGCAGTGCCCCTTGCTGGGTTTCCAGCGCCTGGGCCTGCGCCTCCAGTTGCAGCGCCTGTTGCGCCACTTCGCTGGCCTGGCGTCGGGTTTGCGCCAACAGGGTCTTGACCGCCTGATTGCGCTCCATGATCGCCATCGCGGCGGCCAGTCGTGGCGTGGCCTCCTGCAACAGTAGCCATTCACGCTCGTCCAAAGGCTGCAGGCTGGCCAACTCGAACACCCCCAGCAGGCGCTCGCCATGCACGATCGGTTGCAGCAACAGGCAACTGGCCGCTACCTCGCCCAGCGGCGAGTGCAACCGCCAGTACTGCTGCGGCAACGCCTGCAACTGTCGCACCTGGCGATCCAGCGCACACTGGCCCAACAGGCCGTCGCCGAATGGCACCTGGTCCTTGGGTGGGTGCTCGGAATCGGTGGCATAACCGCCCATCAGCTGCAGCGTGGCGGCGTCTTCCTGGGCGCTGTACAGCACCGCCTGGCAGATGCCGTGCAGGCCCGCGATGTGCAGCAGGAATACCTGCGCCAGTTCGTCCGGGGTGTCGGCCTGCTGCAGGTCGATCTGCAATTGGGCGATATGGCCCTTGATCCAGCGCTGGCGCTCCAGTTGCTGGGACTCGGTCTGCAGTTGGGCGATGGCCCGCGCCAGGTCCCCGGTTTCATTGTTCAGGTCGGTGTGGGGGATCGGCTGGTCGAGCTGCCCGGCGGCCAGTTGATCGACCGCCACCCGCACCCGATTCAGCGGGTTGCGGATCGACTGGCTGGCCAGCCACGACAGCAACAACGCCAACGACAGGCCACCGAACAACAGGATGTAGGTCAGCAAGGTGCTGCGTTCGGCGTACTCGACAATGCCCTTGGCGGTGTCGCGAATCGAGGCTTCCTTGATTTGCGCAATACCGTACAAATGACTGTCGGCCTGCCGGGCGATCCTCTGGAACTCGCTGCTGTTAAGCAGCAATAGCGCCTGACTCTGCCGACCCTGGTCGATCAACACAAAAGCCTGTTCGCTGTAGCGCTGCAACTGTTGCAGCATCAGGTCGATCTCGGCCAGGCGCGCGAGGTTCTCCGGGCGCTTGAGGGTGACCTTGGCCTGGGCCAGGGCCAATTGCAGGCGTTGCCGGTTGTCAGCCAACTGCTGCAGGGCTTCGACGCGGATCTGCGCACTGTCGGTGCCCACCGCCCGCTGCAGGGTTTGCATCAAATGGGGCAGTTGCACCCGCGCTTCATGCAGGTACTCCATGCCGACCAGTTCCTGCAGATAGAGGTTTTGCATGTCCTGCTTCAGCGATTGCTGAGTGCGCAGGCTTTGCACGCCGAGCACCAGCACCAACAGCAGCAGCGCGGCGAATCCCAGGAGCAGTTTGTGCAGCAGCGCGAGACGCTCGAGCAGGGTGCGAAATCCAGCCATTACCTATCCTCGTGAACCTGATCGAAAAAGCCCCGCACGCGCGGTGTCAAGGCGTCTGCCCGCTGCGTTGCAGGGCCGCCAACTGCACGGCCATGTCCTGGTCGGTATCGGCGAAACGCTGGGCGATCTCCTGGAACTGTTCACAGCAGGCCAGGAAGGCATCGCAGATGTCCGGGTCGAAGTGGCTGCCGCGCCCCTGAGTGATGATCTCGACAGCCTGCTCATGGGGCATCCCCGCCTTATACACACGCCGGCTTATAAGCGCGTCATAGACGTCGGCCACCGCCATCAACCGGGCGCTGATGGGGATAGCGTCCGCCACCAGCCCCTGGGGATAGCCGCTGCCATCCCATTTTTCCTGGTGGCTGTAGGCGATCTCCTTGGCCAGGCTGAGGAACTCGGCGCGTATGCCCAACTGGTCCTCGGCGCGCTGGATGGCGTCACGCCCAAGGGTGGTGTGGCTCTTCATGATCTCGAATTCCTCTGCGCTAAAGCGTCCCGGCTTGAGCAGGATATGGTCGGGAATGCCGACCTTGCCAATGTCGTGCAGGGGCGCCGACTTGAACAGCAACTCGATGGTCGCCACGCTGAGAAAGTGCCGGAAACGCGGGTGATCCTGCAGATGTTCGGCCAGCACCTTGACGTAGTGCTGGGTGCGGCGGATGTGATTGCCGGTTTCGTTGTCGCGCGTCTCCGCCAGGGAGGCCATGGCCTGGATCGCCACGTCCTGGATGGCGACCACCTCGCGGGTGCGACGCTGCACTTCCTGTTCGAGGTAGTCGTTGTGATCACGCAGGAAGTCGGCCGCCGCCTTCAGCTTGAGCTGGGTGTCGACCCGCGCCAGCACCAGTGCCGGCCTGATCGGCTTGGTGATGTAGTCGACCGCGCCCAGCTCCAGGCCATGAATCTCGTCCTCGGTGCCGGCCATGGCGGTGAGGAAAATGATCGGAATTTCGCGGGTATGAGGATCGTCCTTGAGTCGCCTGGCCACTTCATGCCCGGACAGCCCAGGCATCATCACGTCCAACAGGATCAAGTCCGGCAGCGAGTCGCCCTGGAGCAGGCGCAAGGCTTTTTCCCCGCTATTGGCGACCTTGACCCGATAGCGATCCTTGAGCACGTCGGTCATCAGCAACAGGTTATCGGGCGTGTCGTCGACCACCAGCAAGGTCGCACGGGTGTAATGACTCGGTTGGCTATTCATCGCAGGCCGCTCCCTCGCCAGACATTGGCATCCCCAGGCGGCATTTCCAGCCTGGCGCTGGAAAGCGTAGTTGCAGTTTTGCGCACTTGCCGAACCGTTGCGTGCGGAAAAGAACGGGAGTTTCCTGGCAGTTTTTTAAGCTTTGCTACTATTAGCGAACGGCATCGACACCGACGCCTGCGGCTTGCACAGTCGGCTGACACTTCCCTGGTTTTGAATCACCCCTCTCAACCTGCCTGAGCCCATGGAGTTGCAATGCGCATTCCATTAATTTACGCGTTCTCAGCCGTCCTTTTTGTCAGTGCAGCGGCCAGCCAGGCACAAAGCGTAGCGCCGGCCGCCAGTCCACCCGCCAGCACCACTGCGCCAGCGCCGGTCACGGCAGCGACCAAGGACCCGGTGTTTACCCAGGAACAGCTCGACCAGATGCTGGCGCCCATTGCCCTGTATCCCGACCCCCTGCTGGCCCAACTGCTGATGGCCAGCACCTACCCCGGGGAAATCGCCGAGGCGGTGACCTGGTCCAAGGCCCACCCGGACGCCAAAGGCGATGACGCGGTCAAGCAGGTGGCGAGCCAGCCGTGGGACCCGAGCGTGCAGGCGCTGGTCGCGTTTCCCCAGGTCATGGTCACGCTGGGCCAGGATCCGGTCTGGGTCCAACGCCTGGGGGATGCCTTCCTGGCGCAGCCTGACGACGTCATGGAGGGCGTGCAACGCTTGCGCCGCCAGGCGCAAACCGCCGGCAACCTGCAGAGCAACCAGTACCAGAACGTCACGGTCCAGGCCGCTGCCCCGGCACCGGCTCCAGCCGCCAGCTCCAGCAGTTCGGCGCCCGCCCCGGCCAGCAGCACCTCGACCATCATCATCCAGCCCGCCGACCCGCAGGTGGTGTACGTACCCACCTATAACCCGACCACCACCTACGGCACCTGGCCCTACCCGGCCTCGCCACCGGCCTACTATCCGCCGCCGCCCGCCTATTACCCGGGTTCGGCGCTGATGGCCGGGTTGGCGTTCGGCACCGGCGTGGCGATCGTCGGCGCGTTGTGGGGCGAATGTGACTGGGACGACAACGATATCGACATCGACGTCGATCGCTACAACAACATCAATGCCAACAACCGCATCAGCAACAACCAGAACAAGTGGCAGCACAACTCCGCGCACCGCAATGGCGTGCCCTATCGCGACAACCGCAGCCGCCAGCAATACGGTCGCCAACTGGACGGTGCCACTCAGCGTGAGGCCTACCGCGGGGACAACGCCCAGCGCGCCCAGGCTCGGGAAAACGCCCGCAGCTCGATGGACAAGCACGGTATCGAACGCCCCGCCACCAGCAACCGCGAAGCCCGTGACCGGGTGCGCGAAGCCCAGTCCGGTGCCTCGGCGGGCAACCGCATGCAAGCGAGTAACGAGCGGCCACGGACCACGGACCGCAGCCAGGGCACGCCCCGGACCACCCGCGACAATCAGCAGCCGCGCCAGCACAACCGGCAGGTCAACCAGCGCGACCAGCGGCCGGCGCAGGCGCGCCAAACCACACAAAAACGCCCGGCCGCCACTCAGGGCGCGGCGCGCAACAATGCCTTCGCCGGCGCGCGCTCGCCGTCCCAGGTCAACGCCCAGGCCAATCGTGGCCGTGCCAGCCAAGTCTCCGCGCAGCGCCCGAGCGCCTCGCGAGCCGCTGGCCATCAAATCAGTCGACCATCCAGCGCACCCGCGCGCCAACGGGGGAGCCGTCGTTGAATAACCATCCTCGCAGCAAGCCACTCACCGGCCGGCTCCTGCATGCCCTGGGGCTGACTGTCGGCCTGGCCTGGTCGTGCCTGGCCAGCGCCCAGCAGGAATTTGCCACGCCTGAACAGGCCGCCCAGTCGTTCGTCGAAGCGTTGGGCAGCAAACACGCCGACCACGAGCGCCTGACGGCGTTGCTGGGCAATGAGTGGCGTAGTTTCATCCCGCGTGAAGGTGCCGAACGCCAGGATGTCGATGCGTTCATCAAGCAGTACCACGAACAGCATCAGATCGAGCAAACCAGCGACGGCAAGGCGCTGCTGTCGGTCGGCAGCAACCACTGGACGCTGCCGATCCCCCTGGTCAAAAGCGCCAACGGTTGGCGCTTCGACATCAAGGCCGGCGGCGCCGAAGTCCGGGCCCGGCGCATAGGCCGCAACGAACTCTCTGCGGTACAGGCGGCGCTGGCCTATCACGATGCGCAGATGGAATATGCCTCAATCGACCGTGACGGCGATGGTGCCCTGGAGTATGCGCAAAACCTCTTCAGCCACCCGGGCCAGCATGACGGGCTCTATTGGGCAGACGACGACAGCGGCCAGATCAGCCCGTTGGGCCCCTCCTTCGGCAAGACCGTTGCCGGCGAGGATTGGCACGGTTATCACTTCCGCATCCTGCATGGCCAGGGACCCTCGGCCCCGGGCGGTGCCTACAGCTACCTGATCGGCGACAAGATGAGCCGGGGGTTTGCCCTGATCGCCTGGCCGGCAAAATACGCCGACACCGGGGTGATGAGCTTCATGATCAGCCATGAAGGCCAGGTGTTCGAAAAAGACCTGGGGCCGGACAGCGAGAAGCTGGCCCAGGGGATGACCGTCTTTGACCCGGATGACAGCTGGAAGGAAGTCGGGCCGGACGAAGAGTAACGCGCTTAGCCGCCTGGGCCGGGCTCGTCAAAGGTTCCCGTGCGCACCTCACCGCAGTACACATAACGGGTCAGCAGCACGCCGCCGGGGGTGCTGCTGGACTCCACCAGGGTGAAAGCCGCCGCTTGGGCGCTGTGGTCGAACAGGCGCTTGCCCTTGCCCAGCAGGATCGGAAATATCATCAGCCGCAGTTCGTCCACCAGGCCTGCCACCAGCAGTTGGCGCACCAGATCACCACTGCCCTGGGTCAACAGTTGAGCGCCCTGCTCCTGCTTGAGCGCGCGTATCGACTCCGTCAGGTTGCCCTGCAATCCATGGCTGTTGTGCCAGGCCAGGGTCTCGGGGTGATGGGTGGCTACATGTTTGGGCACGCTGTTGAACAGGTCGGCGATAGTGCGGTGATCGGCATCGGCCTGGCTGTACTGCGGCCAATAGGCGGCGAAGATGTCGTAGGTCCGGCGCCCCAGCAGCAATTCGAACGGCTGGGAAAACAGTGCCTGTATCGCCTGGCCCGAGACCGGGTCGGCATAAGGCACGATCCAGCCGCCATAGCGGAAGCCGCCGCAGGTATCTTCCTGTGGCCCGCCGGGGGCTTGCATCACCCCATCCAGGCTGATGAACGCGGCAACGATAAGTTTGCGCATGGTTATCTCCTGCTCGGGCCTGGTGCGACATCAGCGCCGCGCCTCACTCCTCTTCTCGCAACGCGATGATCCGCCCGGATTTTTCGGCGGCCAGCAGCGTGCCATGGTCGGCGGCATTCTGATCGGCATAGGCGATGGAAAATTTGCCGATGGCCTGGTCGAAGGAGTCGGTCTTGCCCAGGTAACCACTGATGAGCGCCGCATCGCCGGATTTGGCGTGGGCGCGGGCCAGGGTCAGGCCGCACCACTGGGCGTACATTTTCATCCGCGCGGCGGATACGCCTTCAATCGGCGCGGACATTTTCATGTCACGCAACTGCCGGACAAAAAAACAGCGACCGTTCTGGCTGCGGGTCCAGCCCAGGAAGATATCGCTGGAGGACTGCATCAGGCGCTGCCCGGTGACCACTCGCTGACCGTGGTTGTCGTAGTTGCTCTTGCCGGCATAGGGCGCCAGGACCGAAGGACAGGCCTCCTTGAACTGCAGGAGCAACGGGTGATTTTCCGCGGAGAAGAACAGGCCGACAAAACAGTAGGTACCGACGCTCCCGATGCCCACCGCCTTGACCGCAATGTCTTCCAGGCGGTAACGATCGAACAGCACGCGCCGCTCATGGGGCAGTGACAGCCGATAGTCCTGCAGCGTCAGTTGGACGTTGCGCATGAAACCCTTTTCATACACATGAAACAGGATCGGCGGTTGATCGATCAGGCGCCGGCGCCCGCCGACTTCGCCGCTGATCTTGGGGTAGAGGTAATCACCGACCCGCATCCGGGCCTTGGCGACCACTTGCTCGCGGATTTTCTTGATCTGCGCATTGGGCGCCATGTCGATGATCGTTTGCGCGTCCAGGCAGTCGTACCAGACGTCCATCGGGTTCATCCTGGAAAACCTGCGCAGGTGCTCGCGGTAGGCGCCCACGCAGCCGGCGGCAATGGCTCGCGCTTCTTTGTCGCCGAGGTCGTTGTCGCGCGCGGCCACGGCAAAGCTGATCGCCAAGCGTTTGACATCCCACTCCCAGGGCGCGGGCAGGGTTTCGTCAAAGTCGTTGATGTCGAAAATCAGGTTGCGCTCGGGGGTGGCGAACAAGCCGAAGTTCATCAGGTGGCAATCGCCGCAGGCCTGGACCTGGATGCCGGTCGTCGGGGTAGCCGCCAGGTCATGGGCCATCAACCCGGCAGAGCCGCGCAAGAAGGTGAAAGGGCTGCGCAGCATGCGGCCGTAGCGCACTGGCACCAGGTTGGGCAGTCGATAGCGGTTGGATTCTTCGAGCAGCTCGATGGCGTTACGCTGCTTGCGCGCGGGCTTCCACTGGGCGTGTTGGCCATGGGGCAGGCGCTCGCGCAATAACGCACCGGCGTACAGCCGCTCCTTGCGCGACTGAAAAACCTGTTCGTCGCCGGTGTCGTCCGACGGCTCTGGATTGCCGGCGGCAGGCCTGCTTTTTGGCGGGGGCATGTGCCCTCCTACGCTCAACGAAATCTGATTCGCTTGGGCACAGGACCTGATAATTCGACTGTTCCATCAGCCCGCAGAAGACAGGTGCGGCGGTAGGCTAGAAAGCGCCAAAGCTAATGGTTCAAGCGTAGCAGCTCTTATCCTGGGTGCTGCATAGCGGGGACGCAATCAACAGATAACACTCTAGGATGGGCAGGGGTTACTTGAGCGCGGTGCGACGAAGGAGTGACGAGACGGATCAGATTTCGCCGACATCACCACTCGGAACGTGGGCGCTGTCGTGTGTGGAATACGCCAAGAACTTGAAGGCGATCATCGCGTATTCGATAGGGAATGAGATAGGACCAGTTGGGCACCGCCCATTCACGTGTGTTTTTGACCCGGCCTTCACGGCCCATAGCTGGAAACCGGGCCAGTTTTTCTACACTGGCGAAGACAGCATCGGAAAAGTCGTTGGCAGCCTTGGGATTTTCAAGGGCAATGTAGCTAGCTTCGTCTTCCAGGTTCTTCAGGGCTCTTTCCAGCCACTCAACCCGCACTACGGCTCCAGCGACGAGCACGCATCGCTGCTACCTGGTCCTCAGTGGCAAATTTGCCCTCGTCGGCTTCTTTTACCGCCAATTCGATCTGTGCAGTCAGCGCACGCTCATGCGCGATGTAATCGCGAAGAACGTCCATCGCGAGATAGCTCGCGCTTTGCCCGTTGGTCTTGGCCAGATCGGCGAGGGAGTTTGATAGGTCTTCCGGCAGGATCAGGGATATCCCGGTCATGGCAACCTCGATGGTGGATATTTGTTGGGCATCTTACACCGTCAACTGCTGACTTGGAGCAGCAGGCCGCCGAGAGGTGTATCTCGAAGTGAACCTGCCCCTTCTTTGCCCGACAGGCGAACGCGACGCCTTGGCATCGCGTGCGCCCGGCACTCAGTGAGGGGCGCGGACGATGGTCTTGAGCAGGTCCGCCGGGCTGATGTGCCCGACTACCTGCTGTTGCACGCCACTGCCCGGCTGCGGCAGGTCGAGGATGTGGCCCTTGATCTTGCCGACCACGTGCATCTCGCAGGGTTTGCAGTCGAACTTCAGGGTCAGCACTTCGTCGCCGTGGATCAGTTGCATCGGCGCGACCTTGGTGCGCACGCCGGTGACGCCCTTGGCCTGTTTCGGGCACAGGTTGAAGGAGAACCGCAGGCAGTGCTTGGTGATCATCACCGGCACCTCGCCGGTCTCCTCGTGGGCCTCGAAGGCCGCGTCGATCAGTTTGACCCCATGGCGATGATAGAAGTCCCGGGCTTTCTGGTTGTAGACGTTGGCCAGGAACGACAGGTGGGACTCCGGATACACCGGCGGCGGACTGGTCTCGGCCTTGCGTCCCCCCCTGGGATGGGCGTCGACCCGGGCTGCGTTCAGCGCTTCGATGACGTCGCGGCGCGCCGCCTTGAGCTGGGAGTTGGGGATGAAGTAGGCCTGGGGCGCATCCAGCTTGATCGCTGCGGCGTGGTACTGGGTAGTGCCCAGTTGACCGAGCAGGTCGCGCAGCTGTTCCAGGGCCTGTTCCGGCTTGTTGGCGACGCCGAACGGGCCTTCAAGGGCGACGCTGGCACTGATGCCCTCCTCGCTGGTGGCCTTCAGCTCCAGGCGCTCTTCACGCAGCTGCACGTGCCAGTCAACGCCAACTCGGCGTTCGGCGGAGGTCTTGAGCAGGGCTTGCTGCCAGTTGTGGTCGAGGTTGCGATTGAGCGGGTGATTTGGCCGGGCCTTGTACAAGTCCGCCGGCATCTCGTTGGGCTCGACGCGATAGCGGTAGCGCTTCTCGCCGTCCTCCTCGAACTCGCCCTTGGCCTCGGCGATGTTGGCTCGAAAGCCCACCACTTCGCGCTTGATCAGCACGTTGAGGCCGTCTCCGTTGGACAGCGGCTCTTGCGTGACCACTTGCAAATCGCGCTTGCCAACTTTTTCGACGATGCCCACCGGCAGGCCGGTAAAGGTCGGCGTGTCGAAGGCGCCAATGTCGATCTTGCGGTCACTGACGAAGTAGTCGGTGCTGCCACGGTGGAAAGTCTTTTCCGGGTCCGGCAGGAAGAAGTGCGCGGTGCGGCCGCTGGAGGCGCGGGCCAGGTCCGGACGGTCTTCGAGCACATCATCCAGGCGCTGGCGGTAGTAGGCCGTGATGTTCTTCACGTAGCCCATGTCCTTGTAGCGCCCCTCGATCTTGAACGAGCGCACGCCGGCTTCCACCAGGGCGCGGATGTTGGCGCTCTGGTTGTTGTCCTTCATCGACAGCAAATGCTTCTCGAAGGCGACCACACGACCCTGGTCGTCCTTGAGGGTATACGGCAGGCGGCAGGCCTGGGAGCAGTCGCCCCGGTTGGCGCTGCGGCCGTTCTGCGCATGGGAAATGTTGCACTGGCCGGAAAAGGCCACGCACAAGGCGCCATGGATGAAGAACTCGATCGCCGCGTCAGTCTCGTCGGCAATCGCGCGGATCTCCTGCAGGTTCAGCTCGCGCGCCAGCACCAGCTGGGAGAAGCCGGCCTGGTCGAGGAACTTGGCCCGGGCCAGGGTGCGGATGTCGGTCTGGGTGCTGGCGTGCAGCTCGATCGGCGGGATGTCCAGCTCCATCACCCCCAGGTCCTGGACGATCAGCGCGTCGACGCCGGCATCGTAGAGCTGATGGATCAGCTTGCGCGCCGGCTCCAGCTCGTTGTCGTGCAGGATGGTGTTGATGGTGGTGAACACCCGGGCATGGTAGCGCCGGGCAAATTCCACCAGGCCGGCGATTTCGCTCACTTCGTTGCAGGCGTTATGCCGCGCACCGAAGCTCGGTCCACCGATGTACACGGCGTCGGCGCCATGCAGAATGGCCTCGCGGGCAATGGCGACATCGCGGGCGGGGCTGAGTAATTCCAGATGATGTTTAGGCAGGGACATATTTTTTTAGTCGACTTGTCACGGTAGGTGCGCATTGTAGCGGCGAATCGCCGGAGCGGCACCCGTGTGCTGCCAGGTGGCGGCCGTTGCCTGGGCAAGGCCGCCGTCCGCGCCCGTCGACTCAGGCCTTGGCGGCCATCGCGGTGACTTCCACACGCATGCCTTCAACCGCCAGGGCGGCCACGCCCACGGCGGCGCGGACTGGCCATGGCTTGGCGAAGAAGCGCTGGTACACCTGGTTGAAGGCGGCGCGGTCGGCCATGTCGGTGAGGTAGATGGTCAGGTGCAGCACCCGGTCCATGGAACTGCCGGCCTTCTCCAGCGCGACTTTCAGCGCCTGCAGGGTACACTCGCTCTGCAACTCGATATCACCCAGCTCCAGGCTGCCGTCGGCGCGAGTAGGAATCTGGGTGGAAACCAGCAGGCCGGCGAAACCGGCAACGTCGGAAGAGATCGAATCGGCGTCCGGATCGGGGATGAAGGTCAGGTCTTGGTTAGCCATGGGTGCTCCTGCTTGAGGGGGAAAAAGTCCCGCAGTCTACCGCCCCATCGCGCCCACGCTGAGTGATCCGCTGGAAAAAAATCCCAGGCACGGAAAAACCCGCGTCACGACCCAGGCCGGCGCAGCAGATTTTACGAGACAGATTGCTTTGGAAAATGGCAGGGGCGGCTGGATTCGAACCAACGCATGGCAGGATCAAAACCTGCTGCCTTACCGCTTGGCGACGCCCCTGCAGATGTAGCGACGAGTGCTGGGCACTCACTTGCTGAACCCTTGCACGACTGACGACCCGGTAAAGGCCAGTGCAAGAATGCGCGGAAATTTACCAAGTTTGTTCGAACCTGGGAAGCTTTTTTTTAACAAATTTGTTTGAAAACAGCTACTTGCTCATAAGTAATGGCCATGAGCGGCGTTCCCGGGCAGTTTTTTCCAGCTTTTGCTCGGCCAGACTTGCGCTTGGCGACAGTAAGCTAAGCTTTGAGCAGCTCATTGCACACGATGCTCATGCTGCAGGTTTTGGGGTTTTCTGGAGAGCGTCTGCAACGACTGATCAGACTGCCCTCCTCCTTGCCGCAGGATTTGCCGTGATGACCGAGCCCCTCCTAAGCTTCGAAGCACTCAAGCGCGCCGCTGCCAATGGCGAAATCGATACCGTGCTGGTGTGCATGGTCGACATGCAGGGGCGCCTGGTGGGCAAGCGCTTCCAGGTCGAGTTTTTCATCGACAGCGGCCACGAGGAAACCCACTGCTGCAATTACCTGTTGGCCGACGACATCGACATGGAGCCGGTGCCCGGGTACGCGGCCGCCAGCTGGAGCAAAGGTTACGGCGACTTTGTGCTCAAGCCCGACATGAGCACCCTGCGCCGCGTGCCGTGGCTGGAATGCACGGCCCTGGTGCTGTGCGACGTACTCGACCATCACCACCGCCAGGACCTGCCCCACAGCCCGCGGGCGATCCTCAAGAAACAGGTCGAACGCCTGCGCCAGCGCGGCTACACCGGCATGTTCGCCTCGGAACTGGAGTTCTACCTGTTCGACGAGAGCTACGAGGCCATCCACCAGCGCAACTACCACCAGCCAAAAACCGCCGGGCACTACATCGAGGACTACAACATCCTGCAGACCACCCGCGAGGAACCGGTACTGCGGGCGATCCGCAAGCACCTGCAGGCCTCGGGCATTCCCGTGGAGAACTCCAAGGGTGAATGGGGCCCGGGGCAGGAAGAGATCAACATCCGCTACGCCGATGCCCTGACCATGGCCGACCACCACGTCATCATCAAGCACGCCTGCAAGGAGATCGCCCAACTGCAAGGCAAGGCGATCACCTTCATGGCCAAGTGGCGCTACGACGCCGCCGGCTCCAGCAGTCACATCCACAATTCGCTGTGGGACAAAAACGGCAAGAAGCCGCTGTTCTTCGAGGCCAAGGCCGAGTTCGGCATGTCAAAACTGATGCGTGCCTGGGTGGCCGGGCAGCTCAAGTACGCCAACGACATCACCTGTTTTCTCGCGCCCTACATCAACTCCTATAAGCGCTTCCAGGCCGGCACCTTTGCGCCCACGCGTGCCGTCTGGAGCCTGGACAATCGCACCGCCGGCTTTCGCCTGTGCGCCGAGGGCAGCAAATCCATCCGTATCGAATGCCGGATCGGCGGCGCCGATCTCAATCCCTACCTGGCCTTCGCCGCCCTGATCGCCGCAGGCCTGGCCGGGATCGACGAGCAGCTCGAGCTGGCCGCGCCCTTCGAGGGCGATGCCTATGTCGACAGTCATTTGCCGGAAGTCTCCAAGACCCTGCGCGAGGCCTGCGCCGCGCTCAAAGGCTCGGGCATGTTGCGCGAAGCGTTCGGTGACGACGTGATCGACCATTACGTGCACACCGCCGAATGGGAGCAGAAAGAGTACGACCGGCGCATTACCGATTGGGAATTGCAGCGCGGCTTCGAGCGCTATTGAGACCGCCATGACTTCGACCATCCAACTGATTTCCCCGGTCGACGGCCGGGTCTACGCCGAACGTCAGCGCGCCGATGCCGGGCAGATCGAGCAGGCCCTGGCGAGCGCCGCCAGCGCCCAGGCACTGTGGAAGCGCCGCTCGCTAGACGAGCGTGCGGCGTTGTGCAGCGCCGCCGTGGACGCGATGCTGGCGATGCAGGCCGAGATCGTCCCGGAGCTGGCCTGGCAGATGGGCCGTCCGGTGCGTTTTGGCGCGGGCGAGCTGCGCGGCTTTGCCGAACGGGCCCGGCACATGATCGCGCTGGCACCGCAGGCATTGGCGGCGGTCGAGCCGGAACCGAGCGCCGGGTTTCGCCGTTGGATCAGTCGCGAGCCACTGGGCACGGTGCTGGTGGTCGCGCCGTGGAACTACCCCTACCTGACCGCCGTAAACAGCATTATTCCGGCGCTGATGGCGGGCAACAGCGTGATCCTCAAACACGCCTCGCAAACCCTGCTGGTGGGCGAGCGTTTCGCCGAGGCCTTTCGCCGCGCCAACCTGCCCGAAGGGCTGTTCCACAACCTGCTGCTCAGCCACCTGGATACCGCACAGATGATCGCTGGCGGCCAGGTCCAGCGGGTCAACTTCACCGGTTCCGTGGGCGGCGGCAAGGACATGCAACGGGCGGCCGTCGACGGTTTCCTCGGCGTCGGCCTGGAGCTCGGCGGCAAGGATCCGGCCTACGTTCGCGCAGACGCCAACCTCGACCACGCGGTGGAGAACCTGGTGGATGGCAGCTTCTTCAACTCCGGGCAAAGCTGTTGCGCTGTCGAGCGCATTTATGTCGCCGCCAGCCTCTTCCCCGCCTTCGTCGAACGGTTTGTCGCCCTGACCCGCCAGTACGTGCTGGGCAACCCGCTGGACCCAGCCACCACGCTGGGTCCGATGGTTACGCCCCAGGCCGCGGACCTGGTCCGTGGACAAATCGCCCAGGCCCTGGCCCAGGGTGCCCGGGCCTTGATCAAGCCCGAAGATTTTCCCGCCGACGTGCCAGGCAGTGCTTACCTCGCGCCCCAGGTCCTGGTGGATGTCAGCCATAGGATGGCGCTGATGCGCGACGAAAGTTTTGGCCCGGTGGTGGGCATCATGCCGGTGCGCAGCGACGAAGAAGCCCTCGCCCTGATCAACGACAGCGAGTTTGGCCTCAGCGCCTCGCTCTGGACCCAGGACCTGGCCGCTGCCGAACAGCTGGGCAACGCGATCGACACCGGCACCCTGTTCATGAACCGCTGCGATTACCTGGACCCGGCCCTGGCCTGGACCGGGGTGAAAAACAGCGGGCGCGGCGTCACCCTGTCGAGCCTGGGCTATGAACACCTGACCCGCGCCAAATCCTTTCATCTGCGCCACGAGATCTGAACCATGAGCCTGACGGGAAACTGGAACTACCCCACCAGCGTGCGCTTCGGTGTCGGGCGCATTGCCGAACTGGCCGATGTCTGTCGCAGCCAGGGCATCCAGCGCCCATTGCTGGTCACCGACAGCGGCCTGGCACGGGCACCGATCACGGTGGCGGCAGTCGACGCCCTGCGCGCCGCCGGCCTAGGCGTGGCGCTGTTCAGCGACCTCAAGCCCAACCCGGTGGAAGCCAACCTGGCGGGTGGGTTGGAGGCCTGGCGCACCGGCCAGCACGACGGGGTGATTGCCTTCGGCGGCGGCAGTGGCCTGGACATGGGCAAGCTCATCGCCTTCATGAGCGGCCAGAGCCGGCCGGTCTGGGACTTCGAAGACATCGGCGACTACTGGACCCGCGCCGACGACAGCCGCATCGCCCCAATCATTGCCGTCCCCACCACCGCCGGGACTGGCTCCGAAGTCGGCCGGGCCGCGGTGATCATCGATGAACGCAGCCACACCAAGCGCATCATTTTCCACCCGAAAATGCTCCCGCGGGTGGTCATCAGCGACCCGGCCCTGAGTGTCGGCATGCCGGCCAAGATCACCGCTGGCACCGGCATGGATGCATTTGCCCACTGCCTGGAAGCCTACTGCGCCCCCGGTTTCCACCCGATGGCCGACGGCATTGCAGTAGAAGGCATACGCCTGGTGGCCGGGGCCCTGGTCCGCGCCGTGCGCACCCCAGCCGACCTCGAAGCGCGGGCCAACATGCTCGCGGCCGCCGCCATGGGCGCCACCGCCTTCCAGAAAGGCCTGGGCGGTATGCACGCACTGTCGCATCCGGTGGGGGCGCTGTACGACACCCACCACGGCATGACCAACGCCACTTTCATGCCCTATGTCCTGGCGTTCAACCGCCCGGCCATCGAGGAGCGCATCACCCGCCTGGCGGCCTACCTGGGCCTGCACGCTCCCGGGTTCGACAGCTTCCTGGCCTTCGTCCTCAAGTTGCGCAAGGACATCGACGTGCCCCATACCCTGGTTGAACTGGGGGTGGACGATCGCCAGGCCGGACTGATCGCCGACATGGCCGTGGTCGACCCCTGCGCAGGAGGCAATCCGCTGCCCCTGACCCGCGAGGGTGCGGCGCAGATATTTGCCGCGGCCTATCACGGTCGCCTCTAGAGCAGTCACCTGGCCATGGCCCGACCACGGGCCGGGACAGGGTTTACCCAGCAGTGACAGGAGCAGTACGACAAGGGGTTGAAAGCCAAGCCATCCGGCGCTGTCAGCGCGGGTGGATGCATATCAAAACCTGAAGGGGTACCCACATGAAACCAGCCAGCCAGCCCGATAGCGGCACCCCCCATGACGACGACGTCAAGGTGCTGCACAGCATGGGCTACGCCCAGCAACTCTCGCGACGAATGGGGGTTTTCTCCAACTTTGCGATTTCCTTTTCGATCATCTGCATCCTCTCCGGCGGCATCAACTCCCTGGCCCAGGGCACCTCGGGGGCAGGCGGTGCGGCGATTGGCATCGGCTGGCCGCTTGGCTGCCTGATCTCCGGGGTATTTGCCCTGGCCATGGCGCAGATTTCCTCAGCCTACCCCACCGCTGGCGGGTTGTATCACTGGGGCTCGATCCTGGGTAACCGCTTCACCGGCTGGCTGACCGCCTGGTTCAATCTACTGGGGTTGGTGACCGTGCTCGGCGCCATCAACGTCGGCACCTACTACTTCTTTTTCGGCGCCTTCGGACCGGCGCTGGGCATGGAGGACACCACCACGGTCAGGGTGATTTTCCTGGCGGTCCTCACCGGTCTCCAGGCCCTGTGCAACCACCTGGGCATTGGCCTGACGGCAAAGCTCACCGATTTTTCCGGCTACTTGATCTTCGCCACGGCCCTGGCGCTGACGATCGTTTGCCTGGTCTCGGCGCCCAGCTATGAGTTCGCCCGGCTGTGGACCTTCGGCAACTATTCCGGCGCGGCTGGCGGCAGTGTCTGGCCCGAGGCGTCGAATGCCTGGATCTTCATGCTCGGCCTGCTGCTGCCGATCTACACCATTACCGGTTACGACGCTTCGGCGCACACCTCCGAGGAAACCCGCAACGCGGCCATGTCGGTGCCCCGGGGCATGGTGATGTCGGTAGTCTGGTCGTTGCTGTTCGGTTGGGTCATGTTGTGCTCGTTCGTGTTGCTGTTGCCGAGCCTGGACGAAGCGGCGAAACAGGGCTGGAACGTGTTTTTCTGGGCCATGGACACCCAGGTCAACCCCAACGTCAAACTCGCGCTGTACGTGGCGATTTTCGTTTCCCAGGTGCTCTGCGGGTTGGCGACCGTGACCTCGGTGTCACGCATGATCTTCGCCTTCTCCCGGGATGGCGGCCTGCCCTTTTCGAAAACCCTGGCCTCGGTCTCGCCGACGTTCCGCAGCCCGGTCGCCGCGATCTGGACCGGCGCGACCCTGGCGGTATTGTTCGACTGGGGCTCATCGGTGATCTCGATCGGCGCCACCCCGGTCTACACCATCGTGGTCTCCTGCACGGTGATCTTCCTGTTCTTCTCCTTCATCATCCCGATCGTGCTCGGCCTGTTCACCTACGGCACGGCGAAGTGGCCGACCATGGGCCCCTGGAACATGGGACGCGGCTGGTACTCGCTGTTTGCGATTGCGTCGATCATCTCGATGGCAGTGATCTTCATCATCGGCATCCAGCCCCCGAACGACTGGGCGCTGTACATCACCATCGGCTTTCTGATCCTGACTGCAATCGTCTGGTTCGGCTTCGAAGCCCGGCGCTTCCAGGGCCCACCGATCGGCGACATGATCAGCAAACGCCAGGCACAGATCGCCGAAGCGGAAGCGGCGCTGAACAAAACCCCAGGAAGTTAAGCCGGGTAGAGACCTGTGGGAGCTGGCTTGCCTGCGATAGCGGTGTGTCAGGCACCATGGGTGTTGGCCTGAGATGGCCTGGAGATCACCGCGTGCAACCTGATTGCACGCGGTATCGTTAACGACCATCGCGGGCAAGCCCGCTCCCACAGGGTTTGCGGCGTACCCGAGGTTGGTGTTCGCCTGGAGAACACCGCGTGCAACCTGATTGCACGCGATATCGTTAACGACCATCGCGGGCAAGCCCGCTCCCACAAGGGATGTCCCCTCAAGGATCAAAAGATCGCAGCCTACGGCAGCCCCCACATCACCGTCAGACACTGAGCACCATCGCCAGCAAACCGCAGGAATTACGCCCCATTGAGCCATAAACGCGACACCTGGATTGAGCAATAATCCCGCTTGGGATAGAACTGCCTGGCGGTATTTTTCCGACGCTGATCAATCCTCGCGATAAGGGCTGAACCTTGAAGACAACCATAACCAAAACCTTCGCCACTCCCCTGCTCCTGTCCTGCCTGCTGCTGTCCGGCACCGCCACTGCTGCCGAGCAGGCCAGCCCTCCTGCTTCGAACCTGCTCACTGCCGCCGTTGCCTGGAAACAGACCGCCGCCGAATTCGAGGCGCTGTACTACCAGGGTTTCAACGTGGCGAGAATGCAACTGGATCGGGCCCTGCAGGCGCACAAGGACGGCGACCGGCCGCTGGCGATCATCAGCGACGTCGATGACACCGTGCTGGGGAGCAACAGCTACTGGGGCTACATGATCAACGCCGACAAAGAGTTCTTCGACGACGCAGCCTGGGACAAATGGGTGGCGGACAATGGCCCGGTCGCCACGCCAGGCGCGGTGGATTTCCTCAACTACGCAAAATCCAAAGGCGTGGAGGTGTTCTACGTCACCAGTCGCGATCAAGGCGAAAAAACCTTCGAGTACGCCCTGGCCAACCTGCGCAAGAACAACCTGCCCTATGCCGATGAGCAGCACCTGACGGTGTATCGCGACAGCTCCAACAAAGAGCCGAGGCAGCAGGAAATCGCCAAGAACTACGAGGTGGTGGTGATGCTGGGCGACAACCTCAACGACTTCAAGCGCAAGTACTACGTGGGGGACGTCAAGCAACGCATGAGCCTGATGAACGAGGACAAACAAGAGTTCGGTCGCAAGTTCATCATTTTCCCCAACCCCACCGACGGCCACTGGCTGAAGGCAATTTTTGGCGACTCCGAGCCACCGGCCACCGCCGAGAACCACGCACGTTTCAAGGCCGCCGCCGGTTCCACGGCCTGGCAGCCCAAGCCGTAACCCGGTTCGAGTCCGAGGCTCCCTGGCGGAGCCCGGACTCAACCCGCCTGGCCAGTGACCACCCGGGCGTTACGCACGAACAGCGCCCGCACCTTGTCCCAGAAACTGCCCCCCAGCACAAAAAAGCTGCCGATCAGCATCGCATCGCCCAGCAGCTGGATCTGCCACACGTTGGGCCGCAAACCCGGCCAGAGACTGTCGACGTAAGGTTCCAGGACCGAGGAGATCAACGGCAGGCAGAACATCACGATGCCGATGGCATGGCGCACCGGCCCCACTTCCACGTCAGCACTCGGCGCCAGCCCGGAGACGTAGCCGAAGAGGCTGCGCTTGACCCGCTGGAACCCGGCCTTGCCCATGACGGCGATGACCAGGATCAGCAGGATTTTGTTGCTGATGAACAGCGCGCCGGTCAGGGCCGCGACTTTCGAGCCCGGGAGCCCGAGCGACGCCGCGATCGGCACCATGACCCAGGAACCGAGCATCACGCAGATGATGCCGATGCCCAATTTGAAGCGCCAGCCGACGGCAGGGGTTTGAGCGACATCCTCGGGGGTCTTCATGGACCGCGTCCCTCACTTGAATTAACCCGCGCAAACAACCTCAGGGCGTGACCTGATAACCCTTGCCCTGCAGGCAGCTGGTATAGGCGGTGGAACTGGTCGAGGCGCTGGTCTTTTCCTGCTCCCGGCGCTCCTGCCGTTGCCGCGAGCCCCCCACTACCACGCCAGCCGCTGCGGTCTGCTTGGCGCGATCTTGACGATAGTCCTGCTTCACATCGTCGTCGACCCGGTCGTACACCTCGTCATGCTGGTTGCCGCGCACCGCGGCCCCCGTTGCACCAGCCGCGGCACCCACGGCGGCGCCGCGCAAACGTCCCCCGGAAGCCGTGTTGGTGCTCGCACTCTGGCTGGCTGCCACGTTATGGCATTCACTGATATCGAGCTGGGTTTGCTGCGCGCTCTGACCTTTTGTCGGCACCACCGTTTCCGCCCATCCCTGGGTGCAGGCAAGCGACAAGGCAGCGCACAGGCTAATGGATGACAACCTACTCATGATGACCTCCCTTAGACCGTTGCACCGGCTCGGTGCAGTCAATCCAGTGTAGATCACCCACGGTTAGCCTCCTCGACAAAAAATGCCCCCCTAAACCGGCCGCTGCGATACCACCGCCAGGGCCGTCGACCTGGCCAGCAGGTAGTAGAGGATGCCCGGCACCAGCAGGCCGACGATCCAGGAAATATCCACCCCACCCAACTGCGCGACCATCGGCCCGGAATAGAAATGGGTGTCGACAAACGGCAACTGGATCAACACGCCAATCACGTAGACGCTGATGCCCAGCACGTTCCAGCGCCTGTAGCGGCCCGCCGGGTCGGACAGGGCCGGGATGTCGTAGCGCTCCTTGTTGATGAAGTAGTAATCCACCAGGTTGATCGCGCTCCAGGGGGTGAAGAAGGTCAGCAGGAACAGGATGAAGTACTTGAACGAGTTGAGGAACGAGTACTGCCCCAGCAGCGCCAGCGTGGTCGACGCCGCGACAATCAGCAGCACGAATACCATGCGGTGCCGGGCTGTCAGCTGCAGGCTGCTGCGAAAACCACTGATGATGGTGGCCACGCACATGAAGCTGCCGTAGGCGTTGAGGGTCGAGACGGTGACCTTGCCAAGCACCACGCTCAAATACAGCAACGAGGCGATCACTCCGGTGCTGCCCAGGCCAACGATGGTCGCCACCTCGTGCCCACGAAAGCCGGCGCCCGCCAACGCCGCGGCGAACACCCCCAGGACCATCGACGCCTGGGCGCCGAGCACGGTTCCCAGGCCAACGGCGGTGAAGGTTTTCCAGGACGAGGTGGTGCTCGGCAGGTAGCGCGAATAGTCCGCCACATAGGGACCAAAGGCGATCTGCCAGGAGGCCGAAAGCGACACCGCCAACAGGAAGGTGCCCCAGGCAAAGTGGCGGTTTTCCAGGAGCAGGCCGATGTCATTGAGGGTCAGCAGCCGGGTGAACAGGTACACAAAGGCAATGATCCCTAGCACACTCGCGACCTTGCCCACCAGGTGGATCACCCGGTAGCCGAAGATCGTCAGGAACGCGATGCACGCGGCAAAGATCAGGATCCCGGCGCTGTCGCTGACATCGATCAACTGGGCAATCGCCTGCCCCGACAACACCGCGCCCGTGGCGCTGAAACCCAGGTACATCAGGCACACCAGGACAATCGGGATGGCTGCGCCATAGACCCCGAATTGCACCCGGCTGGAGATCATCTGCGGCAGGCCCAGCTTCGGCCCTTGCGCCGCGTGCAGGGCGACCACCGCCCCGCCCAGCACCTGGCCGAGCAACAGGCCGATCAGCGACCAGAACACGTCGCCACCCAGCACCACTGCCAGGGCCCCGGTGACAATCGCGGTGATCTGCAGGTTGGCCCCCAGCCACAGGGTGAACTGGCTGTAGAGGCTGCCATGGCGTTCGGATTCGGGGATGTAGTCGATCGAGCGGGTCTCGATCAGTGGATTGCGCTTGGAACTCTCGATGACCTTGGTCATGAACGGTTTTTCCTTGGAGGAGCAGACACTGTTGTTGTTATTGCGGCGTCGACTTAGAACGCCTTGCTGGCACTGACCACGACGGTGGCCGTGCACAGGTCGTCATAGCCATACCAACTGGCACATTGGCTTTTTTTCAGGTTGGTGTCGACATAACTCAGGCCCCAGGTGACGCCCACGAACTCACGGCTGAGCTTGGCCTCCCATTCGTTGTAGGCCGAGCTCCCGCTGCCGTTGGTGGCCAGGAAGGCTTCATCCTTGGTGTCGTTGCGCCCCAGGCGCAAGTCCAGGCTCACCTCGGCCGGCAGCACCAGGGTGTAGCCGAGATAGGCATACAGGGTGTCCTGGTCCTGGCCAAACACATTGGGTGTGTCGTTGGAGTAGTACGCACCCACCTTGACCCCATACAGGTCGAGGATGGCGTAGACCTCACTGAGGTTGAATTGGCCCTCCTTCGGGTAGTCGTATTTGATGTATCCCAGGTCCAGGCTGATGGCATCCGTGGCCTGCCAGAAATAACCGGCGTAGTACTCCATTTCCTGGCGGGTCTTGTAGTCATAGCCAAAGTCGACATTCGAGGTCCAGGCGCCCAGGTACAGGCCGCTGCTGTGTTGCAGCGTGGCGCCGAACTGCAGCGCCGGATCGCCAAGGGTCTGGGAGATTCCGCGGGAGCGGTAGTCACTGGCGGCGGTCAGGCTCATGTCCAGGCTGAAGTCGTCGCTGAGGGGCAACGCCTGGCTGGTGATTGGCAACAGGGCCAGGCTGGCCAGGGCGAAGCGTGAGAGTGCGTTCATGGAAAACCCTTGTTGTTATGAGTGTGCGGGTTATTGCAGGCACGGCGTTGCCGGACGCCTTGAGATGCAAGGCGCCCGGTGGTTTGGCTGGATCGCGGGTGTTAGGGGTAGCGCGGTTCAGGACGCGGGGGCGTACACCTGCTTGCCGGCGAAGAAGGTCTTCAGGACCTGGGTGTCGAACAACTCGTCGTCACTGACCTTGAACACATCGCGGTCGAGAATGATCAGGTCAGCCTGCTTGCCCGGCGCCAGTGAACCGATCTGCCGCTCCAGGCGCAGGGTCTTGGCGGCGTTGAGGGTATAGGCGTAGAACATGCTCTGGCGATCGAGGCTTTCCTTGGCATTCAACACCCCCAGCGGGCCTTTGCGGGTACTGGCCTGGGCGATGGCGTTGAACGGATTGGGGCTGGACACCGGCCAGTCGCTGCCACCGGCAATCACCGCACCGGCGTCATGCAGCGAGCGGGCGGGATACTGGTAACCGTAGGCGAACGCGCTGATGTAGGGCTTGACCAGTTCCACCGTGTACGACTCGCCGGTGGCCCACAGCAACTGCATCGAGGCGATCACCCCCAGTTGCTTGAAGCGCGGGAACTCCTTGGGATTGACCAGTTGCAGGTGCGCGATGCTATGGGGCACCGGCGTCGGGCTGAGCTTGCGCGCGTAGGCCACGCCATTCAGGGCTTCACGCACCGCACGGTCACCGACCGCATGCATGTGCAGGATCCAGCCGCGCTTCTCCGCCGCCACCACCAGCTCACCGAAGTGCTCCGGGTCGATCAACAACTGGCCATTTTTATGGCTGTTCTTGAAGGGTACGATGACCGCCGCCGTCTGCCCGGGGAACTCGAGAATGCCATCGGCAAACACCTTGATCCCGGGGAACGTCAGGTTGGGTACGCCCTCGAACTGTTTCATCACCGTGGCCAGGACTTCCAGGTCCTCGGGCCGGCTCTTCGGATTGGTCAGCATCAGGGCCGCGACGTGGGCGCTGAGTTCGCCTTTCTCGGCCAGTGCGCGGTACAACGGCAGGACCCCGGTACTGTCGGCCGTCGCCTTGAAGTCGAACAGTGAGTCGTCGCTCCCCGCATTCGCCGCGGCGTCCATCCAGGCAGTGACGCCATATTGGTTGTTGATCCTGACTGCCTCGCGGGCGGCCTTGAGCATGGCTTCCTGGCTGGGCGCAGGGATTTCGTTGCGGATCTTGTCCCAGCGCGATTCGGCAAAATAGCCGTTGGGGGTGAAGTCCGCCTCATGCCCGACAAAACTACGGTCCTGCTCCGACAGGCCCTTGACCAGCGCGGCATCGATCTTCAGGCGCTTGAGCATGGCGTTGTTGGCCCAGCCGGTATGCCCGTCGATGCCGCTGAACACCAGCGGCTGATCGGCCCAGCGGCCCTGATTGAAACGCTGGCCCATTTCGCGGCTTTTGTCCCAGTAGGCCGAACTGGTCCCGGCAATGCTGATCACGTCACCGGCCCGCGCGCGCCCGGCCTGGTCCTGCTCGATGATCCATTGTTCGAGCTCCGCCAGCGGCTTGACCTCGTCCAGCAGGTTGGCGCCCATGCTGTCGAAGGCCGCCACCACCGGGTGGCTGTGGGTGTCGATCAACCCCGGCATCAGCACTTTGCCGGCCAGGTCGATACGTTGGGTGTTGGCGTCGGCCAGGGCCTGGATCTCGGCGTCGCTGCCCACTTGCAGGATCTTGCCATCTTGCACCGCCACCGCCTGCACCAGCGCCTGGCCGGGCTCTGCGGTAAACACCTTGCCGTTGAACAGCACCAGGTCGGCCGCGGCCATCGCCGGCACCGCAGTCAGGGCCAGCGCGGCGGCCAGCAGGTTGGGAATCAATCGTTGCATCGGGACGCTCTCTTGTTGTTATCGGGCTGGCATCACCCTATAGAACACCAGCGCAGAACGGACCTCTACAAATGAGGAGGGGGTACACAGGACAACCCTAGACCCAACCCGTGGGGGCGGGCTTGCCTGCGATAGGCATAAGTATCTACACAACTGTGGTGCGACCAGGATGTTGGATTAGACCGAGTACATATCCATTTTTTCGGTAACGGCCACCTATGGTTCCGCTTTTACAGCGGCTCACTTTTGGAGGAGCCCAAAAGTAAGCAAAAGGCTCTTGCCCCACCACTCGGCACCTCGCTTAGGCTCGGTGTTCCCTCACTCCGGCTTGAATCCGTGGGCCGCCGCCACGCGCCATCCATGGCGCGGGGCGGCTAACCCGGCGTCCTGCCGGGTTACCCACGGCTTCAAGCCTGCGTTCGGCCAGCGTGGTTAACGGGGCGCCCAGGATCAAAAGCCAGAGCCAGAGCCAGAGCCAGAGCCAGA
>NZ_FYEC01000053.1:0-10326 GCF_900187635.1 Pseudomonas sp. Irchel 3H3 | reverse complement strand
AGGATTACATCGCCTACTACAACCAAGACCGCATAAGCCTCAGACTGAATGGCTTGAGCCCGGTACAATTTCGGACCCAGGCATTAAATCAATAGCGTCCCCTGTCCAACTTTCGGGGGGCAGTTCAACAGCGACTCACTTTTCCAAACGCCGAAAAGTAAGCAAAAGGCTTTGCCCCGGTATGACTCACCCACATGGGTTACAAATCAGTTCCCTCACTACGGTGTCCATCCGGGGGCATCGCCTACGGTTTGCTTCGCTGCACCTCCTCTCGATGAATGCGGCTACGCCGCACGGCGCTGCGCGCCTACCCCCTGATGAACACCTTCGCTCGGCCTGCCGATGGGGCAAAAGATCAAAAGCCGAAGCCAAAGCAAGATCACAAGCCAGATCAAGAGCCCCTCACCACTCAATAGGCCGAGTGTCAGCTCGCCTGCTAGTTAAAAACTGTTGCCTATGTGCGTGAACTGATTTGTAACCCATGTGGGTGAGTCATACCGCAAGCGTTTTTTGCTTACTTTTTTTGGCGCTTGAAAAAAAGTGAGTCGCCGTTGGGCGAAACCCTAAGCAGCCCTAACCGCAGCAACGGATATACACCCAATAAAAAACACACCAAAGCCCGATAACCGCCCACAAAAAAATGCCCCGATCTCTCAACCGGGGCATTCAGCACAACATTACAAAACCATCAAACCATCAATGCGAAACCGCCCCGCTCGCCCCCAGCCCAGTCTGCGACCGCACAAATTGCGGGAAGAACAGCGCCCGCTCATTGTCCGCAGCCGCCGACTTGTCAGTGATCGAGAAGAACCAGATCCCGACAAACGCAATAATCATCGAGAACAACGCCGGGTACTCGTAAGGGAAGATCGCCTTCTCGTGATGCAGGATCTGCACCCAGATGGTCGGCCCAAGCACCATCAAGCCAACGGCACTGATCAGACCCAACCAGCCACCAATCATCGCCCCACGAGTGGTCAGCTTCTTCCAGTACATGGAAAGCAGCAGCACCGGGAAGTTACAGCTGGCCGCAATGGAGAAGGCCAGGCCCACCATGAACGCAATGTTCTGGCTTTCGAACAGAATACCCAGGCCAATCGCCAGCACCGCCAAAGCGATAGTGGTGATCTTCGAAACACGAATCTCATCCTTCTCGTTGGCCTTGCCCTTCTTGATCACACTGGCATACAGGTCATGGGACACCGCCGAAGCACCGGCCAGGGTCAGACCCGCCACAACCGCCAGAATGGTCGCGAACGCCACTGCCGAGATGAAGCCCAGGAAGATGCTACCGCCAACCGCGTTGGCCAAATGCACCGCCGCCATGTTGTTGCCGCCCAACAGCGCGCCAGCAGCATCTTTGAAGGCCGGGTTGGTGCTCACCAGCAAGATCGCGCCGAAGCCGATGATGAAGGTCAGGATGTAGAAGTAACCAATGAAGCCAGTCGCGTACAGCACGCTCTTACGCGCTTCTTTTGCGTCGCTCACTGTGAAGAAACGCATCAGGATGTGCGGCAGGCCAGCAGTACCGAACATCAGAGCCAGACCCAGCGAGAACGCAGAAATCGGATCTTTCACCAGGCCGCCCGGGCTCATGATCGCTTCACCTTTAGGGTGAACCTTGATCGCCTCGGAGAACAGCATGTTGAAGTCGAAGTTGACGTGCTTCATCACCATCAGCGCCATGAACGAGGCACCGGACAGCAGCAGCACCGCCTTGATGATCTGCACCCAGGTAGTCGCCAGCATGCCGCCGAACAGCACGTACATACACATCAGCACACCGACCAGGATCACCGCAACGTGGTAGTCCAGGCCGAACAGCAACTGGATCAGCTTACCGGCACCGACCATCTGTGCGATCAGATAGAACGCCACCACCACCAGCGAACCGCAGGCAGACAGGGTGCGGATCTGGGTTTGCCCAAGGCGGTAGGACGCCACGTCGGCAAACGTGTACTTACCCAGGTTACGCAGACGCTCGGCGATCAGGAACAGAATGATCGGCCAGCCCACCAGGAAGCCGATCGAATAGATCAGGCCGTCGTAGCCGGAGGTGAACACCAGCGCGGAAATCCCCAGGAAGGACGCTGCCGACATGTAGTCGCCGGCAATCGCCAGGCCGTTCTGAAAACCGGTGATCTTGCCGCCCGCCGCATAGTAGTCGGCCGCCGAGTTGTTTTTCTTCGAGGCCCAGTAGGTGATGCACAACGTAGCGCCGACAAAGGCCACGAACATCAGGATTGCAGGAATGTTCAGCGGCTGTTTGGCCACCTCACCGGTCAGGGCGTCAGCCGCCCAGGCACCCGGCGCGAACGCTGCAACGCTCAATAGAGCCAATAGACGCCGGATCATTGCTTGGCCTCCTTCAGAATTGCATTGTTCAGATCGTCGAACTCGCCGTTGGCGCGTCGCACATAGATACCGGTCAGGATGAAGGCCGACACAATCAGCCCCACACCAATCGGAATGCCCCAGGTGATCGACGACTCAGGGCTGATTTTTGCCCCCAGTACGTGCGGCCCGTAAGCGATCAGAAGAATGAATCCGGAGTACAGCCCAAGCATGATCGCCGAGAGAATCCAGGCGAACTTTTCTCGTTTGCGAACCAGCTCCTTGAAGCGCGGGCTGTTTTGAATCGAGAGGTAAATGCTGTCGTTCATTGTTTTTATCCTCGCAGCACAGATTTTAGTTGGAACGTTATCCACTCTATGCGGCTCAAGGAGAGGTTCCAGACGACCTTAGTCTTAGAACCAGATGTCGCTTTCGCCAATTTGCCCCGCAGATAAAAACCACTGCTTTAGCGCCAGAAACACAAAGGCCCGCTTGGCAAAAATGCCAAACGGGCCTGGAAGATGCTGACTAGACGCGTCGAATCAAATCACTTGATCCACTCGGCGACGCGCTCAGGGTGTTTCGCGACCCAATCCTTGGCCGCTGCGTCAGGCTTGGCACCATCCTGAATCGCCAACATTACTTCACCAATTTCGTCCTTCGAAGCCCATTGGAAGTTGTGCAGGAACTTGGCCACTTCCGGCGCCTTGGCTTCCAGGCCCTTGCTGCCGATGCTGTTGACGGTTTCCGCCGCGCCATACACGCCTTTTGGATCTTCAAGGAAACGCAGTTTCCACTTGGCGAACATCCAGTGCGGCACCCAGCCGGTCACGGCAATCGAGTCTTTCTTGTCTTCGGCGCGAGTCAGCTCGGCAATCATTGCGGCGCCGGAACTGGCTTGCAGTTTGTAATCGAGGCCGTAGTCCTTGATGGCCTGGTCGGTCTTGAGCATTACCCCTGAACCGGCGTCGATGCCCACGATCTTGTTCTTGAAGGTAGTGTCGGTCTTGAGGTCGGCAATCGAGACAGCCTTGACGTACTCCGGCACAATCAGGCCGATTTTCGCGTCCTTGAAGTTGGGGCCGTAGTCGACCACCTTGTCCTTGTTCTTGGCCCAGTACTCACCATGGGTCACTGGCAACCAGGCCGAGAGCATGGCATCGAGCTTGCCGGTGGCCACACCCTGCCACATGATCCCGGTCGCCACGGCCTGCAGTTTCACGTCGTAGCCCAGCTTCTGCTTGATGACTTCCGCCGCCACATGGGTGGTCGCCACGCTGTCGGACCAACCGTCGACATAGCCGATGCTCAGGGTTTTGCTGTCGGCTGTCGCCAGAGTAGAGCCCATCGCCAATGCCAGAACGGCACCGGCGCCTAAGAGTCGTCGCATCTTCATCGTTACTTCCCCGAAAGTGCTGCGCCCGACGGATGCCGAGCGGCGTCAACGTATTGTTATGGTGCACAGCGCCCCCATCACGCTTCACCGCAAACTCGTTCGAACATCAGCGGAGTACTGATGCTTCGATCATCAACCTCGCGCCCAAGAGGACCTGCTCTGTCAGCGACCTCAAGGCAGCGAGAAACGACATCAGAAAGCCAGTAACGCCAGCCATCGGTAAAACCCCGGCCGATCCCGCCCGAACCTTGCATGGCAAAACCACCTAACGCCCAGACCGCCGGTAAATGCAGGTAAGATGCGCGGCTTTGCTCCCAGACGGTCTGACCATGCCCGCCACCGCGCGTTTTCCTTTTTTAGCTTATGCATTTGCCTGCCTGCTCGGCCTGTTTGCCCTCGGCGGCTACTGGTACGGCCTTGGCCAACCGGTGCTGCTGCCGGACGTTGCCAGCGCCACGCACAAACTGCAGTGCGCCTCCTATACCCCCTTCGATAAGGACCAGTCGCCGTTCGACCAGCCGTTCAACCTGCGCCCCGAGCGCATGGACGCCGACCTGGCCCTGCTGGCAACCCGCTTTGAATGCATTCGTACCTACTCGGTGACTGGCCTTGAAGCGCTGCCGGCACTGGCGCGCAAACATGGCCTGAAGCTGATGATCGGCGCCTGGGTCAACAGCAACCCGGTGGACACCGCCAAGGAAATCGAGCTGCTGATTGCCGAGGCCAATGCCAACCCGGACGTGGTTTCGGCGGTGATCGTCGGTAACGAAGCGCTGCTGCGCAAGGAAATCACCGGCCCGCAATTGGCCAAGCTGATCAAGCACGTCAAGCAGAACGTCAAGCAACCGGTGACCTACGCCGACGTCTGGGAATTCTGGCTCCAGCACCCGCAGATCGCCCCCGAAGTGGATTTCCTGACTATCCACTTGCTGCCGTACTGGGAGGATGACCCTTCCAATATCGATGCCGCCTTGCAGCATGTTGCCCAAGTGCGCCAGGTGTTCGGCAACCGCTTCGCGCCCAAGGACGTGATGATCGGCGAAACCGGCTGGCCCAGCGAAGGTCGCCAGCGTGAGACTGCCCTGCCCAGCCGCGTCAACGAAGCGCGCTTCATCCGCGGTTTTGTCGCCATGGCCGAGCAGCAAGGCTGGCACTACAACCTGATCGAAGCCTTCGACCAGCCGTGGAAACGTGGCAGCGAAGGCGCGGTGGGCGGCTATTGGGGTCTGTTCGATGCCGATCGCCAGGACAAGAATGTCCTCGCAGGCCCGGTCAGCAACCTGCCACTCTGGCCACAATGGCTGGCGGTGGGCGGGCTGATCTTCCTCGCCACGCTGTTGCTCGGTGGTCGCGTACGCAGCACCCGTGCAGCCTTGGTGCTGCCGCTGCTGGGCGCCGTGGCGGCCTGTTCTATCGGTACCTGGGGGGAACTGGCGCGAGTCACCAGCCGCTCGCTCGATGAATGGCTGTGGGCCGGTCTGCTGGTCGCGCTGAACCTGCTGGTCCTGGCCCACGCGGCGCTGAGCCTGAGCACCCGCACCGGTTGGCGCGAGCGCGCGTTTGAGGCACTGCAACGACGTGCAGGCTGGTTACTGGCTGCTACCGGCTTTGCGGGCGCGGTAATGATGCTGGGGCTGGTGTTCGAACCCCGCTATCGCAGCTTCCCCAGCGCCGCCTTGCTGTTGCCGGCACTGGTCTACCTGATTCGCCCGGTGAGCGCACCGCGCCGCGAAATCGCCTTGCTGGCGTTCATCATCGGTGCCGGGATCGCCCCACAGCTGTACCGTGAAGGACTGCTCAACCAGCAGGCCTGGGGCTGGGCGCTGGTCAGCGGCTTGCTGGTGGCTGCACTGTGGCGCAGCCTGCGGGTACGCCGCGGTTGATTTTCAGCAGTCCTGTGCCCGCGATTCGATTAGTCAGGCGCCACGCGGCGCCCTGACCAACCGCAACCCCGCAATCACCACCGCAAACACCGCCAGGCCGGTGTTGTACAAGGCCAGTGCGGGAAAGCCCAGTACCAGCGCCAACACCGCCAGCCACCAGCCAGCACGACCCGGCAGCACAAACCCCAGCACCGCCGCCGCCAATGCGCCCCAGCCCATGACCTTGAAGTGAATCAGCAGCCCCAGGTTTGCGCGTAACTGGCATTGCCAGCGATTCGCCTCGTCGACACAAATCCCCACCCACTGGGCATCTTCCATGAAGCCATAACGCACGCCATAACTGGCGGCCAGCCACAACGGCAGGACGATGAGCAGCAAAATCACGGGAAAACGGCTGGACATGAAGCACTCCGATAGGCAAAAACGGCGCCCAGCTTAATCCCCCCGCGAAACGACGCAAGGAAGATCAACAGATATCTGGTCATCAAATACCGGCAAAGTGTATCGTCCAGCTACTATTACCCACCATAAGGCCTGTTTGGTGCCGATCCATGGCACTTTGGCGCATAACCTGTGGTCATAGCCTGCGAACTTCATTAGGCACCTTCCTCTAAGGGATTTAGTCATGCTCCGTTCCTTGCGCTTCGCTGCCGTATTCGGCGGCCTTATCCTGAGTGCGTCCGCACTGGCGGCAGATATCGAT
Source organism: Pseudomonas sp. Irchel 3H3 (assembly GCF_900187635.1). Lineage (NCBI taxonomy): Bacteria > Pseudomonadati > Pseudomonadota > Gammaproteobacteria > Pseudomonadales > Pseudomonadaceae > Pseudomonas > Pseudomonas sp. Irchel 3H3. The sequence goes on along the minus strand of NZ_FYEC01000053.1, from coordinate 4,010 downwards.
GCCGCCAGTTATGGCTACCCGCTTACCAACCCGTTTGAAGCGACTATTGCCACGACACCTCCGGACCTTAGGCCAGAGCTGCCCCTGGACGAAGACATCAACCAATCGGATCACAGCCTGACCCTGCGCCCGGAACGCCAGTTCGAACTGCCGGACAACTTCTGGGCCGTGAAGAAACTCACCTATCGCATGGCCACCCAGGATCACGCGGCACCGCTGATCTTCCTGATCGCCGGCACCGGCGCCCGCTACGACAGCAGCCTCAACGAATACCTCAAGCGCCTGTACTACAAGGCCGGCTACCACGTCGTCCAACTGTCCTCGCCCACCAGCTTCGACTTCATCAGCGCAGCGTCGCGCTTCGCCACCCCGGGCGTAACCAAGGAAGATGCCGAAGACCTGTACCGCGTGATGCAAGCGGTACGCGCGCAGAACCCGAAACTACCGGTGACCGACTATTACCTCACCGGCTACAGCCTCGGCGCCCTGGACGCGGCATTTGTTGCTCATCTGGACGAAACCCGACGCAGCTTCAACTTCAAGAAAGTCCTGCTGCTCAATCCGCCGGTCAACCTCTACACCTCCGTCACCAACCTGGACAAGTTGGTGCAAACCGAGGTCAAGGGCATCAACACCAGCACCACCTTCTATGAACTGGTGCTCAACAAGTTGACCCGCTACTTCCAGCAAAAAGGCTACATCGACCTCAACGACGCCCTGCTCTACGACTTCCAGCAATCCAAGCAGCACCTGACCAACGAACAGATGGCCATGCTGATCGGCACCTCGTTCCGCTTCTCCGCGGCCGACATCGCCTACACCTCGGACCTGGTCAACCGTCGTGGCCTGATCACTCCGCCCAAGTACCCGATCACCGAAGGCACCAGCCTCACGCCGTTCCTCAAGCGTGCACTGCAATGCGACTTCGACTGCTACCTCACCGAGCAGGTGATCCCGATGTGGCGCGCCCGCACCGACGGTGGCAGCCTGCTGCAACTGATCGACCAGGTCAGCCTCTACGCGCTCAAGGATTACCTGCAAGCCAGCCCGAAAATCGCCGTCATGCACAACGCCGACGACGTGATCCTCGGCCCTGGCGACCTCGGCTTCCTGCGCAAGACTTTTGGTGACCGCCTGACGGTCTACCCTCACGGCGGCCATTGCGGCAACCTCAACTACCGCGTCAACGCCGACGCCATGCTGGAGTTTTTCCGTGGCTAAACCTCTCCTGCTTCTCGCCGCGTTACTGTGCGCAGGCTATGCCAATGCCGACAACAGCAAGGCCAACGAACCCACAGTGGTCGACCCGGATGGCTTTACCGAGCCATTGACCAAACTCAAGTTCAACCCAGGGCTGGACCAGCGCGAATTCGAGCGCTCGACCCTCAGTGCGCTGAACGTCTATGACCCGCTGGAGTCGTGGAACCGTCGGGTCTACCACTTCAACTACCGCTTCGATCAGTGGGTATTCCTGCCCGTGGTCGACGGCTACCGCTACATCACCCCAAGCTTCCTGCGCACCGGCGTCAGCAACTTCTTCAACAACCTGGGCGACGTGCCCAACCTGGTGAACAGCCTGCTGCAACTCAAGGGCCAGCGCTCGCTGGAAACCACCGGCCGCCTGCTGCTCAACACCACCATCGGCATCGCCGGCCTGTGGGACCCGGCGACCGCCATGGGCCTGCCGCGTCAGAGCGAAGACTTCGGCCAGACCCTGGGCTTCTACGGCGTTCCGGGTGGCGCCTACTTCATGCTGCCGATCCTTGGGCCTTCCAACCTGCGCGATACCGGCGGGCTGGTGGTGGACTACAGCGCAGAGTCGGCGATCAACTTCCTCAACGTGGCTGAAGTCAGCTCCAACCATCCGGAAGTCTGGATCCTGCGCGGCGTCGACAAACGCTACCAGACCAACTTCCGCTACGGTCAGATGAACTCGCCGTTCGAGTACGAGAAGGTCCGCTACGTGTACACCGAAGCACGCAAGCTGCAGATCGCCGAGTAACGTTTGCGGTGATAAAAAAGGCCATTCGATGCAGATCGAATGGCCTTTTTGATTTTCCACCCACAGCATCAGCTTTTGACAGATTTCCAGATCTTGCTCACCACCATCACCCCCGCCAACACCACCGCCCCCGCGACAATCCCGGCCACCGCATTGAGCAGGCTCGGCACGATCCACGACCAGCCGCCAACGCTCTGGCTCACGCCTTCGATCCAGTGATGCACGACCGGTACGCCGTGGGTCAGGATCCCGCCACCGACCAGGAACATCGCCGCAGTGCCGATCACCGACAGGCTTTTCATCATGTACGGCGCAGCCCGCAGGATCGCGCCGCCGATGCCCTTGGCAATCTGCGAAGGCTTCTGGGTCAGCCACAGGCCCAGGTCGTCGAGCTTGACGATACCCGCCACCAGGCCGTAGACGCCGATGGTCATGACCAGGGCAATGCCCGACAGCACGATCACCTGCTGGGTCAGCGGCGCATCCGCCACGGTGCCCAGGGTAATGGCGATGATCTCCGCCGAGAGAATGAAGTCGGTACGCACTGCGCCCTTGATTTTGTCCTTTTCGAACGCCACCAGGTCAACCGCCGGGTCCGCGACCGCCTCGACCAACTGCGCATGCTCGGCCTGATCCTGCGCCGGGCTGTGGAGAAACTTGTGCGCCAGCTTTTCAAAACCCTCGAAACACAGGTAGGCGCCGCCGAGCATCAACAGCGGCGTCACCAGCCAGGGCACGAACGCACTGATGGCCAGCGCCGAGGGCACCAGGATCAACTTGTTGATGAACGAGCCCTTGGCCACCGCCCAGACCACCGGGATTTCCCGCTCGGCCCGCACGCCGCTGACCTGCTGGGCATTGAGCGCCAGGTCGTCGCCAAGCACGCCCGCAGTCTTTTTCGCGGCCATCTTGGTCATCAGCGCGACGTCATCGAGCACGGCGGCGATATCGTCGATCAGCAACAACAAACTACTTCCTGCCATGGCTCATGGTTTCCTTCGGGAATGGATGTTGCGCAGCATAGCCTGCCATCGGGGCAATGGGCATTCTTGAGCGCTGCGCAAGGCCGGTGCTACCATGCGCGACCGCCAGTATCGGCAAGGAACACCTTGGTTTATGAGTACTATCCGCGAGCGCAACAAAGAACTGATCCTGCGTGCCGCCAGTGAAGAGTTTGCCGACAAAGGCTTCGCTGCGACCAAAACCAGTGACATCGCGGCCAAGGCGGGTTTGCCCAAGCCCAACGTCTATTACTACTTCAAGTCCAAGGAAAACCTCTACCGCGAGGTTCTGGAAAGCATCATCGAGCCGATCCTGCAGGCCTCGACGCCGTTCAACGCCGATGGCGTACCCAGCGAGGTGCTCAGCGGCTACATCCGCTCCAAGATCCGCATCTCCCGCGACCTGCCATTTGCCTCCAAGGTGTTTGCCAGCGAGATCATGCACGGCGCACCGCACCTGAGCGCCGACCTGGTCGAACAGCTCAACGGCCAGGCCAAGCACAATATCGAGTGCATCCAGACCTGGATCGACCGCGGCCAGATCGCCCCGATCGACCCCAATCACCTGATGTTCAGCATTTGGGCCGCAACCCAGACCTACGCCGACTTCGACTGGCAGATCTCCGCCGTCACCGGCAAGGCCAAGCTCGACGAAGAAGACTACGAAGCCGCCGCGCAGACCATCATCCGCCTGGTGCTCAAGGGCTGCGAGCCGGACTGATAGACCGCTGCGCGGCCTTCGCTGGCAAGCCTGCTCCCACAGGTTTCCCTGTAGAATTCAAATTCTGTGAGCCACACATATCCCTAATGAAATGGTTACCCCCGCCGCCCCCAGTGATAGCCCACTAAGCTTTCACTGGGGGCTCACCGGAGACCATTCTCATGAACAAAGTAGCTATCGCCGCCATCGACCTGGGTAAAAACTCCTTTCATCTTCACGCCCAAGATGAACGAGGTCATGAGCTTTACCGCAAAAAATTCACTCGCGTAGCACTTGTCCAACATTT
>NZ_FYEC01000041.1:0-38221 GCF_900187635.1 Pseudomonas sp. Irchel 3H3 | reverse complement strand
ATTTTCAGAAGTTTTTGAAGATTTCCTCAACAACTTCAACCACTTGCGCTTCCGATCACTCGGTAGCGGGAGGCGAATTCTACAGCGTTACACGCTGCTGTCAACACCTCTTTTTCAACTCCTTTCGCGCTTCGATGAACTGAAGCAACCCGCTGCCGAAAACTGCGTAACTCATTGTTTACCAAGGAGTTTTCCGTTTCGACTGCGCCGGAAGTGGGGCGAATTATAGACATATAGAATCTGCCGTCAACTGCTAATTTGGTTTTTCTATCAAAACACCGAAAACAGCCTGAATAAGCCCTGAAATCAGGTGCCTGGCCGCGACCGGCTTTCAAAACCTCTTCTATATAGAGAAGATGCTGCATCCCCTCCCCCGCAGGACAGCTCGTGCTTATTGTATTCAGCGGCCTACCCGGCACCGGAAAAACCACGATCGCCAAGCTCCTGGCCAATCGACTGCGAGCGGTCTACCTACGGATCGATACCATCGAACAAGCCATCCGCAACGCCTGCGTCCTCGTACAGGACGTAGGCACCAGCGGCTACCTCGTGGCCAACGAGCTTGCCCTGAGCAATCTGCGTCTTGGCCACACCGTCGTCGTCGACTGCGTCAACCCGGTATCGGCAAGTCGCAACACCTGGCACGCCACCGCAACCAGCGCCGGCGCAGCGCTACTGGATATTGAAGTGATCTGCTCCGACACAGAAGAACATCGCCGACGCGTCGAAACCCGCACGACCGACATCCCCGGCCTGACACCTCCAACCTGGGCGTCAGTGCTGGCACATGACTATGAACCGTGGAATCCACCGCCCTTCTATATAGATACAGCCCAGCTCTCACCGGACGACGCCGTATCCCAAATCATCAGTCGCCTGCACTCCATCTGAAATGAAATGTGAGGGGGCCCTCGGCCACGTTGCCACAATAACGCTCGCCAACAAGGAGCACGTGCCGAGCGAACCAGCGCAACTACATGGCGCTTCATGACCTATGAGAGCGGGACTGCTCGCGATGCCACTGGTGTACAGAAGAGGTGCCATCGCGAGCACGTACACATTTTCAGCTGGGCGATCGGGCCACCTGAACCCGCTTTCCTGACTCGTGCCCCGCTCTTGCCGAGCGAATCAGCATCAGCGTACCGATCAGGGCGGTCACCGCCAGGAAGTACATCCCCGCGTGGGCGTTATTGAAGTACTGCTCGGCCCAGGTTTTGACCGTTGGCGCCAGGAAGCCGCCTAGATTGCCCAATGCGCCAATCACCGCAATCCCGCTGGCCGCTGCGGCACCGCCCAGGAAGCGAGTAGGCAAGGTCCAGAATAGCGGCTGCACGGTGATGAACCCGGCGGCGGCAACGCAGAACGACAGCATCACCAGCGGCAGACTACCGCTCAAGGTCGAGCCCACCATTCCCACTGCTGCCAATGCCAGCATCAAGGCTGCAAAACGAGCCTGCTGGCCTTTTCGGTCGGCGTAACGGGTGACCACATACAGCACGCAAACGGTGGCAATCCAGGGAATGGCGGTCAACATGCCGACTTTCAGGCCGATGCCGGTGGCGAGCAGTTCCGCGATTCGCGTGGGCAGGTAAAACAGTACGCCGTAGACACTGACCTGAATCGTGAAATAGATCAGGGTGAAGTACAGAACCTTAGGGTTGATCAATGCCGCACGCCATGTCGATGGACCATTATTGGCTTTCAACAGCTGATCTTTTTCCAGTTCGTGCTCAATCGCAGCTTTTTCTTCAGCACTCATCCACTTGGCGTCTCGCGGTTTGTCGGTCAGGTAAAAGAACGCAAACACGCCGATGATCGAGGCGGCGAGGCCTTCGGTGACAAACATCCATTGCCAACCGGCCAGACCGAACTGGGCGGTTTCCAGCAGCCATCCCGACACCGGCCCGCCTACAATCAAAGACACCGGCACACCAAAATAGTAAATGCCGTAGGCCGAACCGCGCTGGTTCTGCGGGAACCAATAGGTCAGGTACAGCACCACGCCCGGCGAAAGACCGGCCTCGGCCACGCCCAGCAAAAAGCGGAGGATGTAGAAGCTGGTTTCGTCGTGGGCAAACATCATCGCAGCCGAAACCAACCCCCAGGTGACCATGATCCGGCTCAACCAAATACGCGCGCCGATCTTGTGCAGCATCAGGTTGCTGGGCACCTCAAACACGGCGTAGCCGATAAAGAAAATGCCCGCACCAAGCGCAAAAGCGGCGTTGCTGAGGCCGGTGTCAGCCTGAAAGGCGTGTTTGGCAAAACCGATGTTGGAACGGTCAATGATTGCCATCGCAAACATCAATGCAACAAAGGGCAAGATGCGCCAGCGGATTTTGCTGAGCGCCTGCTTCAACGCGGGGTTAGACATGACGTCCTCCGATTATTGTTTTTGTGGAGTGCAGCAACATCAATACAGCGCTTACAGCTTTTTCAAGGCGCCACGGACATAAGCCGCGACCACCAAGAACGGCCCATCGGCAAAACGCCACAGCTGTGGAGGCGTTATCAGCCACCAGGCCCATCACGTACCCGATAGGCCGTGGCGTCATAGCGACTGGAGTGCTGGTGAGCATTCAGCCGAAGTGGGCGCGAGGATCGCATGGCGGTTAGCCCCGATACTGGTACTGCTCTCGAGAGGCGGCCTTCATCTGGATCGAGAAGCCCGGCGCCTGCGGTGGCATGTAGGCCGCATTACGAATTACGCACGGGTCTACGAAGTGTTCGTGCAGATGGTCGACAAACTCCACTACGCGACCTTCATGGGTGCCGGCGATGCACAGGTAATCGATCATTGACAGGTGCTGTACGTACTCGCACAAGCCCACGCCGCCTGCGTGTGGGCATACCGGCAAGTTGTATTTGGCGGCCATCAGCATCACCGCCAGCACCTCATTGACCCCGCCCAGTCGGCAGGCGTCGATCTGCACCACATCAATTGCTTCACGCATGATCAATTGTTTAAACACGATGCGGTTCTGGCACATCTCCCCCGTGGCGACTTTGACCGGAGCGACACCCAGACGAATCTTGCGATGGCCTTCGACGTCATCCGGGCTGGTGGGCTCTTCAATGAACCATGGATTGGCGAAGGAGAGCTCGCGGACCCAGTTGATGGCCGTGTCGACTTCCCACACCTGGTTGGCGTCGATCATCAACTGACGATCCGGGCCCAGCACTTCACGGGCAATACGCACGCGGCGGATGTCGTCCTTCAGGTCGCGGCCGACTTTGAGTTTGACGTGGGAGAAACCGGCGTCGACCGCTTCCTGACACAAACGGCGCAGCTTGTCGTCGGCATACCCCAGCCACCCGGCTGAAGTGGTGTAGCACGGGTAACCTTGCTCTTCGAGCAGCGCAACGCGCTCGGCTTTACCCCGGGCGCGTTCGCGCAGCAACGTCAGGGCTTCTGCCGGGGTGATGCAATCGGTGATGTAGCGAAAATCAATGCAGCGCACCAACTGCTCGGGGCTCATGTCCGCCACCAGGCGCCAGACCGGCTTGCGCTCCGCCTTGGCCCACAAGTCCCAGGCGGCGTTGACCACCGCTCCGGTGGCCAGGTGAATGGCGCCTTTATCCGGGCCGATCCAGCGCAATTGGCTGTCACTGGTGACGTGATGCCAGAAACGGCCCATGTCTTGGGCAATCCATTCCAGCTTCAACCCCACCAGCAGACCGGCCAACGCCTTGATCGAGGCGCAGCAAATCTCGTTGCCGCGGCCGATGGTAAAGGTCAGCCCATGGCCTTCCAGGCCCGGGGTATCGGTTTCGAGAATGACATAGGCCGCGGAGTAATCCGGGTCCGGGTTCATCGCATCCGAACCATCGAGAGATTGCGAAGTAGGGAAGCGGATGTCTTCAACGCGTACAGCGGTAATCGTGGTCATGGCGTAGCTACCTGTCACTGGGCATTCACGGTGCGTTGGTTTTGTTCGCCGAGGCCGGCGATGCCCAGACGGATTTGTTGACCTGCGCGCAGGTACACCGGCTCAGGCTTGATACCCAGGCCGACGCCCGGGGGAGTACCGGTGGAGATCACATCACCGGGTTGCAGGCTCATGAATTGGCTGAGGTAGCTGATGATTTTTGGGATCTGGAAAATCATCGTCCGGGTGTTGCCGTTCTGGTAACGCTTGCCGTCGACTTCCAGCCACAGATCGAGCTGATGCGGGTCAGCGACTTCATCGCGGGTCACCAGCCAAGGGCCGAGCGGGCCGAAAGTGTCACAGCCCTTGCCTTTGTCCCAAGTGCCGCCCAGTTCCAGCTGGAACTCGCGCTCGGACACGTCATTGATTACGCAATAACCGGCCACGTGTTCGAGAGCATCGCTTTCGCTGATGTAGCGGCCGCCTTTGCCGATGACCACGCCAAGCTCGACTTCCCAGTCGGTTTTGCGTGAGTTGCGCGGTATCTCGATGTCGTCATTCGGGCCGACAATGGCGCTGGTCCACTTGCTGAACACCACCGGTTCGGCCGGGATTGCGGCACCAGTTTCGGCGGCGTGATCGGCATAGTTGAGGCCGATGCAGATGAACTTGCCGACTTCACCAACGCAAGCGCCGAGGCGTGGCGAGCCTTCAACCAGCGGCAAGCTGGACGGGTCGAGATCTTGCAGGCGGGCGATGCTTTGCGGGCTCAGCGCGTCGCCCGTGATATCAACGACCACTTCGGACAAGTCGCGCAATTGACCGTTGTTATCAAGCAACGCAGGACGTTCCTGGCCTTTTTCGCCGTAGCGCAGCAGCTTCATATTATTTCCTTTGTTAGTTAGAGCTAAGGGGGTACGCAGGTCTAATGGCGGCGCGGGACTCAGTTACTCCAGCCGCCATCAATAATTTGCGCAGTTCCGGTGGTGAACCCGCTGGCACTTGAGCCCAGGTACAGCGCCAGGTGTGCTATTTCCTCAGCGGTGCCGATGCGGCCCATCGGTTGGCGGGCAGCGAAGGCGGCGTAGACCTCAGCGATGCTGCGACCTTCACTTTGGGCTTGTTCACTGATGCGTTGACGCAAGGAGGGGGAGTCAACGGTGCCGGGGCAAATGGCATTGCAGCGGATGTTCTGACTGACGAAATCAGCCGCCACTGAACGTGTCAGGCCAATTACCGCACCTTTGCTGGCGCAGTAGGCAAAACGATTGGGAACGCCTTTAACGCTGGAAGCCACCGAGGCCATATTGATGATCGAGCCGCCACCGTTCGCCAACATGCCCGGCAAGAGAGCTCGGATCATGCGGTACATGGCGGTAACGTTTAGGTCCAGGGCGAAGGCCCAGTCGTTTTCGCTGCACTCAAGAATGTTGCCGCTGTGAACCACACCTGCGCAGTTGAACAGAACATCTAGCGGACCAAGCTCTTGGGCTAGGTGCTGGATGGCGCTTGCATCGGTGACATCTAGGATATGGGTATGTGCACCTTCAAGTGCTTCGAGGGCGCCAGCATTGATGTCGGCGGCGAAGACTTCAGCGCCAGCAGCGAGATACGCCTGGACACTGGCTAGGCCAATACCCTGAGCGCCCGCCGTGATCAGCACGCGTTTGCCGGAAAGATTCATAAGTGCTCCGTGACGCTAATTTTTTATTGTTTTCGCGAAGATTGGCCCAATGGTCAGGCCATTGGAGGCGCATCAATTGGCAGACCGACTCAAGCGTCAGAATAAAGTTTGCTATGATCACTTCACGTTATGGGTTCAATGGTCAGACCATTAGGCCTTTTATAGCATTCGCCTCGACCATCAACAAGCGTCTTTTCCACCGGCGTGCTTGTCGAATGCTGTCCAAACCAGAGTTTAATTTTCAATGCCATTTCAAGTTATTGATAACCAAAGACTTTACCGGCAGATCGCCGACCAGCTGCGAGCCTTGATCGACAGCGGAGAATTTCCGCCAGGCAGCCGTTTGCCGGCCGAGCGAGAGCTGGCCAAGTTGCTAGGTGTGAGCCGAGCCTCTGTGCGTGAGGCAATGATTGCGCTAGAAGTGATCGGCTTGGTGGATGTGCGCGTCGGTAACGGGGTGCTGGTCTGCGAGCCTTCAGTGCAAGCGGTATCGAATGAGCCAGTCATGGCTCAAGTCACGCGCAATCAATGGAAAGAGCTGGACCCTGAGCTGGGGATCGAGATTGATTTCAGCGCTGAAATCCCGCCCTTCGCCTTGCTTCAGGCCCGCCGTCTGATCGAGCCCGAAGCCGCCGCGCTGGCGGCCGTGAACGCTAGCGATGAAGAACTGGCAGGCATCCGCGAGGCATTCGAGCGCAACGTGCAGGACAACCGTGAAGATTCACACACCCACCCCGGCGACCGCCTATTCCATATCCGCATCGCCCAGGCCTCGGACAACCCGGCCTACGCGCTGATGATTCAACACCTGTTAGGCCATCGATACGGCAGCATGTTCCAGCGTCTACAAAGCCATTACAGCTCGGGCGACATGCCCCATCGTTCGGAAGATGAACACCGGCGTGTGCTGCAAGCGTTGGAACAACACGACCCCGACGCAGCGCGTCAGGCAATGGCCGAGCATCTGAGTGAAGTGATCAGGATTTTCAGCCGTAGCGCCCAGTAAGCATCTATCCGTAGCCGGGACGCTTAGGGCAGTGGCTGGTGGATGAACGATGACAGTTCTGTTACGGGGGCGTTCTTATTTAAGGAGGCCGTGTAAAGCGGGCTTGCAAGATGTCTGGAGAATCCGGGGCGCATCAATCCCAGAATTTGAGAGGGTCGGCCGCGGCGCGCCCAAGATGGTAACGTTTTAATTTTTTCCCTGAGCCACACCAGCAAAGTTCGTTTCTACCCGTCGTCATAAAGCCTGCTGCTTTCGTTATTAATTATTTCAGCCAAAAAAAACCCCGCAAGACTGACCTATGCGGGGTTTATTTTCGCCTTTTGCTGCCACCCTGCTGTTACGGAAAAAGTGAGCTGTCAGGATGACGGGTTAAAAGGCTCTATTTATATGGTGTCCCAGGCGGGGTTCGAACCTGCAACCTTCCCCTTAGGAGGGGGATGCTCTATCCAATTGAGCTACTGAGACACAGACCGGCCGCAAGGAGCTGCGGCGCGATGGACGGCGAGCATGTTAACGGGCAGCCCCGCGTTTGTCATGTCGTCTGTACGGCTTATTAAGTGTAGGCAATGGCCCGCTCACGCCGAACGGGGTTTTTCCACGATACCTTCATTGCCAAGCAACGCCAGCAAGCGAGCCAGAGTTGTCGACAACTCGGCGGAATTATCCAGCAGGAAAATACCGCCGGACTCGTCCTCCGCCGTACCACGGGCAAACAAGGCATTACGCGCCAACCTGGTCTCGATCTCTTCGCTGCTTTCACGTCCCCTGCGCTGAAGGCGCTCACGCAGGACATCGGTATTCACCGTCAACAGGATGGGCAACAACTGCGGGTAGCGCTCTTTCACTAGAGGCAAGTGCCCCCTGGAACCGTTGACCAGCACATGCAGCCCTTGCGCCAGCCACTGATCGATCTGCACCGGAATTCCGTAATCCAGCCCGTTGGCATGCCAACTCAGGGCAAAACCGCCCTCACGCGCCAATTCGGCAAATGCCTGGGGCGTGAGCCCCAGGGCAGCCTCCCCGACTGACTCTGCCGAGCGGGTAATTACCCGGCGCGCCACCACGCAGTCGAGTTGCGCCAGAGCATCGCGGGCCGCATCGATCAGGCTGTCCTTGCCAGAGCCCGAGGGGCCCATGAGATAAACCAGTCTGCCACTCACCCGCAATATCCCCTCATGATGTATTCACCCCTAGTAAATCGGCCATTTGCCACTACGCTGTATACGTAGAGGAGTGGCGTGCAAGCGTACACGGCTTGCACACAAGGACGCGCAGCCCCCTGTCCACTGGGCAAAAGGGCGAGGCCATGCACCCGGAGCGGATTTAAGTTTTCAAACCAGTCCGCATTTCTGATAATTGGTGCTGGCATAACGCCTGCCTCAGGCTCAATATTTGTCACAGAATTGGCGCCAAGGATCTGGCTTGCTTGAGGCATGATGCGGGCCTCTTATCAATTCAGGTTGAACATTTGGCTGCCTTGCTTGTCCTAAAGACATCCTGCGGCCAATTCCGAGAACCGCTCCCCTGAACTAACCGGTTAAATATATGCGCCCATTGAAACAGGCAATTTATTCCAGCCGTACGGCTGACAAGTTCGTCGTACGCCTGCCAGACGGAATGCGTGAACGCATTGCCGAGGTGGCACGCAACCATCATCGCAGCATGAACTCCGAAATCATCGCGCGCCTGGAGCAGAGTCTTATTCAGGAAGGCGCGCTGGGTGAAGAGTTGAGCATGCGCCTGGACAGTCCCGAGCTGTCGCTGCACGAGCGTGAACTGCTGCAACGCTTCCGCCAACTGTCTCACCGCCAGCAAAATGCACTGGTGTCGTTGATTGCCCATGACGCTGAAATGGCCGCAAACCCGTCCTGATTACACCCCGAAAGTTCAAGCCAGCCTCGCGCTGGCTTTTTTTTGCCTGAAACAGTCCGCCCAGGCATCTTCGCGATGATTCGCACGCAGGCCATCGACATCAGACAGTTTGATTAATCCCAGATGCGCGACGCGGCCATTGGGCCAGGTCGCGCAGCACAGGCCTAGAGCAGGAAGATCGTGGCAAGGCCAAGGAAGATGAAGAAGCCGCCGCTATCGGTTACGGCCGTGATCATCACGCTCGCACCCATTGCCGGGTCACGCCCGACGCGCGCCAGGGTCATCGGGATCAGCACCCCCATCAGCGCCGCCAGCAGCAGGTTCAGGGTCATGGCGGCCGTCATCACGACGCCGAGCGACCAACTGCCATACAGCAGGAAGGCCACTACGCCAATCACTCCACCCCACACCAGGCCATTGATCAGGCCCACCGCCAGCTCCTTGCGCATCAGGCGCGAGGTATTGCCGGTACTGACCTGGTCCAGCGCCATGGCGCGCACGATCATGGTGATGGTCTGGTTACCGGAGTTGCCACCAATGCCGGCAACAATCGGCATCAGCGCCGCCAGGGCCACCAGCTTCTCGATAGACCCTTCGAACAGGCCGATCACCCGCGAGGCAACGAAGGCGGTAATCAGGTTGATGGCCAACCACGCCCAACGGTTACGCAGGGACTTCCACACCGAAGCGAAAATATCTTCCTCTTCACGCAGACCCGCCATGTTGAGGACTTCGTTTTCGCTCTCTTCACGAATCAGGTCGACCATCTCGTCGATGGTCAGACGGCCGATGAGCTTGTCGTTCTTGTCGACCACCGGGGCCGAGATCAAGTCGTAACGCTCGAACGCCTGCGCCGCGTCATAGGCATCTTCGTCCGGGTGAAAGCTCACCGGATCGCTGGCCATGACTTCCGAGACCTGCTTGTCCGGATCGTTGACCAACAGGCGCTTGATCGGCAGGACGCCCTTGAGCACACCGTCGTAGTCGACCACGAACAATTTGTCGGTATGGCCCGGCAGCTCCTTGAGGCGCCGCAGGTAGCGCAAGACCACCTCGAGGCTGACGTCCTCACGGATCGTCACCATCTCGAAGTCCATCAATGCACCGACCTGCTCCTCGTCATAGGACAACGCGGAGCGCACGCGCTCACGCTGCTGGCCATCGAGGGTCTCCATCAGCTCATGGACGACGTCTCGCGGCAGCTCAGGGGCCAGGTCAGCAAGTTCGTCGGCGTCCATCTCCTTGGCGGCTGCCAGGAGCTCGTGATCGTCCATGTCGGCGATCAGGGTTTCACGGACTGAGTCAGACACTTCAAGCAGGATGTCGCCGTCACGCTCAGCCTTGACCAACTGCCAGACCGTCAGGCGATCGTTCAGCGGCAATGCTTCAAGGATGTAGGCAACGTCAGCGGAGTGCAGGTCATCGAGCTTGCGTTGCAACTCGACGAGGTTCTGCCGGTGGACCAGGTTCTCGACCCGGTCGTGATGAGGACCTTCCTGGCGGTGAGTCAGGTCTTCGACCACCCGCTGGCGCTGCAGCAGCTCAATGACTTGAGCAAGGCGGTCCTGCAAGCTTTCTTGAGTCTTTTTTACTTCTACTTCAGTCATAGGCGAACTCCACTCCCAGCAGCGGGGCACGCCGGAAGGATCAATCAGTCAATTCATGATTGGAAAAACGGGGTACTGAGTAACTACTGGGTAAGTCCATGGAGGTATTCCACAAGCCCCGGCGGGGCTGACGGGCGCAATGATACACCGCCTGACGCTTTTAAACGTTAAAAATCGCGGCTGAAACAAGCGCTTGCACGACAAACCTGAGCGCTGTCCTGATCCATGAGAGTGCGACGACTTATCCCGAAAAGAAAACACAGGGCCATCGCAAAATGTCCGACTAACCTTCAAATGGATCGCCAGGGAGGGCGCTGAATGCCATCGCGGATACGCTGTTTGTTACTGACCACCCTGCTCTGCCCAGCGGCCAGCGCGCAAGTAATGACTGTGCAGCGTTGTGAGGCAGCCAACGGTCGCATCACATTCACCAGCACGGCCTGCAAGACCGGAGAGCGTCCGAGCCTGCAGCAAGTCCGCACCTACCTGCCCGGCAGCAACACCGAGGTATACGCCGACACGGCAGTCCTGCCCGAAGCCGAACACCTGCAAGCAGCCGATCGGGCAATCAAGGCAAAGAAGATGAAAAGCGCGCCGAGCAGATTTGACGAGCAAAGACGTGTTCGGCAGAAAGCCAAATCCCAGACAGCAAAAAGCCCGCGTTAGACGCAGGCTTTTTGGTGTTTGGTGCACTCGACAGGATTCGAACCTGTGACCGCTCGGTTCGTAGCCGAGTACTCTATCCAGCTGAGCTACGAGTGCAATTGTACTTTTAGACCAGATCACAACTGGTTGAAGCCAGGTTACCTGCATGACTGCAAACAACCCTTAAATGGTGCACTCGACAGGATTCGAACCTGTGACCGCTCGGTTCGTAGCCGAGTACTCTATCCAGCTGAGCTACGAGTGCAATGTGTGCTTTTAAACCAGATCACAACTGATTGAAACAAGGTTGCTTGAATCACTTCAAACAACCCTTAATTGGTGCACTCGACAGGATTCGAACCTGTGACCGCTCGGTTCGTAGCCGAGTACTCTATCCAGCTGAGCTACGAGTGCATTTGTTGCCGCGCATTATAGTTCGTCGAATCTTTTTTCCAAGCACTTTTTCTAGTAATTTCAATCACTTACCGAAAAAGCCTGATTACAACGCTCTACACAAATAATGGCGGAGAACGGGGGATTCGAACCCCCGACACCCTTTTGAGGTGTACTCCCTTAGCAGGGGAGCGCCTTCGGCCACTCGGCCAGCTCTCCGCAACACGGGGCGTATCTTAACCAACCTTTTCCCCGTTTGCAAACATAAAAAGCGATAAAAATTAATGGCTTGGTTCTTCGTCCTTCTCTTTCTTTATACGCAGGTAGATTTCCTCACGGTGTACAGCTACCTCCTTGGGTGCGTTAACGCCTATGCGCACCTGATTTCCTTTGACGCCGAGCACGGTTACGGTGATTTCGCCATCACCGATAATCAGGCTTTCTGCACACCGACGAGTCAGAATCAGCATACCTTTCTCCTTACGCATTTCAGTTCAGGGACAACAGTCTGCAAAAAAAAAGCGCTCGAACGGCGACCGGAACGATCGCAGCTCTACACGCTTAAGTATTGACCAGCGCATGCAAAAGAACAGCCTTGCCCACGCCACTCAAAAAATAAAGGGCGCGGTCAGACCGCGCCCCTCGGGACCACATCACTCGCCTTGGCGAGCCGGTGCGTCCAGTTCGAACGCCGTGTGCAGTGCGCGCACAGCCAGTTCCAGGTACTTCTCTTCGATCACCACCGACACCTTGATCTCCGAAGTGGAGATCATCTGGATATTGATGGTTTCCTTGGCCAGGGCTTCGAACATGCGGCTGGCAACACCTGCGTGAGAACGCATGCCAACGCCGACGATCGAGACCTTGGCGATCTTGGTGTCACCCACCACCTCACGGGCACCGATCTCGCGAGCGGTGTTTTCCAGCACGGTCTGGGCCGCCTGGTAGTCATTGCGGTGCACGGTGAAGGTGAAGTCGGTGGTGTTATCGTGCGCAACGTTCTGCACGATCATGTCGACTTCGATATTGCCGGCACTGATCGGGCCGAGAATCTTGAATGCCACGCCCGGGGTGTCTGGCACGCCACGGATGGTCAGCTTGGCTTCATCGCGATTGAAAGCGATGCCGGAAATGATCGGCTGTTCCATGGTTTCCTCTTCATCAATAGTAATGAGGGTGCCTGGCCCCTCCTTGAAGCTGTGCAGTACGCGCAGCGGGACGTTGTACTTGCCGGCGAACTCGACCGCACGGATCTGCAGCACCTTGGAACCGAGGCTGGCCATTTCCAGCATCTCTTCGAAGGTGATCTTGTCCAGGCGCTGGGCCACGGACACCACGCGCGGGTCGGTGGTGTACACCCCGTCCACGTCGGTATAGATCTGACATTCATCGGCCTTCAGGGCCGCTGCCAGCGCCACGCCAGTGGTGTCGGAGCCGCCACGGCCCAGGGTGGTGATGTTGCCGTGCTCGTCGACGCCCTGGAAACCGGCCACCACAACCACGCGGCCAGCCTTCAGGTCACCGCGAATCTTCTGGTCATCGATCTGCAGGATACGCGCTTTATTGTGCGCGCTGTCCGTCAGGATCCGCACCTGGTTGCCGGTGTACGACACCGCAGGCACGCCGCGCTTGATCAACGCCATGGCCAGCAATGCAATCGTCACCTGCTCGCCGGTGGAGACAATCACATCCAGTTCACGCGGAACCGGTTGCTCATCGCCACTGATTTGCTTGGCCAGATCGATCAGACGGTTGGTTTCGCCGCTCATTGCAGACAGCACGACCACCAGGTCATCGCCGGCATCGCGGAATTTCTTAACCTTGTCGGCGACCTGCTCGATTCTCTCGACAGTGCCGACCGAGGTGCCTCCAAATTTCTGTACGATCAAAGCCATTTCAAAGCCGCCTCTGCCCATGAAGGGCGCCCATTAGTCACTCAAACAGCAGCCGGACCTACCACTAGACGAGAGGCCCGGCATACAGCCTTAAATACCCTGTTCGACAAACGGTACGGTCAGGGCCAGGGCCGCGTCCAGTGCGCCAGCGTCAATACCACCGCCTTGCGCCATGTCCGGACGACCACCGCCCTTCCCGCCCACTGCCGCAGCGGCTTGCTTCATCAAATCACCGGCTTTGAGTTGGCCAGTCAGGTCTTTGGTCACACCGGCAACCAGCACGACCTTTTCCTCATGGACACTGCCGAGCAGGATCACTGCGCGGCCGAGTTTGTTCTTCAACTGATCGACCAGCGCCAGGAGCGCCTTGCCATCCTGACCGTCGAGACGCACGGCCAGCACCTTCACGCCCTTGACGTCCTGGGCCTGGGCCGACAGGTCGTCACCCGCCGCACTGGCGGCCTTGGCTTGCAACTGCTCGAGTTGCTTTTCCAGCAGACGGTTGCGCTCAAGCACAGCCGACAGCTTGTCGATCAGGTTGTCGCGGCTGCCCTTGACCAGGCTGGCCGCTTCCTTGAGTTGCTCTTCTGCCGCGTTCAGGTAGGCCAGCGCAGCTGCGCCAGTCACTGCCTCGATACGCCGTACGCCCGAAGCCACACCGCCTTCGCTGATGATCTTCAGCAAACCGATGTCGCCAGTACGGTTGGCGTGGATACCGCCGCACAACTCGACGGAGAAATCACCGCCCATGCTCAGCACGCGCACACTGTCGCCATACTTTTCGCCGAACAGCGCCATGGCGCCTTTTTGCTTGGCGGTGTCGATGTCGGTTTCTTCAGTCTCTACCGCCGAGTTCTGGCGAATCTGCGCGTTGACGATTTCTTCCAACGCCTTGATCTGCTCAGGCTTGATGGCTTCGAAGTGGCTGAAGTCAAAGCGCAGGCGCTGACTGTCGACCAACGACCCCTTCTGCTGGACGTGCTCGCCCAGCACCTGGCGCAAGGCTGCGTGCAGCAAGTGGGTCGCCGAGTGGTTCAACGCAGTAGCGTGACGCACCTCGGCATCCACCTGGGCCTCAACCGGCGCACCAACGATCAGGCTACCCGATGCCAGCACACCGTGGTGCAGGAAGGCACCACCGGTCTTGGTGGTATCGCGCACGTCGAAACGTGCAGTACCGGCCTGCAGGTAACCGCAGTCACCGACCTGGCCACCGGACTCGGCGTAGAACGGGGTCTGGTTGAGAACGATCACGCCCTCGTCGCCTTCGCTCAATACGTCGACCGACTGGCCATTCTTGTACAGGGCAACGATTTTCGCCGAACCGCGGGTATCGGTGTAGCCGGTGAACTCGGTGGCCACGTCGACTTTGACCAGGGTGTTGTAGTCCAGGCCAAACGAACTGGCCGAACGTGCACGCACGCGCTGGGCTTCCATTTCGCGCTCGAAACCGGATTCGTCGATGGTCAGCTCGCGCTCGCGGGCGATGTCGGCGGTCAGGTCCATCGGGAAACCATAGGTGTCATACAGCTTGAACACCACGTCGCCCGGCACTACGGTGCCTTTGAGTTCGGCCAGGTCCTGCTCGAGAATCTTCAGGCCGTGCTCCAGAGTCTTGGAGAACTGCTCTTCCTCGGCCTTGAGCACGCGCTCAATATTGGCCTGCTGCTGCTTGAGTTCCGGGAAGGCTTCACCCATCTCGGCCACCAGCGCCGCGACGATCTTGTAGAAGAAGCTGCCAGTGGCGCCCAGCTTGTTACCGTGGCGGCAGGCGCGACGGATGATCCGGCGCAGCACGTAGCCACGGCCTTCGTTGGACGGCAGCACGCCATCGGCAATCAGGAAACCGCAGGAACGGATGTGATCGGAAACCACTTTGAGTGAAGACTGATCGCCATTTTCGCAGCCGATTGCTTCAGCCGAGGCTTTGAGCAGGTTCTTGAACAGGTCGATGTCATAGTTGGAGTTGACGTGCTGCATCACCGCACTGATCCGCTCCAGGCCCATGCCGGTATCCACCGACGGCGCTGGCAACGGATGCAACACGCCATCGGCGGTGCGGTTGAACTGCATGAAGACGTTGTTCCAGATCTCGATGTAACGGTCGCCGTCTTCTTCCGGCGAACCCGGTGGGCCGCCCCAGATGTGGTCGCCGTGATCGTAGAAAATCTCGGTGCATGGGCCGCACGGGCCGGTATCGCCCATGGTCCAGAAGTTGTCGGAAGCGTAAGGCGCGCCCTTGTTGTCGCCGATGCGGATCATGCGCTCGACCGGCACACCGATCTGCTGGGTCCAGATGTCATACGCTTCATCGTCGGAGGCGTAGACGGTAACCCAGAGTTTTTCCTTCGGCAGCTGCAGGACACCGGTCAGGAAGGTCCAGGCGAAAGTAATTGCGTCGTGCTTGAAATAGTCGCCGAAGCTGAAGTTACCCAGCATCTCGAAGAACGTGTGGTGACGGGCGGTGTAACCGACGTTTTCCAGGTCGCTGTTCTTGCCGCCGGCGCGTACGCACTTCTGGCTGCTGGTGGCGCGGGTATACGCGCGCTTTTCCTGGCCCAGGAAGCAGTCCTTGAACTGGTTCATCCCCGCGTTAGTGAACAGCAGGGTTGGGTCGTTGCCCGGAATCAAAGAGCTGGAGGCTACACGGGTGTGGCCTTGCTCTTCGAAGAAGCGAAGGAAGGCTTCACGGATTTCTGCGCTTTTCATTAGGTTCTTCCACGGAGGCTGCGGCCAAAGGCCTGTGCGATTCGTCAACGGACGAAGCGACGGCAAAGGGCCGCATTATATCGGCCCTGCGCGCGCGGTACAGCGTGTTTATACGATAGAAACCGTCAATTGGACGGCCTGCAAGATCATTTAGCGGAAAACTCGACGAATGTCGCGATTACCTGGTCGATCTGGGCCCGACCGACATCCATGTGGGTAACCATGCGCAAACGGGCAGCGGCGCTGAGCTTGACGCCCCGCTCTGCAGCAAAAGCCTTGATTGCGTCGGCTTTGTCGCCGATCTGCAGGTAAACCATGTTGGTATGCACCGGCTCGACAGTAAAACCCGCCGCTCGCAGACCTTGCGCCAGGTACTCGGCGTTGGCATGGTCCTCGGCCAGGCGTTGCACGTGATGATCCAGCGCATACAGGCCGGCCGCCGCCAGATAGCCGGCTTGGCGCATGCCGCCACCGACCATCTTGCGCAATCGTCGAGCCTTGGCGATCAACTCCACCGAACCACAGAGCACCGAGCCCACTGGCGCGCCCAGGCCTTTGGACAGGCACACTGACACCGAGTCGAAATGCTTGGTGATCACCCGTGCATCCACCCCCAGCTTGACCGCCGCGTTGTACAGCCGCGCGCCATCCAGGTGCAACTGCAAGCCATGCGCCTGGGTAAAGCTTCGCGCCTGGGCCAGGTACTCCAGCGGCAGCACTTTGCCTTGCATGGTGTTTTCCAGGGCCAGCAGGCGAGTACGGGCGAAGTGGAAGTCATCCGGCTTGATCGCCGCCGCCACCTGCGCCAGGTCCAGCGAACCGTCAACCTGGACCTCCAGTGGCTGCGGCTGGATCGAGCCCAGCACCGCGGCGCCACCGCCTTCGTATTTGTAGGTGTGCGCCTGTTGGCCGACGATGTACTCCTCACCGCGCTCGCAGTGGGCCATCAAGCCCAGCAGGTTGCTCATGGTGCCCGTCGGCACGAACAGTGCGGCGGCAAATCCCAGGCGCCCGGCCAGCTCGGCCTCGAGTCGATTGACCGTAGGATCCTCACCATAGACATCGTCACCGGTGGCCGCCCTGGCCATTGCGTCGAGCATCCCTGCGGTTGGTTGGGTGACGGTGTCGCTGCGAAGATCGATAACACTCATGAATCAGGCCTCGGTAGACAGGGGAGAATCCCTTACAGGTGTGAATTACTGCGGGCATGCCGGGCAATAATCAACCCTTGCGCCAGGAAAAGGCGGCAGGCGCCCGATAAAAAGTCGATGACAATCAGCAGATAGCAGCAATGCACAGCTGTGAAATATGTGTTAAAAACGCTGCGCCGCCAGACAATCTGTCGGCAAAACGTTCTCAGGGCGGGGTGCAACTCCCCACCGGCGGTAATTGCGCGCAATGCGCATAGCCCGCGAGCGCTTGGTGTCACCGCAGCCGCTGGTTGTGAATGATGGCAAGGTCAGCAGACCCGGTGTGATCCCGGGGCCGACGGTCATAGTCCGGATGAAGAGAGAACGGGATTGGCGCCAAAGGGCCGTCCACGGGAGAGGTGCAATCAATGCACGCTTACCCGTTGCGCACCCTTAAATCCCATTCGATTCATAACGCCCTGTTTTTCACACAAACAGGAGTCAGAACAGATGCAACCCACCGCAATCGACAGCAAAAGCAAAAACCATCAGGGCGAGCGCGTAGCGTTTATCCAGGCCTGCTGGCACAAGGATATTGTTGACCAGAGCCGTAAGGGCTTCGTCAGCGAGATGATTGCCCAGGGTTACCAGGAATCGGAGATCGACTTTTTTGAAGTCGGCGGTGCCTTTGAAATCCCGCTGCACGCCAAGCTGCTGGCCAAGTCCGGCCGTTATGCCGGCATCGTCGCGGCCGCCTTGGTGGTCGATGGCGGCATCTACCGTCACGAGTTCGTCGCCCAAGCAGTTGTCAGTGGCCTGATGCAGGTCCAGCTCGAAACAGAAGTGCCGGTGTTCTCGGTCTCCCTGACGCCCCATCACTTCCATGCCGGCGAAGAACACCAGAAGTTCTTCTTCGAGCACTTTGTGCACAAGGGCCAGGAAGCGGCGAAGACCTGTGCCGATACCCTGCACAAGATCCGCGCACTGCGTCGTAACGAGCCTCGCGCGGTAGCCGTTTAAGCCAGGCAAAAACCTGTGGGGGTAGCGTTGCTTCCACAGGTTTTAGAAGTTGAATCAGGCCAGGTTTTCACCCGTGGTTGGCACAATCAAGATGCCGGCCCGCAAGCCATTCTTCACCTTGGGGTTGGGGAAGATGATTCTCGCACCCTCCTCCTCGATGACCCAGCGCGTCTGCGCGATGTCTTCAGCCAGCACATAACCCACGTCCAGCGGTGAGAAGTTCTCGATGTCCGCCGGCAAGTTCAGCGTGAAGCTATCGCTGTGCTTGATGATTTCCCGCGCCACGCTGAACAGTTGCAGGCCGTCCAGGCCGGCGTCTGCCAAGGGCGGCTCGCTGCCCTCGATGATCTGCTTCAGGCGGGTTTCCAGGCGTGAAACATTGACCCCATCGTTCTGCCCAAATGGCCGGGCCTTGCCCAGCTCCAGGGTGAAGGCCTCAGCGCCCAGCTTGTCGTAGGTGTAGGAACTGAACACGATCGACGGCTTGCTCTGCAACAGCACCGCCTCCATGCCTGCCGCCCGTAGCCGGGCCAGTTCGCGACGCGAGTGCTGGCGGCCTTCTTTCCAGGGGTACAGGGCAAACTGTTCGATCTTCGAACCACGAATAGCGGTATGCAGGTCGTAGTGCAGGCGCTCACGGTCCGGCAAGCTGAAAAAACTCGCTGCCAGGCGCTCCAGTTCACAGGCGCGCAGCGCCTCGCAGCCACTGCTCAATTCATGCCGGCCGTTGAACAGCCGATTGACGTCCTGCTCGACAAAACGCTCGCCGCGGCGCATGGCCTCGGGGTTGCCGAACAGGAACAGAATGCGTGCGCACGGCTTCAAGTCACCGCGAGCAATGTCGTGCAACAGGCGATCGAGCAACTCGATCGGCGCTGTTTCGTTGCCGTGGATGCCGGCCGACAACAGCAAGTCCAGGCCGTTGTCGCGAGCTTGCGGTGGCCGGACTTCCAGCGCACCTTCACTCAGCCAGCGCATCCGCACGCCTTCGACAGTCAGTTGAGTCTTCTCCGCCGGTTCACGGCCGGCGAGGGTCAGTTCAAGCAGTTTGCCGAGGGCGAGCATAGAACGATTTCCTTAATGGTCGTGATTGCAATCCGGGCCATGCACGTGGTCTTCGTCGCCGACTTCAGCCGGTTCCATTTCCAGTTGCAGGCTTACCAGATTAGTCGCCAATGGGCGCAGCAGCAGGTTGGCGTATTCGGCATCGCCTTCTTCGACGTCAACGCCGATCAGCAGTTGGCCGCGGCCGTCGTGCTGGATCCACAGTTCCTTGCCCTGCCAGATCACCGCTACGCGGGTGCAGGAGGTTTCCAGTTGAGTGCCGTCGGTGTCTTCAAGGATCAGCTGCAGGGTATCGCTCATTTTTTCGCTCTCATCTGGAGATAAAGCAGCGCGCCCGACTCATCAGGAGCCGGTCGCGGGCTTTCAATTGATCTGGAATGGATAAACCGCGCCCAGTTTAAGGATTTGCGTCAGTTCATCCAGTGCCGCCCGGCACTCAAGCAACAATTGTGGGTCCGCCAGATCGTTTTCGGTCATGCGGTCACGGTAGTGCTTTTCAACCCACTGGGTCAGCGTGCCATACAACGGCGCGGTCATGATAACCCCTGGATTGACGGCCGCCAGCTCGGTTTCATTCAACGCCACGCGCAGACGCAGGCACGCCGGGCCACCACCGTTCTGCATGCTCTGCTTGAGGTCGAAGACTTTGACCTCGCGGATCAGCCCACCGGAACTGGTCAGGGTCTGCAGGTACTGCCAGACGCGTTCGTTGTTCTGGCACTCTTGCGGCACGATCAGCAACATCGAACCGTCCGCCTGCGACAGCAGTTGGCTGTTGAACAGGTAGGAACGCACGGCGTCCTCGACCGAAACCTGCGCACGCGGCACGCAGATCGCCTTGAACTGACCACCCCGCTTGGCGAGCTTGGCCGACAGTTCAGCCAGCATCTGCTCGGTGTCGAGGAAGGCGTCCTCGTGATAGAACAGCGCCTCACCGTTACCCACCGCAATCACGTCGTTGTGGAACACGCCCTGATCGATCACCGCAGGGTTCTGCTGAGCATAGACCACGCCGTCATCACTCAGGCCGTGCAAACGTGCGACCGCTTGCGAGGCTTCCAGGGTCTGGCGCGCCGGGTACTTCTGGGGCGCCGGGTAACGGGGGTCGAACGCACTGCGACCGAACACAAAGAACTCGACCCCGGCTTCGCCGTAGTCACGGCAGAAACGGGTGTGGTTGGCCGCGCCTTCGTCACCGAACTGCGCCACGGCCGGCAAGGCCGCGTGATGGGCGAAGTGCTTCTGGTCGGCGAACATCGCCCCCAGCACGCGGCTGGTGGTCGGGTGCTCGATGCTGCGGTGGTACTTGCAGTTGAGGTTGGCGGCGGTGAAGTGCACACGGCCGTCGGCGGTGTCGGCGCTCGGGCTGACAGTGGCGGCGTTGGCCACCCACATGCTCGACGCCGAGCAACTGGCGACCAACAGTGGCATGGCCTCTTTGGCGGCCTGCTCGATCACTTGGGCATCGGTGCCGCTAAAGCCCAGGCTGCGCAATGCGCCGACATCCGGACGTTCCTGCGGCGCCAGCACGCCCTGGACAAAACCCATGTCCATCAGCGCTTTCATTTTCGCCAGGCCTTGCAGCGCCGCTTCCTTGGGGTTGGAAGACTGCTGGCTGTTGCTCTGGGACGCAACGTTGCCGAAGGACAGACCGCCGTAGTTATGGGTCGGCCCCACTAGACCGTCGAAATTGACTTCATAGGATTTCATCAGCGAGGCTCCACGAGAATCTGTTGTTATAGGCTCAGGTAACAATTCTTTTAGGCTGCGGTGCGGCCATCGCGGGCAAGCCCGCTCCCACAGGCTCAGCAGTGATCACAAGTTTTTGTGATCGACGCAGTACCCTGTGGGAGCTGGCTTGCCAGCGATAGGCATCACGCCATCTTCACGCCCGGCGTCAGGGCCGCAGGCATGGTCAGGCTCGGTGTTTCCAGCGAGGCCACCGGGTACGCGCAGTAATCCGCTGCGTAGTAAGCGCTGGCGCGGTGGTTGCCCGATGCGCCGACGCCGCCGAAGGGCGCGCTGCTCGCAGCACCTGTCAGTTGCTTGTTCCAGTTGACGATACCGGCACGGCTCTGCAGCCAGAACTGCTGGTAACGCGCCTCGGAGTCCGACAGCAAGCCGGCGGCCAGGCCGTACTGGGTGTTGTTGGCCTCGCTGATCGCCGACTCGAAATCGCTGTAGCGAATCACTTGCAGCAGTGGCCCGAACAGCTCTTCGTCAGGACGATCCGCCACGGCGCTGACATCCAGGATGCCCGGGGTGAGCAATGCCGCATTGGCCTGTGGCTGGGTCATCTCCAGCAAGCTCACCGCGCCATTGGCCAGCAGGTGTTCCTGGGCGTCCATCAAGGCTTTGGCGGCGGCCAGGGAAACCACTGACCCCATGAACGGTGCCGGCTGTTGATCGAACGCGCCGACCTCGATGGTCGCGCTGACCGCCACCAGGCGCGCCAGCAGCGTGTCGCCCCAGGCGCCTTGCGGCACCAGCAGGCGGCGCGCACAGGTGCAGCGTTGACCAGCAGAAATGAAGGCCGACTGAATAATGGTGTAGACCGCCGCGTCGAGGTCGGCGACCTGATCGACCACCAGCGGGTTGTTGCCGCCCATTTCCAGCGCGAGAATCTTGTCCGGGCGCCCGGAGAACTGCGCATGCAGGTGGTTGCCGGTGCGGCTGGAACCGGTGAAGAACAGACCGTCGATCCCCGGGTTGGCGGCCAACGCGATCCCGGTTTCACGGGCGCCTTGCAGCAGGTTCAACACACCCGCCGGCAGGCCGGCTTCGATCCAGCAACGGACCGTCAATTCGGCGACTTTCGGGGTCAGTTCGCTAGGCTTGAACAGCACGCTGTTACCGGCCAGCAGGGCCGGAACAATGTGCCCATTGGGCAAGTGACCCGGGAAGTTGTAAGGCCCGAAGACCGCAACCACGCCATGGGGCTTATGCCGCAATACGGCGGTGGCGTCGCCCAGCGGGCCGCTCTTTTCGCCGGTACGCTCGCGGTAGCTCTGCACCGAGATGGCGATCTTGTTGACCATGCTGGTCACTTCAGTCGCCGCTTCCCACAGCGGTTTGCCGGTTTCTTCACCGATGCAGTGCGCCAACTCGTCGGCGTGGGACTTGAGGCTGGCGGCAAAGGCCTCCAGCACGCTGATGCGCTCTTCCAGGGTACGCTGGGCCCAGGCCGGGAACGCCTGGCGCGCAGCCTGCACGGCGCTTTCAACCTGGGCGGTGGTAGCGCCCTGCCCCGACCACAGCACGTGCTGGGTCACCGGATTCAGCGATTCAAAGGCATCGCCCTGACCCGCCAGCCACTCACCTGCGATGTATAGCGAATTCATTATTTCGACTCCCGGGCAGCAGACAACGGCACGGCGCGCACTTGATCACCGGCATTGAGTTGAAGACGTTTGGCGGTCAGTGGATCGACCACCAGGGTACCGGCGGCAAAACGTGCGGGCGCAGCAGTGATGCGGCAGTCTTCGCGCTTACGGTTGTGAATCAGGAACGGCGTGGCGTCATCCCCCGGGGTGCCGATGGCCAGCACCAGCGCCTGGCTGTCACGCACCGCGCGGATCTTGCCGGTTTCGCATTCCACTGCCGGGCCGGCGTCGAAAATATCGACGTAGCCCTGGTAGCTGAAACCCTCGCTCTTGAGCATCGCCAGCGCCGGCTCGGTGTCCGGGTGAACCTGGCCGATGACATTGCGCGCGTCTTCGGAAAGGAAGCAGGTGTAGAGCGGAAACTTGGGCATCAACTCGGCAATGAACGCCTTGTTGCCCACGCCAGTCAGGTAATCGGCCTGACTGAACTCCATCTTGAAGAAGTGCCGGCCCAGGCTTTCCCAGAACGGCGAACGGCCAGCCGTGTCGGAGACGCCACGCATCTCGGCGATGATCTTGTTGCCAAACAGCTGCGGGAATTCGGCGATGAACAACATCCGCGCCTTGGCCAGCATGCGGCCGTTGAGGCCGGTGCGATAATCGGCATGCAGGAACAACGAGCACAGCTCGGAGTTGCCGGTCAGGTCGTTGGCCAGGAACAGCGTCGGAATTTCGCGGTAGATGTTCAGCTCTTGCGAAGCGCTGACCGTCAAGCCAACCCGGAAGTTGTACCAGGGCTCACGCAGACCCACGGCGCCGGCAATTGCGGAAATTCCCACCACGCGGCCGTCGTCATCCTCGAGCACGAACAGGTAATCGGCGTCGCCGCGCCCCGCTTCGCCACGGAAGGTCTTTTCGGCCCAGCCAACCCGGTGCGACAGGCGCTCTTCGTTGGCCGGCAAGGTGGTCAGGCCGGTGCCAGTGCTGCGGGCCAGCTCGATCAGAGCGGGTAAATCGCTGCTGCGTACGGGACGAACGATCATGCTATCTCCTCAAACGGACGGCCGGTAACGGCCCCCCGCAAAACTCGCTGCTCTGCAGCCTTTATCAGGCGTAAAAGCGTTAAACCGCCACCAGACGCACGCTGGCACCCTCGCCGACGCCCAGGGCCTCGGCGGCTTCCAGATCCAGGACCACCGGTTTGCCCGGCGCGTAGTCCAGCTCGAGCATGACCGCGCGGTAATCCTGCAACTGGGCATTGGCCACCAGGTACTGCCGGCCTGCGCCCTTGACCGGCTCGCCGATCTTCACCGGCACCACACGGCTCTGGGCAATCGAGCGGATCCCCGAGACACGCGCGTGCAGGGTCGGGCCACCGTCGAAGATGTCGATGTAATGATCGGTCTCGAAGCCTTCGCGCATCAGGATGTCGAAGGTGATCTGCGCCCGCGGGTGCACCTGGCCCATCGCTTCTTGAGCGGAGTCCGGCAGCAGGGGGACATAGATCGGGTAATGCGGCATCAGCTCGGCCAGGAACGTGCGGCTCTTGAGCCCGCACAGGCGTTCGGCGGCGGCGTAGTTGAGGTCAAAGAAATTACGGCCGATGGCGTCCCAGAACGGTGAGTCGCCCTGTTCATCGCTGTAGCCGACGATCTCGGTCACCACCGAATCGGCGAACCGCTCGGGGTGGCTGGCGACGAACAGCAAGCGTCCGCGGGAGTTGAGCTCCGACCAGGCCGAACCCACCAGCTCCGGCAGCACGTAGAAGCTGGTCAGCAAGCTGTTGCCGGTCAGGTCATGGCACTGGGAGAGCACGTGGATCTTGTTGTGGATCTTCAGCTCGCGGGAGGCGTGGACGAAGGTTTCATTGCGAAAGCTGTAGAACGGCTCGGAGTAACCGGCCGAGGCAACGATGGCCGAGCAGCCCACCAGCTTGCCGGTGGTGCTGTCTTCGAGTACGAAGAAATAGCTCTCCTCACCGTTGAAGCTGACTTCGGCGGCGAACGAGGCTTCGCTCGCGGCGATCTTGTCGCTCAGGCGTTCAACGTCATCCGGCAGGGAAGTGACACCAATCGGGCTGTCCGCAGCCAGACGCTGTACCTCGCCCAGATCAGCCATTTGCGCAGGGCGCATCACCAGCATGGTGTCACTCCTTTCTTGAAAACTCTTTGAGGAAAATAGCCGGCCCCTTGTAGGAGCGAGCCTGCTCGCGATGGTGGTTCAGCAACAATGATGTCGCCTGACACACCATCGCGAGCAGGCTCGCTCCTACAGAAAAGCAGGGCCGGAACAAAAATTGGGTTCGACACCTGAATGATCAGGCGCCGAAGGGTCTATCAGGCTTGTGTCAGTTTCGCGGCAGCGCGTTCGAAGCGGTCCAGACCGGCATCGATATCCGCGTCTTCAACCACCAGGCTCGGCGCAAAACGAATCACGTCCGGGCCGGCTTGCAGGATCATCAGGCCTTCTTTTTCAGCGGCGTTGAAGATGTCCTTGGCCTTGCCTTTCCAGGCATCGCTCAGCACGCAACCGATCAGCAGACCCAAACCACGAACCTGAGTGAACAGACCGTACTTCTCGCCGATCTGCTCCAGGCGCGCCTTGAACTTGTCGTGCTTGGCATTCACCCCATTGAGCACTTCAGGGGTGTTGATCACGTCGATCACCGCTTCGGCCACTGCACACGCCAGCGGGTTGCCACCGTAAGTGGTGCCGTGGGTGCCGACGACCAGGTGCTTGGCCAGGTCTTCGGTGGTCAGCATGGCGGCGATCGGGAAACCACCGCCCAGGCTCTTGGCGCTGGTCAGGATGTCCGGCGTCACACCGTAGTGCTGGTAGGCGAACAGCTTGCCGCTGCGGCCCATACCGGTTTGCACTTCGTCGAACACCAGCAGGGCGTTGTGCGCGTTGCACAGTTCACGGGCCCCTTGCAGGTACGCCAGCTCGGCCGGCAATACCCCGCCCTCGCCCTGGATCGGCTCCAGCACGACGGCGCAGGTCTTGTCGGAAATCGCGGCTTTCAGCGCGGCCAGGTCGTTGTACGGCACGTGGCTGATGCCGGTGATCTTCGGACCAAAACCGTCGGAGTACTTGGACTGGCCACCAACGTTGACGGTGAACAGCGTACGGCCGTGGAAGCTGTTGAGCGCGGCGATGATTTCGTACTTCTCAGGACCGAAACGATCATGGGCGACCCGACGGGCCAGCTTGAAGGCGGCCTCGTTGGCTTCAGCGCCGGAGTTGCAGAAGAACACGCGCTCGGCAAAGGTCGCGTCGATCAGCTTATGGGCCAGGCGCAGGGCCGGCTCATTGGTGAACACGTTGGACACGTGCCACAGCTTGTTCGCTTGCTCGGTCAAGGCACCGACCAGTGCCGGGTGGGCGTGACCCAATACGTTGACGGCAATCCCGCCGGCGAAGTCGATCAGCTCGCGACCGGACTGGTCCCAAACGCGGGAACCTTCACCACGCACTGGGATGAAAGCGGCAGGCGCATAGTTGGGAACCATAACCTGGTCAAAATCGGCGCGTTGTACCGCAGCGTGCTCAACGGACATCGGAGTCTCCTGATGAGAAACACCCGCCTGGAACTGGCGAGCTTGGTGAGGATTGTAAGGACAGTTTCCGGCTTGGCCTTGCCGCCAAGCGACAACTTCTTATAGCGCAAAACCCGCTTTTGACCGGGTTTACGGCAATGCGACAAATAGCGTCGCAAAGGCGCAGTTTAAACTGCCTGCGCAGGTTAGAGGCAGGATTACCGGGATTTGATTTCGAGCCGTGTGTCCGCCCGTAATTATGTAGCGCACCCTGGCCGTTGCCCTCTGATCTGCTTGGCACTCTTTAGACAGCCAAGGATGAACACGATGTCATTACCTGAAGGACACCCCCCCGCAACCACACTCAACACCCACCACTCAGAACACCCCGACAGCCACTATCTGCCCCTCAGAAACGCCGTTCCCGACTGGCTCGCCAAGGCATCACCCGCCAGGCGCCAGGCCCTCAAACGCACACGACCACAGTTGCCCGACCGCTTGAGCACGACACCGGCCGACCAGCATACCGAGCTCAACACTCTCAACGCCGCTCACTGGAGCGCACAAAATGCTGTGGACCAGGCGCTGGAACGCCTGCAAGACGTCAACAGTTTCGCCGAACCCTTACTCAGGAATGCGCTGAAAACCCGCTTCAACCTGGAGGTGGACGTCAAGAAAACCTTCTTGCGTCTGTATATCCCCGCGACAATCCCCTGGCTCCCGATTAAGTCTGGAGCCGCCCGGACCTGGACGGTTTCGTTGCTGGACGCGGCGCTGCACAACTTTGAAAGCAAAGAAACCGAAGCCGACACCTACGAACCTGACTCAACTTTCATCACTGAACCCTCGGCCATCGGGCAATTCACCATCCTGCCCGCACTCAAGGCAACGATCGGTATCCCGGCATTTACCCGACTGTGTCGGGAACTGGATATTGGCGCCCAATACAAAACTTACCTCGAAGACAACCTGGGCGTCTCCAACCCGGTTGTCACCACCCTCCTCCAGCCCAAAGTCATCCAGAGCCAGAAAGCCGCACTAAAGGCGGCGCTGAAATTTGCACAGATGAACGGCAATATTCAGGCAGATTATTTTCTGTTGATTCAGGGGCTGCTCGAGGGCTTGCAAGGCATGAGGCTGGACGGTGAGACGTTACTTTGTCACGACCTCAGCATCATGTCCTCCGAACTCACCGGCATCGTGCTGTTTGCCCCCAACCTTGAGCAGAGCCGCAGGCCGGTGCGAGTGGTGGCCTATGTCCCGGATGATCCCAATCACCCGATCAGGGAGTACCCGTCGACCGCTGATTTCATGTGTACGCTGACTGAACAACTGCGCGATGCCAACTATCAGACATTCTTCAGCCGGTTCGTTGCCCACGAATATCGAGGCTATTTCTTTAGCAATCTCGCCAATCGGCTCACGCAAGTCACCTGGCATCAACACCAACAAGGCGACCCGCAAGCCTCATGGCGCGAATCCGCCATCGACAACCCCGACCTTCAGTTCTCCGCCACCCCCATCAGGCGCACGCTGTGGCAGCACCTCTACCAGGAAAAACTGAACAAAATCCTCAATGATGCACGGGTCATCGCCGTATCGACCGCAACAGCTGATCAGAACGCCCGCTGGGCGCTGTGGGACTCTTTCGTCAACATCGCGACATCGATCCTCGAGATCGCGGTGCTCGTGATAACCCCCTTCGTACCTTTTGCCGGGGAATTGATGATGGCCTACATGGCCTATCAGTTACTGGACGAGACATTCGAAAGTATCGTTGACTTGGCCCAAGGCCTGAAAAGTGAAGCCTTTGAGCATTTCATGGGCGCGGTCGAGTCGGTCATCCAAATGGGCACCTTTGCCGCCGGTGGCATGGTCGCGGCGAGCGAATTCCGCACTCTGCTGCCCAAGGAAATTGTCGCCTTCATCGATCAATTCAAAACGGTCTCGGCACACGGTGGCAAAACCCGGTACTGGCAACCGGACCTCAGCGCCTACGAGCAGAAAGTCGAGTTGCCAGCAGGCTTCAAGCCCGACGCCCAGGGCATCTATCGGCATCAAGGCAAACGCATTGTGCAGATCGAGGACAAATACTACGCCGTGCAGACAGCGAGCAGCGCGGACAGCCATTACCTGCAACACCCCAACCGACCTGACGCCTATCAGTCGCCGCTGAAACACAATGGCTCAGGCGCATGGAAAACCGAGCTTGACCAACCGCTGCATTGGGACAAGACAAAGTTGGCGCGCCGTCTCGGCTACAAGGTTGATGCCTTCACCGATCTTGAACTTGACCAGGCCCTGCACATCAGCAACACCCATGAAGACGTTCTGCGCAAGATGCATGTCCATAGCGAGTCTGAACCGCCCCTGCTGACAGACACCCTTGAACGTATGCGAATTGAAAAAGATATTCAGAACCTGATCGATCAGCTCAACAGCGACGACCCTCTGGAATATCGCAAAGCCGATCCGCAAGCCCAGTTGCAATTGCTGACGAGCTACGGTCTTTGGCCAGAAACCAAAGCGCTACGCTTTCTCAATACAGAGGGAGAGTCGGTCTGGGAATTCTCCGCGAAGGAACACCTGCCAGTCGTACAGATACACGAGGCCCAACTGCGTAATGGCGATTTGCTTAAAACCATACTGGAGACCCTTGACCAGAGTGAGATCAAGACCGTATTCGGTGAAAGCTTCGGCGATCCGACAATCAACATCGATGTTCGCGTCAGAAACCTGAGCAAAAAACTCGGGCAAATCGCCGAAGACAAACGCGCCTCGCTTTTCGAGTCACGCTACAGCGGACAGGAGGCCACACAGCCGCCTCATGTCCAGACAATCATCAAGGCGGCGCCGGAGCTTCCCCTGAGCGTTGCCCGGGGACTACTGAGCCGGGCCAGCGGCGATGAGCTTAAAGAAATCGATCGCGGGTATCTGCCAAAGCGTCTGGTGGACCTTGCACACCAGGCCAATGAAGAGGTGCGAGTGACGCGCGCGTATGAAGGGCTTTATCTGGATTCGCCAGACTCGGCAGACACCAAAACGCTGGCGCTGCGCTCGCTCGAACGATTACCCGGCTGGTCTACCGAGGTGCGGATCGACGTTCATGACCAAACCTTTGACGGCCCACAGGTCGACAGCATAGGTGACGTCCAGGCCCCAATCCGCAAAGTACTGGTGCTGACCAGCGATGGCCGCTACCAGGCCTACGACACCGAAGGCCTGGAACTGTCTGGTGCCATCGACCTTTACTCCGCCACATTGCAAGCCTTGCCGGACGCCCAGCGAAACAGCCTGAGCATTCATATTGGCCAAAACACCAAACTGAAGCAGGCAATCCGAGACAATCCCCTGGAGCGAGCCGAATTTCGAACAGTCCTTTCACTCCCGCCCGCACCCGAACCGATCATTGAAACCCTGCGCTTGCTAGGGGCCGAAGGGTACAGCCGCAGTTCCGGCGGGCAGCCACGCACACTTGAAGATCGAGCACGGGAGCTTTATCCCAACCTTTCCCCGGAAGCTATCCAGACCCTGCTTCAACGACTGCAAAGCCACCCCAATGGCCCGCGCGCGGAACTCTCACGCCTGCGCAACGAGTATTACCAACTACAGGATGACCTGCATATATGGGCCAATAACCCGCCCGCCGTGCACCCGATAACCAACGTTGCACTCAGTGAACAGGAATTACTGATAGAAACACAAAACCGCCGATTGCTCAGGGAGCAAATACTCCGCTGCTGGCGCCGGGAGACTGCGCTCTTTGATGACGCATTGGGAGCCGAGGGCGGGCATGTCTTCGAGTTTTCCCAGCCGATCATCGGCGATCTCCCCATCCTGAGCGCCGACTTCAGCCATGTTTCCTCCATTTCGCTCCAGAACAGCGCGAGCGCACACTCCATTGGCCCTTTCCTGGAACGCTTCCCGGGTCTGCGCCAGCTGGAACTGCGCAACTTTACCCTGCTGGAACTACCGCAGCCGATCAATGCGCTGCCGGAACTCGAGGAACTGGTACTGAGCGATTGCGGCCTTGTACTCACCGCCGAAAGCCAGGCAACACTGTCATCGCTGAGCAAGCTTTCCGTTCTGGACCTGTACAACAATCCATTGGGGCTCACACCCAATCTGGCCACCATGCCTGAGCTGACCTACATCGACCTTTCCAACACCGGAATTTCCAGCATTCCAGACGGGCTGGTGAATCACCCTCACATTCGAACAGCCATTTTCAATAACAACCAGATCACCGAATTACCCGCTGCCCTCTTCGACCTTCCCGGCAACATCAGTGAGGGATTTGATTTTGGCAACAACCCACTGTCCCCGCTCACCCGTGAACGTGTAAAGATTCACTACAGCCGGACCGAGAAAGACTTTGGGGTCTATGCCGAACAGGCCGATATCGATCGAGCCAAAGCCCTGTATCCCAGCCTGGACAATGAAGAAGCCAGTGATTTCATCTATCGCTTACCCGGAACACTGACAGACGGTCGAGCCGACCTGACACGCCGCGAAGTTGAGCTCACCAGACTCCGTAACGACCTGAGTCTATGGACGGCCAATGTGCCCGACAACCACGCCGTTACTGGCGCCCCCATGACGGCCGACGAGCTGTTTGCCGAGCACGTCAAAAGAGATGAATTCAAGCAAAAGCTGGAACAGTGCTGGCGCCAGATACCAATCGAGAGCGTAGCCGTCAGCGAATATGGTTTCACCTCACACCTGACAATCATGGGCGACTTGCCGGTGCTAACAGCGGACTTCGGACATGTACCAGAAATATACCTGACGAGCGCAGGAGGCATTGCCCCGCGAATCAGCCGATTCCTGGAAGCTTTTCCGAACCTGGACAGCCTGACCGTGCGCGGATACCAGCTGGATAATATCCCCGATAGCGTCTTCAGAATGAGCAGGCTGACGGCACTGATCCTGCCTGAGTGCAGGATCACCCTGACCCAGGAAACCGTCGATGCATTGGCGAGCATGAATCGTCTTGACCACTTGAATCTGCGGGACAATCCGCTAGGCCTTAGCCCCGACCTCAGCCAGATGACGGATATCTCCTCATTGGACCTTAGCCATACAGGCATCACCGAGATCCCTAGAGGAGTGTTGAGCATCAACTCCTGGACGGATGTCGACCTGAGCTACAACGCCATTACCGAGATGCCCGTCGAGCTCATGGAGGTCGATCCCGATGTCGGTGAAAGCTTTGACTTCAGTGGCAATCCATTCACCGAACAAAGCATGCAACGCATCGCCGCTTACTACCACGCAACCGAAAATGACCTGGGGTTCGAGCAAACCGACCTACCCGCCCCCATTGATCCGGCGCCTGATACAGATATTGAAACCTGAGTACTCGCTATTGAGTCAGGCCATGGGGAGCTCTCGCTCCCTGTGGCCAACCGCGATCTAGCCGCGCTCCGAAGGCACCGACGACAACTCGAACGGGCTGCTGCTGCGCCGCTGGTTACGGTCTTCACGCGGCGTGGCGCCGAAGAAGTTGCGATAAGCGCTGGAGAAGTGCGGGCCCGAGGAGAAGCCACAGGACAGACCGATCTGGATGATCGACTTGCTGGTCTGCATCAACATCTGCCGCGCCTTGTTCAGGCGCAGCTCGAGGTAATACTGGCTCGGCACGCGGTTGAGGTACTGCTTGAAAATCCGCTCCAACTGCCGACGGGACACGCACACATGCTGGGCGATTTCGTCGGTGGTCAGCGGCTCTTCGATGTTGGCTTCCATCAGCAACACGGCTTGCGTGAGTTTTGGATGGCTGGAGCCGAGGCGATTCTGCAAGGGAATGCGCTGACGCTCACCTCCTTCACGAATCCGCTCGACCACCAACTCTTCCGACACTGCTCCGGCCAGCTCGGCCCCATGGTCTCGCGCCAAAACTGCCAGCAACAGGTCAAGCACCGACATCCCGCCGCACGCCGTCAGGCGATCGCGATCCCAATCGAACAGATGACTGGTGGCAATCACCTTGGGGAAGCGCTCGGCAAAATCGTCCTGCCAACGCCAGTGCACCGCGGCGCGGTAACCGTCGAGCAGACCCAGTTGCGCCAGGGGATAGACACCAGCCGACAGACCGCCAATCACACAACCGGCGCGCACCAACTGCTTGAGCGCACTGCTCAGGGCCGGTGCCAGCGCGGAGGGAGGCTCGTCGGCGAGCAGGAACAGCTTCTGGAAGTTTTCCAGCTTGCCGCTCCAGGCCTCACCCGGCAATTGCCAGGCCCCCTCGCTCGGGGGTTCGGCCTGCAGGAACACCAGCTCGTAAACCACTTCCGGATGCACGCGCTGAGCAACACGCAAGGCCTCCTCGGCCAGCGCCAGCGTCAAGGCTTTAGTGCTGGGCCAAATCAGGAAACCAATTTTGTGGGCGGTCATGGAATGCTATCCGAAGCCAGTAACAGTAATGAAGACAAAGGCCAATGCTAGCCCGTAAACCAACACAAATCTCAAAAAACGATGAAGACCCGCTCCTCTGTAGGAGCGAGCTTGCTCGCGAAAAACCTGAGAACGCCACGGAGCATCAGGCTTCCCGCGTTATCGTTGACGATCTTCGCGAGCAAGCTCGCTCCTACAGGGCGAGACAGCAGCCTTGACTATTTCAAGCTGCCGGAGAGGAATTGCTGCAGGCGTTCGGACTGTGGATTGACCAGCACTTCGCGCGGGTTACCACTTTCCTCGACCACACCTTTGTGCAGGAACACCAACTGGTTCGAGACTTCCCGGGCAAAACCCATTTCGTGGGTCACCACCACCATGGTCCGGCCTTCCTGGGCCAGGGCCTGCATGACCTTGAGCACGTCGCCAACCAGCTCCGGGTCGAGCGCCGAAGTCGGTTCATCGAACAGCATCACCTCAGGCTCCATCGCCAGCGCCCGGGCAATCGCCACGCGCTGTTGCTCGCCACCGGACATATGGCCCGGGTAGGCGTCCTTGCGATGGGACACGCCGACCTTGGCCAGGTACATCTCGGCCTTTTCCCGCGCTTGGGCCTTGGACATGCCCAGCACGTGCACGGGCGCTTCCATGATGTTTTCCAGCGCGGTCATGTGCGACCACAGGTTGAAATGCTGGAACACCATCGACAGGCGCGAACGCATGCGTTGCAGTTGCTTGGGGTCGGCCGCCTTCATCGCGCCGTCCTTGCCGGCCACCAGCTTCAACTCTTCGTTGTTGAGCAGGATCTTGCCCGCGTGCGGCTGCTCCAGCAGGTTGATGCAGCGCAGGAAGGTACTTTTGCCGGAGCCACTGGAGCCGATGATGCTGATCACATCGCCTGCCGCTGCCTTCAGGGACACGCCCTTGAGCACTTCGTGACTGCCATAGCGTTTATGCAGGTCTTGGACTTCAAGTTTGTACATGCTGTCGGTTCTCACAAAAACAGTCAGTCGTTGAGCAAGCGCCCGTGACGCAGCGCTTCGCGCCCCGCCACCTTGGCCAGCCAGAAACCGGGTTGGGCATACCGCAGCCGTTCAACGGCAAACAGCACGCCGGCCGTACCAGCACACACGGTGCTGACCCGATCAGCCAAAGGATCAATCACTTCAAAAATCTGCTCACCGGCCTCGACCCACTCGCCCGGCTCACGCAAGAAACTCACCACACCCGGATGCGGCGCAAACAGCAGCTCGGTGCCTTCGAACGGCAGCCCTTCGCAGGCTTCGTGCAATGGGGCCGGCCATTGGCCCTTGATCAGGCCCTGCTCGGCAAGGAACGCCAGGATGCCCTCGGCGTGAGCTTCGGCCTGGGCACGCCCAGTGTCTGCCTGACCGCCCAGCTCGATGGTGGTCGCCAGGCATGCCAGGGGAATCTGTGCCTGGGGAAACTGCCGGGCCAAACGCAGCCACGGCAACGAGCAGGCTTCATCAAAGGAGCTGCCGCCGGAGTCTTCCGCCAGCAACCCGACCCGCACATTCAAGTGCGCGGCCAGCGAACGCCACTGCGGCCAGTGCTGCGGCAAGGCATACATGTGCAGCGCGGCTTCGGCGTCGCAATGCAGGTCCAGCACCACGTCGGCGGTGCAGGCATGGCTCAGCAAGATCCGCTGCATGCCCTGCAGTTGACTGCTGGGCGCGGGCAATGCGGCCAGCGCATCACTCATGGCCTGGCGGATCAACTGGACATTGGCGTGCGGATCATCCCCCAGACGACCTTCGAGCTGGGCGGCCACTGGCGCACTCAGCTCGACGAAATCGCGGTTGAAATTCTTGCCGCTGCCCGCCTCGAAACGACCTTGGTGGTTGCCCTGGAGCAACTGCCCAAGGCCCAGCGGGTTGGCCACCGGTACCAGCTCGATCACCCCGTTGAGGGCGCCTTGGGCTTCGAGTTCGGCCAAGCGCTTTTTCAGCTCCCAGGCCGTGCGCATCCCCGGCAACTCGTCGGCGTGCAGGCTGGCCTGGATATAGGCCTTGCGCTCGCCAGCGCCGAAGCGGAACACCGAAACATGGCGCTCGCTGCCCAAGTGGCTCCACGGCAACTGATGGTCGATACGTTCCATATCAGTGCTTCCGCGGGGCCATGTAGCCCAGCCAGCGGCGCTCGGCCATCTTGAACAGGCGCACCAGGATGAACGTCAGGCACAGGTAGAACACGCCGGCGGTGATGTAGGCTTCGAACGGCAGGTAGTACTGGGCGTTGACGGTACGCGCGGCACCGGTGATGTCGATCAGGGTGACGATGGACGCCAGACTGGTGGTCTGCAGCATCATGATCACTTCGTTGCTGTACTGCGGCAGCGCCCGGCGCAAGGCCGATGGCAGCAGGATGCGCTTGTACATCTTGAAGCGCGACATGCCCATGGCCTTGGCCGCCTCGATCTCGCCATTGGGCGTGGCCCGCAGGCTGCCGGCGATGATTTCGGCGGTGTAGGCGCTGGTGTTGACGGCAAAGGCCAGGCACGCGCAGAAGGTCGCGCTCGACAGCCATGGCCAGAGGAAACTCTCGCGCACGGCTTCGAACTGGGCCAGGCCGTAGTAGATCAGGAACAGCTGCACCAGCATCGGCGTGCCGCGGATCACGTAGGTGTAGAGCCAGGCGGTCATGTTGATGACCGGCTGCTTGGACACCCGCATCAAGCCCAGGGGCAAGGCGCACAGCAGGCCGAAGAACAGCGACAGCCCGAGCAGTTTCAAAGTGGTCAGCAGACCGCCGAGGTACAGCGGCAGTGCCTCCCAGATGACGTTGTAGTCGAAGATCATAGATCAGCCGCCCTTACGCCTACCGAGTAGCGCTTCTCAAGGTGACGCAATGCCAGCAACGAGACACTGGTGATCACCAGGTACATTGCCGCCACCGCGAGGAAGAAGGTGAAAGGCTCGCGGGTGGCATCTGCCGCCTGCTTGGCCTTGAACATCATGTCTTGCAGACCCACCACCGAAATCAGCGCAGTGGCCTTGGTCAATACCAGCCAGTTGTTGGTGAAGCCGGGAATCGCCAGGCGAATCATCTGTGGTACCAGGACTCGGAAGAACACCTGGAAGCTGCTCATGCCGTAGGCCATGCCCGCTTCGGCCTGCCCCTTGGGGATCGCCATGAAGGCACCGCGAAAGGTTTCCGACAGGTACGCGCCGAAGATGAAGCCCAGGGTGCCGATACCGGCGACCAGCGGATTCAGGTCGATGTAGTCGTCATAACCAAGCAACGGCGCTACGCGGTTGAGCAGGTCCTGACCGCCGTAGAAAATCAGCAGGATCAGTACCAGGTCGGGAATACCGCGGATTACCGTGGAGTACAGATCGCCCAGCCAGGCCAGCCAGCGTACCGGCGACAGGCGCAACGCGACCCCGATCAGACCCAGAACAATGGCCAAGGCCATGGACGACAAGGCGAGCTGAAGCGTCAGCCATGCGCCATCGAGGATGACAGCCCCGTAGCCTTTCAACATGATTCAGGTCCTCGAAAATTGGGATGAAAAAATGGCGCAAACCTCAGAGATCCTGTTGCTTGCGCCATTTCGGACTTGTCGCTGCGACGATTTACTTGCCGTAAATGTCGAAGTCGAAGTACTTGTCCTGGATTTGCTTGTACTTGCCATTCTCGCGAATGCCAGTGATCGCGGTGTTGATCTTGTCTTTCAACGCATCACCCTTGCGTACTGCGATACCCACGCCGTCGCCGAAGTATTTGACGTCGGTGAAGGCCGGGCCAACAAACGCGAAGCCTTTGCCAGCGTCGGTTTTCAGGAAGCCGTCATTCAACAGGGTAGCGTCTGCCACGGTGCCGTCGAGGCGACCGGCAGCCACGTCCAAGTAGATCTCGTTCTGCGAACCGTATGGCTTGATTTCCGCACCCAGCGGGGCCAGGACTTCACGAGCGAAACGCTCGTGAATCGAACCGCGCTGCACACCAATGTTCTTGCCCTTGAGCTCGGTCAGGTTGTCGCCAACCTGAGTGCCGGCCTTCATCACCAGGCGTGCCGGGGTGTTGTAGTACTTGTTGGTGAAGTCCACGGACTTCTTGCGATCTTCGGTGATCGACATGGACGACAGGATGGCGTCGATCTTGCGCACCTTGAGTGCCGGGATCAGGCCGTCGAACTCTTGCTCGACCCAAACGCACTTGACCTTCATCTCTTCGCACAAGGCGTTGCCGATGTCGTAGTCGAAACCAACGATGCTGCCGTCCGGCGATTTGGACGCGAACGGAGGGTAAGCCGCCTCGATACCAATTTTCAGAGGCTTTTCATCGGCGAACGTTGGCAGGGACAGCACGGACAGTGCCAGGGCGCCAAGAAGCACGAGTTTCTTCATCTTAGGACTCCATCGGTAAAGGGCGAAAACGGCAGAGTGAGCATCAGCCCAATATGCGAATGGGTTAAACGTAAAAAACGTTGCTGCGTCCTGGTCGGCGCGCGTTGTTTTCAACGCGGACAACGACGAGCGAGTGATCGGCATTCTAACGACAGGCCCGAAGTCGATATTTCTTCAATGCGACAACAAATTACAGAAGCACCGAGAAACAGGTTCGAGCACATTGACAGCCCTTGAAGTTTATGCAAGAGCAAAAGACATTGAACCGATCTATGCTGCAAATTGCGGGCCTATTATTGGCAAACCCTTCTAATCCGGCAAGCGCAGCGTAATGTCATATTTTTCATACCCGCTTCAAAGGCCCTAAAACGGGGCCTTTCGTTTCCCATCGCCCCGAAATTCAGCCAGCGGTTACACATTTCAGCGCCGGGGTAACGCCCGGAAACGCCCCACAGGCTGGTCGATATTTATTCGCCCGGTGTTTGCACAGGCGTTTATCGGTCGAGCGCTCCGCGCTCACAACACAAAGGTGTAACCGCCCGGCTCTCCCACAGGGAATGCAACACCAGAGAAAGCCAGGCAGGCCGGCCGCCAGGTCGCCGCGCTCTTGATCTTGATCGACCTGCACCGTCGGCAAATTGAGCGAAGGGCGGCGAGGACTGCGTCCTCGAACGCAGCCTCGCGGGCTCGACAGCTACGGGGGATTGGGCATTTCCCAGCAAACGGCGAGCACTACGAAAAAGCCCCGCTCGGCGCAATGCCGACGGGGCTTTTGGTGACTCGAGAACCGCGCTTACGCGACGTTCATGGTCTTGTGAGTATCGATCAAATGCTGCACCACACCCGGGTCGGCCAGGGTCGAGATGTCACCCAAGCCATCGTACTCAGCCGTGGCAATCTTGCGCAGGATGCGGCGCATGATTTTCCCCGAACGGGTTTTCGGCAGCCCTGGCGCCCACTGGATGACATCCGGCGAGGCGATCGGACCGATCTCCTTGCGCACCCAATTCTTCAGTTCCAGGCGCAACGCTTCGTTCGGCTCTTCGCCACCGTTGAGGGTGACGTAGACATAGATCCCCTGGCCCTTGATGTCGTGCGGCACACCGACTACGGCGGCCTCGGCGACTTTCGGGTGGGCGACCATCGCGCTCTCGATCTCGGCGGTGCCCATGCGGTGGCCGGAGACGTTGAGCACGTCATCCACCCGGCCGGTGATCCACCAGTAGCCGTCTTCATCGCGACGAGCACCGTCGCCGGTGAAGTACATGCCGCGGAAGGTCTTGAAGTAGGTGTCGACAAAACGGTCATGGTCGCCGTACAGGGTACGGGCCTGGCCTGGCCACGAGTCGAGGATCACCAGGTTGCCTTCGGCCGCACCCTCGATGATGTTGCCCAGGTTATCCACTAGCGCCGGCACCACGCCGAAGAACGGACGCGCCGCAGAGCCCGGCTTGAGGGCGTGAGCGCCCGGCAGCGGGCTCATCAGGGTGGCGCCGGTTTCGGTCTGCCACCAGGTGTCGACGATCGGGCAACGCGATTGTCCGACGTTCTTGTAGTACCAGTCCCAGGCTTCCGGGTTGATCGGCTCGCCCACCGAACCCAACAGGCGCAGGCTGCTGCCATCGGTGCCTTCGCAGGCGGCAGTGCCGGAGGCCATCATCGCGCGGATCGCGGTCGGCGCGGTGTAGAGGATATTGACCT
>NZ_FYEC01000035.1:0-51018 GCF_900187635.1 Pseudomonas sp. Irchel 3H3 | reverse complement strand
AGGATTACATCGCCTACTACAACCAAGACCGCATAAGCCTCAGACTGAATGGCTTGAGCCCGGTACAATTTCGGACCCAGGCATTAAATCAATAGCGTCCCCTGTCCAACTTTCGGGGGGCAGTTCACGTCAGGCGGAACCATAGGAGGCCGTTACCGCAGAAATGGATATGTCCTCGGCCCAATCCAACACCCCGGTCAGCCCAGAGGCCGCCACGCAAGCAAGCTCCCTCGCCCCAGCTCACAGCCCACTCCCACAAAACCTTCGCGCTCGCGTAAACTTGCGGGCTTCTCGCAGACCGCTAGGCTGCAATCAATATTTTTCAAAGGTGCCCGCCATGCCTTGGCTGCAAGTCCGTCTCGCCATCAGCCCAGAACAAGCCGAAACCTACGAAGACGCTTTCCTTGAAGTGGGCGCCGTCTCGGTGACCTTCATGGACGCCGAAGATCAGCCGATCTTCGAGCCGGAACTGAACACCACCCCGCTGTGGTCGCACACTCACCTGCTGGCCCTGTTTGAAGGTGGCACCGAGCCTGGCCCGGTGCTGGCTCACCTTGAGCTGCTGA
This sequence comes from Pseudomonas sp. Irchel 3H3, assembly GCF_900187635.1. NCBI lineage: Bacteria > Pseudomonadati > Pseudomonadota > Gammaproteobacteria > Pseudomonadales > Pseudomonadaceae > Pseudomonas > Pseudomonas sp. Irchel 3H3. The sequence goes on along the minus strand of NZ_FYEC01000035.1, from coordinate 50,452 downwards.
CCGGCGGCCCGCTGCCCGAGCATCACAGCGAAGTGATCGAAGACCAGGACTGGGAACGCAGCTGGATGGATGGCTTCCAGCCGATGCAGTTCGGCCAGCGCCTGTGGATCGTGCCAAGCTGGCACGCCGCCCCTGAGCCCGACGCGGTAAACCTGCTGTTGGATCCGGGCCTGGCGTTTGGCACCGGTACTCACCCGACCACCGCGCTGTGCCTGGAGTGGCTCGACGGCCAGGACCTGCAAGATTGCAACGTGCTGGACTTCGGCTGCGGCTCGGGGATCCTGGCCATTGCCGCCCTGCTGCTCGGCGCGAAACAAGCGGTCGGCACCGATATCGACGTGCAAGCGCTGGAAGCATCGCGCGACAACGCCGGGCGCAACAACATTGCCGAAGAGCTGTTTCCACTGTACCTGCCACAAGATCTGCCACCGGTGCAGGCCGATGTGCTGGTCGCCAACATTCTGGCCGGCCCCCTGGTTTCACTGGCACCGCAACTGTCCAGTCTGGTCAAGTCCGGCGGACGCCTGGCGCTGTCGGGGATCCTTGCCGAGCAAGGTGACGAGGTCGCTGGTGCTTATGCCCAGGACTTTGATCTCGACCCGATCGCCAATCGCGACGGCTGGGTGCGTATTACCGGCCGTCGGCGCTAGAATGAGCGCTTGCAGACTCCGGATGGCCGCATGACCGACAGCTTCGTCACTCAATGCCCGCACTGTCAGACCAGTTTTCGCGTCAGCCACACTCAATTGAGCGTGGCTCGCGGGGTGGTTCGTTGCGGCTCGTGCCTGCAAGTGTTCAACGCCGCCCGCCAGTTGCTCGAGCAACGCCAGGGTCAGCAAGCAACCCCGCTTACCCCGCCGCCGGCCATACCTGCTCCCGAGCAACGAGCGATCAGCCAGAAGCAGTGGACCGCCGCCGAGCTTGACCTGGACCACCTCGACCTCGACGAGGAACTGGCCCGGCTGGAGCAGCGGGAAATCCAGCCGACCAAGGAGTTCGGCCAGGAGCGCAAGCCTCGGGAAGACTCGCTCAGTGCCCGGCGCGACAGCGGCGAAAGCGAAGAACCCTGGTCCGACAGCCTGTTCAGCGAGTCTGCAGCCGAACGCGCCTTGACCAACGACGGCAGCCCGGCAACAGGCAACGGCTCGATCGACGATCTCGACGAACCCCACACCTCCTCACGCACCGAGCCTTCGCTGTCGCTGGTCGATCTTGATGACGACGAACCCGAGGCTCCGCAACTGCGCCTTGAGCCTGTGGACGAGGACGCCAGGCAGGACCTGCGCCACGAACGGCTGTCCGCCACCGATGACGACGAGCTGGAAGATCAGCCCCAGGTTATCGAACCGCCGCGCAAGAAACGCCCGCGCAACGAGTCCGCCCGCCATGATGAAGTGCTGCAGGACCTGGTCGACGACCCGTTGCAACTGGACTGGCAAAAGCGCCGCTCACCCTGGGGCCGACGCCTGTTCTGGGGCTTGATGGTGCTGCTGGCGGGCGGCGCCCTGGCCGGCCAGTACATCGCCTATCACTTCGACGAACTGGCCCGCCAGGACCAGTACCGCCCCTGGTTCCAGCAACTGTGCCCACAGATTGGCTGCAATGTGCCGTCCAAGGTCGACATCGCCAAAATCAAGAGCAGTAACCTGGTGGTGCGCAGCCACCCGGACTTCAGCGGCGCCCTGGTGGTGGACGCCATCATCTATAACCGTGCGCCGTTCTCCCAGCCGTTCCCGCTGCTGGAGTTGCGGTTTGCCGACCTCAACGGCCACCTGATCGCCAGCCGGCGATTCAAGCCGGGGGAATACCTCAATGGCGACCTTGCCGGCCTGGCGGAGATGCCGCCACAAACGCCGATCCACATCGCCCTGGATATCCTCGACCCCGGCTCCAAGGCCGTGAATTACAGCCTCAGCTTTCACTCGCCCGAGTGAATCGGTTCAGTGTCCTGCCTTTGACGGTGGCTTTCTGACGGCTGGCGAGGCGCACCAAACTACTGGCAATAACAAAGTAACTGTTCAGATTTTATCCAATTCAGCCTTTAACCAGTCATCGAGAGCGGGTATCATGCCAACCCTTTTTCGAACTCTCATGATCCGACCCCACAACAGGGAAGTCCTATGTCGGCGGTACGCATCGGCCCATATACATTGCACAACGGCTTGATTCTCGCCCCGATGGCGGGCGTCACCGACCAGCCCTTTCGTCAGCTGTGCAAGCGATTGGGCGCAGGGTTAGTAGTCTCGGAAATGGTAACCAGCGACATGAGCTTGTGGAACACCCGCAAGTCGCGCCTGCGCATGGTCCACGAAGGTGATCCCGAGCCTCGCTCGGTACAGATCGCCGGTGGTGATGCACAGATGCTGGCGGACGCGGCCCGGGCCAACGTCGAGCTGGGCGCACAGATTATTGATATCAACATGGGCTGTCCGGCAAAGAAGGTCTGCAACAAGGCCGCCGGCTCCGCCCTGTTGAAAGATGAAGCACTGGTGACCGAGATCCTGCAGGCCGTGGTGGCTGCGGTTGATGTGCCGGTCACCCTGAAGATCCGCACCGGCTGGGACCGGGCAAACAAGAACGGCCTGACCGTGGCGAAGATCGCCGAGCAGGCCGGGATCACGGCGCTGGCGGTGCACGGGCGCACCCGTGCCGACCTGTACACCGGGGACGCCGAGTACGACACCATTGCCGCGATCAAGCAGGCGGTGTCGATTCCGGTGTTCGCCAATGGCGACATCGACTCGCCCGAGAAGGCCCGGCACGTGCTTGACGCGACCGGTGCCGATGGCCTGCTGATAGGCCGGGCTGCCCAGGGGCGGCCATGGATTTTTCGTGAGATCGAGCATTTCCTGCGTACCGGCGAAAAACTGCCGGCTCCGCAGCTGAGCGAAGTGGAACGTATTCTGCTTGAGCATCTGGCCGCACTCCATGCTTTTTATGGAGACGTCATGGGCGTACGCATTGCGCGCAAGCATGTCGGCTGGTATCTCGCAACCTTGCCGGGCGCCAGGGAATTTCGCGCCCACTTCAATCGTTTGGATGGAACGGAAACACAATGCGCCAACGTCCGGGAGTTTTTTGCCGAGCGTTATAAGAGCCTGACAGGGGACGGAGAAGGGGTGGCCGCATGACGATGATGACCGAGACTTTAGTGAGTGGAACAACACCCGTGAGCGACAACGTGAATTTGAAACAGCACCTCAATACGCCGAGCGAAGAAGGCCAGACCCTTCGCGGGAGTGTCGAGAAGGCGCTGCACAATTATTTCGCCCACCTTGAGGGCGCTGCCGTCACGGATGTGTACAACCTGGTGCTCTCCGAAGTCGAGGCTCCCCTGCTCGAAAGCGTGATGAACTACGTCAAGGGTAACCAGACCAAGGCCAGTGAGCTGCTGGGACTGAACCGCGGCACCCTGCGCAAGAAACTCAAGCAGTACGATTTGCTGTAAGCATTTAATCAAACCAGAAAGGCGCCCGCGTAAAACCGGTCGCCTTTTTTGCTGACTTCCTTTGCTTTTGATGGAAATTGAGATGACCGACCAGACTACCCGCCTGCCGATCCGCCGCGCCTTGATCAGCGTTTCCGACAAGACCGGGATCCTCGAATTCGCCAAGGAGCTTGAAGCCCTTGGGGTTGAGATCCTCTCCACCGGTGGGACGTTCAAGCTGCTGCAGGACAATGGCGTAGCCGCTGTGGAAGTCGCGGATTACACCGGTTTTGCCGAGATGATGGACGGTCGGGTGAAGACCCTGCACCCGAAAATCCACGGCGGGATCCTCGGTCGTCGCGGTATCGACGACGCGATCATGAACGAGCACGGCATCAAGCCGATCGATCTGGTGGCGGTCAACCTGTACCCGTTCCAAGCCACCATCAACAAGCCGGGCTGCGACCTGCCGACCGCGATCGAGAACATCGACATCGGCGGCCCGACCATGGTCCGTTCGGCAGCCAAAAACCACAAAGACGTAGCGATCGTGGTGAATGCCAGCGATTACGCCAGCGTCCTGGAAAACCTCAAGGCCGGCGGCCTGACCTACGCCCAGCGTTTCGACCTGATGCTCAAGGCGTTTGAACACACCGCCGCCTACGACGGCATGATCGCCAACTACATGGGCACCGTGAACCAGGCGGCTGACACCCTCAGCACCGAAGGTCGCAGCGAATTCCCGCGCACCTTCAACAGCCAGTTCGTCAAGGCTCAGGAAATGCGTTACGGCGAGAACCCGCACCAGAGCGCGGCGTTCTACGTAGAAGCGACGCCTGCCGAAGTCGGGATCGCCACTGCGACCCAACTGCAGGGCAAGGAACTGTCGTACAACAACGTGGCCGATACCGACGCCGCGCTGGAGTGCGTGAAGAGCTTCGTCAAGCCAGCCTGCGTGATCGTCAAGCACGCCAACCCGTGCGGCGTAGCGGTCAGCCCAGACGCCGAAGGCGGTATTCGCCAGGCCTACGAGCTGGCCTACGCCACCGACACCGAATCGGCCTTCGGCGGCATCATCGCGTTCAACCGCGAACTGGATGCTGAAACCGCCAAAGCCATCGTCGAGCGTCAGTTCGTCGAAGTGATCATCGCCCCGAGCGTCAGCGCCGAGGCCCGCGCCATCGTTGCGGCCAAGGCCAATGTGCGCCTGCTGACCTGCGGCGAGTGGTCGGCTGAGCGTGCCACTGCCTGGGACTACAAGCGCGTCAACGGCGGCCTGCTGGTACAGAGCCGCGACATCGGCATGATCGGCGCCGACGACTTGAAAGTCGTGACCCAGCGCGCACCGACCGAACACGAGATCAACGACCTGATCTTCGCCTGGAAAGTGGCCAAGTACGTCAAGTCCAACGCCATCGTCTACGCCAAGAACCGCCAGACCATCGGGGTCGGCGCTGGCCAGATGAGCCGTGTGAACTCGGCCCGTATCGCTGCGATCAAGGCTGAACACGCCGGCTTGCAGGTAGTCGGTTCGGTGATGGCTTCCGACGCGTTCTTCCCGTTCCGCGACGGCCTGGACAACGCAGCCAAGGCCGGCGTGACGGCGGTGATCCAGCCAGGTGGCTCGATGCGTGATGCAGAAGTGATCGCAGCGGCCGATGAAGCCGGCATCGCGATGGTCTTCACCGGCATGCGCCACTTCCGTCACTGATTAACCGATTCCCTGTGGGAGCGGGCTTGCCCGCGATGCAGACACCTCGGTTTTTCAGATGGACCGCAGTGATGCTATCGCTGGCAAGCCAGCTCCCACAGAAAAGCGCCCCTGCGGTGCTCCACAGAATTAGCGTCATCCGAGGTTTTTGAAATGAATGTTTTGATCATTGGCAGCGGTGGCCGTGAACACGCCCTGGCCTGGAAAGTGGCTCAGGATCCGCGTGTGCAGAAGGTTTTCGTGGCACCCGGCAACGCCGGTACCGCCATTGAAGCCAAGTGCGAAAACGTCGCGATCGACGTCCTGGCCCTGGAACAACTGGCAGACTTTGCCGAGCAGAACGTCGCCCTGACCATCGTCGGCCCGGAAGTCCCGCTGGTGGCTGGCGTGGTTGACCTGTTCCGCTCCCGTGGCCTGGATTGCTTCGGCCCAACCGCCGGCGCGGCCCAGCTGGAAGGCTCCAAGGCCTTCACCAAGGACTTCCTGGCGCGCCACAAGATCCCGACTGCCGATTACCAGAACTTCACCGAGATCGAGCCAGCCCTGGCTTACTTGCGTGAAAAAGGTGCGCCGATCGTGATCAAGGCCGACGGCCTGGCTGCCGGTAAAGGCGTGATCGTCGCCATGACCCTGCAGGAAGCCGAAGACGCGGTGCGCGACATGCTCGCCGGCAATGCCTTCGGTGACGCCGGTTCGCGCGTGGTGATCGAAGAGTTCCTCGACGGCGAAGAAGCCAGCTTCATCGTCATGGTCGACGGCAAGAACGTCCTGCCGATGGCCACCAGCCAGGACCACAAGCGTGTGGGCGATGGCGACACCGGTCCGAACACTGGCGGCATGGGGGCCTACTCCCCGGCACCAGTGGTCACCAGCGAAGTGCATCAGCGGGTCATGGACCTGGTGATCTGGCCAACCGTGAAGGGCATGGCGGCCGAAGGCAACGTCTACACCGGCTTCCTGTATGCAGGCCTGATGATCGACAAGGCCGGCAATCCGAAGGTCATCGAATTCAACTGCCGTTTCGGCGACCCTGAGACCCAACCGGTGATGCTGCGCCTGCAGTCGAGCCTGGTGCTGCTGGTCGAAGCGGCACTGGCCCAAGCGCTGGACAAGGTCGAAGCCCAGTGGGATCCACGCCCAAGCGTCGGCATCGTCCTGGCTGCGGGTGGCTATCCGGCTGACTACGCCAAGGGTGATGTGATCCAGGGCCTGGATGCAGCCGCCGCACTGGAAGGCAAAGTCTTCCACGCCGGCACTGCGCTCAAGGACGGTAACGTCGTGACTGCCGGTGGCCGGGTGCTCTGCGCCACGGCGATGGGCACCAGCGTCGATGCCGCCCAGCAGCAAGCCTACCAACTGGCCGCCAAGATCAATTGGACCGGCTGCTTCTATCGCAAGGACATTGGCTACCGCGCCATTGCCCGCGAGCGTGGCGAAAACCAGTAATAAGCCAGCCGTTCGGCCAGGCAAGGGCCGCTGGTCCTTGCCGCCCTGTTCCAGGCCCGCGCATAGTTGTAATCTGGCATCAACCTAAGAAGGGATTCCGCCGTGCGCTGGCTCAGGATTGCCATTGGCTTGACCGTCACCCTACTGACCCTGCTCTGCATGCTCCCGGCCCAGGCCACGCAAGGCAGTGGCTGGGCGGTATTGCTCGACGAACACGGCAGCCTGCAACTGACCGACATCCGCTCGGCCCGCTACACCAATCAATTCAGCCCGATTGAACTGGACCAGATCACCGCCGCCGACCCTGATGGCGCGCTGTGGCTGCGCTTTCGGCTCAATCCTGGCAAACACGAACAACTGCTGCGCATCTTCGCCCCCGACCTGGTGCACCTGGACCTCTATGTGCTGGACGGCGACACGCTGATCGAGCAGACCCACAGTGGCAACGACCAGGCACTGAGTACCCGCCCGCTGCCCAGCACCGACTTCATGGTGCCACTGCCGCAGGTCCAGCAGCCACTCGACGTATATCTACGCTTGGTGTCCGAACACCAGTTGCGGCCCTACATCACCCTGCAATCAGCGGTCATGTCCGCCGCCAACCAGACCCAGACGCTGATCTACGGCCTGTTGTTCGGTTGCATCGCCATGCTGATCCTGCACAACCTCACGCGCTATGCCTTCACCCGCTCGCAAACCTGCCTGTGGCTCGCGGCGTGTGAAGGCCTGCTGATGCTGGGCATGCTGCTGCTGTTGAACCTGGCCGGCCCATGGCTACCCGACTGGCATGCCCTGCAAACCCCCGACGCCTACCTGGCCCTGCTACTGACGGCGCCGTGCGGGCTGATGTTCACCTACCGGTTCTTTACCCCGCTGGGCCCGCACCCGCTGAACAAGCTGCTGATGGGCGATATCCTGTTCATTGTCCTGTGCAGCCTGTTGTTGCTGTTCGTCGAGACCTTGCCGCTGAACCTGATGACCTATGCACTGGTCGCGCTGGCCGGCCTGAGCATGCTCCTGGTCAGCGCCTACCACTGGCAGCAGGGCTACCGACCGGCCCGCTTCTTCGTCATCGCGATGGTGGTGTTCAACCTCGGCACGCTGATCATCTTGCCGGCGCTGCTGGGCCTGACAGTGGTCGCCCCGCAAAGCCTGATCACCGCCTTGTTGGCCTTTATCGGACTGAGCGGCCTGCTGATGGGGATTTCGCTGACCGAGCGCCAGCGCAGCATCATCGAGAACCGCTTCAGCATCAGCCGCGACCTGGCCGCCAGCAATGCCGAAATCAACGCCAAGGCCGAGTTCCTGGCGAAGATCAGCCATGAAATTCGCACCCCGATGAATGGCGTACTGGGCATGACCGAACTACTGCTGGGCACGCCACTGTCAGTCAAGCAGCGCGACTACGTGCAGACCATCCACAGCGCCGGCAACGAACTGCTGACGCTGATCAACGAGATCCTCGACATCTCCAAGCTGGAGTCCGGGCAAATCGAGCTGGATGACGTGCAGTTCGACCTCAACGCCCTGGTCGACGACTGCCTGAGCATCTTCCGCGCCAAGGCCGAGCAGCAGAACGTCGAGCTCATCAGCTTCATCCAGCCCCAGGTGCCACGCGTGATCAGCGGCGACCCGACACGCCTGCGCCAGACCCTGCTGAGCCTGCTGGAAAACGCACTGAAAAAAACCGAGGAAGGCGAGATCCTGATTGTTGTCGCCCTCGATGAGCGCAGCAGCAAACCGCGCCTGCGCATCGCCGTGCAGGACAGCGGGCTGCCCATGGAGGCGCAAGAACGTGAAGCCTTGATGCACGCAGAACTGCACAGCAAGAACTTCCTCTCCGCGACACCCCTGGGCGGCAACCTGGGCCTGGTGATTGCCCGCCAGTTGATCCTGTTGATGCACGGCGAGTTCGGCATCAAGTGCGGCAGCAATCAGGGCAATACACTGTGGCTGACCTTGCCCCTGGACCCGGACCGTCTCGAACACCCGACATCCGACCTCGACAGCCCGCTGCAAGGCGCACGGGTGCTGGTGGTGGACGACAACGACACCTGCCGCAAGGTCCTGGTGCAGCAATGCACGGCCTGGGGCCTGAATGTCAGCGCCGTGCCTTCCGGCAAGGAAGCCCTGGCCTTGCTGCGTACCAAGGCGCACCTGCGCGATTATTTCGACGTGGTCCTGCTGGACCAGAACATGCCCGGCATGACCGGCATGCAACTGGCCGCCAAGATCAAGGAAGACCCGAGCCTGAATCACGACATCCTGCTGATCATGCTCACCGGTATCAGCAACGCCCCGAGCAAGATCATCGCGCGTAATGCCGGGATCAAACGCATTCTGGCCAAACCCGTGGCCGGTTATACGCTCAAGACCACCCTGGCCGACGAGTTGACCCAACGCAACAAAGGCCAGGCCGTCTCCCCGTCCCTGCCCGGCAACCAACCCCTGGAGGTCAGTGTGCCCAGCGACTTCCGCATCCTGGTCGCCGAAGACAACAGCATCTCGACCAAAGTGATTCGCGGCATGCTGGGCAAACTCAACCTGCAACCGGACACCGCCAGCAACGGCGAAGAAGCCTTGAAGGCGATGAAGGCCCAGCGTTATGACCTGGTGTTGATGGATTGCGAAATGCCGATCCTCGACGGGTTTTCCGCCACCCAGCAATTACGCGCCTGGGAAGTCGGCAACCAGCGCACTCGTACCCCGGTGGTAGCACTGACCGCGCACATCCTCGCCGAACACAAGGACCGCGCACGCCAGGCCGGCATGGACGGGCACATGGCCAAGCCGGTGGAGCTGTCGCAACTGCGTGAGCTGGTCGAGTACTGGGTGGTCCAGCGCGATCAGCACAATCGCAACACATCGCCCGTCTGATCAATCCCCTCGCTGCGTCCCAGTCAAATCGACAGCCCGCGGATGGACGTGAGTGATTGCTCCAGGATCGCTTTTTTAACTTTCTCGCGAAACTGCGCGTAGTAAAGCGTATTGAAGGTCAGCAACGCCATCTGCTCCCTGCTCTCTCGCACCTGTTCTTGCGCGAATAGAAACTGCGGAGCGCTTCGATACAGCCTGAACTGTCGGTGGTAGAGACCCAGGTCGATCTTGTTCGGGCCGTTGGCGATGCAGGGAATCATCTGAAAGACCCCGGCCTGCTGTGTCAGGCTGCTGGACTCGAACAAATCGAGCGCCGCCTGGTTCTGCTCCAGGGCTGCCATTGCACGACTGATAGGACTGGAAAAAGCCTCACCCAGGCGCCTGGAAATCTGCTGAATGACCTGATGGCCCATCGAGTCGGTGGACGTGAGCAGCAACCCCTCCGGCCGTGGCACATCCCAGCCGATGAACTTGAGCGTGTTGCGGTAATACTCAAACCAGTCGCCTTCCAGGCCATCGGCAACTGCCGCGCGGGTCGCCCTTTGCGCGTACAGGGTACTGAGGTAAATGTCTTCCCGATGGGACTCCGGTAGATCACCGGCAAAGGCGATCAGGCTGCCACCCACCACGGCGGCCTGTGCAGTGGTATCGATCATGAGCGGCCCTCCACCGTGAAGGGTTTACAGGTGACATCCGTGATTTCACCCAGCTTCGCAAGGTTGTCGCTCAGTTTATCCCTGAGTTTCAGGTCAACCGCCTCACGAGCCCGTGCATAAAGGAGTTCGGAAAGATTCGCCCGCGCCTGGCGAATGCATACAGGGCCCACCACCTCCTCAACGCAAAATGCCTGCGACCAGGGGTTTGCGCTCAGCACCTGGCGAGTCTGGAAGACGATATACAGGCTGATGATCGAGGTTGGCGTCAGCGCCAGGATCGCCAACAGACGCACGTCCTGCAGGGCTGGACTGGCGTTTCCAGGCAGCTCGCCAATGGCTGCAACGGAGCTGTTCAAGTGCGCTATATGGGGCAGGAAAGCGGCAAAAGCCTGCCCCGAACGATCTTTGCAATTGGTCATCATCCCGGCTGCCCACTCCAAGGGGGAACTGCCACTCTGGGGTCCCAGGGAAAAATGCTGCTGCGCCTTGAGCGAGCGTATCCAAAAATCATCGACCACCTGCAGATAGGCGTCGTACCAATCGACAGCCGCCTTCATCTGCATTTTTTTATTAGCCACCAGTTGGGCCAACAGGCACGATTTGACGACATCAGAACACGTGGCCAGGCCATTGGCTCCGGGCAATGCAACAACCGCATCCCTTACTGCATACACCATGTAATGCTGTTCCATAGCAAACCCCCAAAACTAAAAGGGCAGCCACTGCATGGCTCCCCTTTTATTTTTATTCCGTTAAATTTGGTAGTTGGAGATCTTGGTTTTTGCGTTGATACCTAACTTCTCTAGAATGACCTCGCGGGTCACCTCGACAATAGCCGGTACTTTCCTGAATACCGACTCACCGCGATACAGCTTCACATCGCGAGAATCCCAGTCGGAAAACAGAACCTGGGTCGAAGTATTCTTGCGAATAAACCGCACGGTCCCCAAGGCCAGTGTCACTTCACCATTGATTTCCGTACAGGTTCCGGCCGCGGTACCGCCTACGCCATTTTCAAGCATGTTGCGCTCATACAGGGTCAGCGCGGTTTCGCGCTTTTTCAGTGCGTTGATGGCGGAACTTGCCACTTTCAGCATCAGTGCGGAGGTAGAACCCGGCAAGGCAATCCCGGCCACGACAGCCCCAAGGATCTCCAGGACCAATTCATCCATGCGCACCGAGTTACCCCCGATATTGATGTCGTTATAAAACTTCTGGGTGGGCAGCCAACCGGCATCGGTCATGACCTGGACAAAATGGTAGTACCACTCCTTACCCTGCTCCTCGCGCGGAAATTCTTTGTTCGACGCCAGCGTTGCAAAAAGAAACGCGTGCATGACATCGTCGATATTTTGCCCAGCGAGATTACCGGTAAAAGACAAAACACCCTCCCCGACAACAGCAGCTTTTTCCGGCGCCTCAACTTCCGGCAAAGCAAAACTGCGGGAGCGTAGAGTCGAGGAGTCCGCTATCTCATAATTCCTGATACGTTCAACACATCCGACGGCAGTCATTCCATACACACCATCAACAACATTCATGACCAGCTCCTTGATTATAATTCCAGCCTCTTCATGAGACTGCAAAGCGACCATAAACAGGAACAAGGAAAATCACAAACTGCAACCTGTAACTTTCCAATAACAACTGTCACCCAAGCATCGAACTACCTAAACAAAACAACTAACTACGCACCGACAAAATAATCATTGATCTACCGGCCATCTCCCACAACCCATAGACCGACTGATAGACTCCCCCAACACTCTCCCGCCGCGAGCCAAAACCATGCTCCACGTGCTATTCAGCGTTTACCTGAAAATGTTGGTGCTCTATAGCCCGTTCTTCGTGCTGTCGTGCTTCATCAGCCTGACCCGCGGCTATTCCAACAAGGAGCGTCGGCGCCTGGCGTGGAAAGTCGCCCTCGCGACCCTGATTTCCAGCATTTTGCTGTACCTGTTCGGCCGGGTGATTTTCAACGTGTTCGGCATCACCGTAGACGCCTTTCGCATCGGCGCCGGCAGCGTACTGTTCATCTCGGCATTGGGCATGGCCCAAGGCAAATCCGCGGTGCAGACCGACAACGTGCAGCAGGATGTGACCATCGTCCCGCTGACCATCCCGCTGACCGTCGGTCCCGGCACCATCGGTGCCTTGCTGGTGATGGGCGTCGGCCAACCGCACTGGGACGATAAACTCACCGCGATCATGAGTATTGCCCTGGCCAGTCTCACTGTGGGCGTGGTGCTGTACCTTTCCAATCGCATCGAGCGGATTCTCGGTGACCAGGGTTTGCAGATCGTCAGCCGCCTGATGGGGCTGTTTGTCTGTGCACTGGCGGCGCAGATCATCTTTACCGGGGTCAAGGGTTACCTGGTGCCCTGAGGCCCGGCTCAAGCCCCGCCATCAGCTCTGCCGGTGACAGCGAGACACGCTCGCCAGAAAACTCCATGGCCAGTTCCAGTCCATGCCTTGACGCCGCATCGAGCGCTTCGGCACCGCGAAACAGCAGACCGAGAGAATGACTTCAAGCTGCGATTTATTCAGCGTTATACGGCCACGGTTATCTGCCCCCAATACAAACTTCACAAATCCGTTAACAGGGGTAAAACAATAACGCCCCTAAGAAGGGGCGTTATTATTCAAGTGCCAGGCTTTTCACCATACCAACGTGGCGTATAGACCCACTCACCGCCGTCGCTACGTGGAAAAGTGCAGGTCGTGGAAGAACCGACCAGCACCATAGTGCGCATGTCGACTTGATCAGGGGTCAGCGCACCGAGGGTGGTGATGCGCAGGGTCTGGCCGGGGCGGCCGATATCCCGGCCCAGGACTACCGGCGTTGCAGGTGCGCGATGCTGGGCGACAATCTCCAGCGCGCGCCCCAACTGCCAGGGGCGCGAGCGGGAAATCGGGTTGTAGAACGCCAGCGCCAGATCGGCCTCGGCTGCCAGGTCCAGGCGCTTCTCGATGATCGACCAGGGTTTCAGGTTGTCGGACAGCGACATCACGCAGAAGTCATGCCCCAGCGGTGCTCCGGCCTGGGCGGCGGTGGCCAGCGAAGCAGAGACCCCGGGCAGGATCTGCAGGTCGACGTTATGCCACGCCGGGTCATCCGACTCGTGCAACGCCTCAAGCACCGCCGCCGCCATGGCGAACACTCCCGGATCACCGGACGACACCACGATCACCGAACGCCCCTGGGCGGCCAGTTCAAAGGCGTGCCGGGCCCGTTGCATCTCTTCGCGGTTATCGGTGCAGTGCTGCACCTGGTCCTGACGAAACGGTCCGGCCATGCGTACGTAGGTTTCATAACCGAGCACATCGGTGGCTCGCGCCAGTTCGGCTTTCACCGCTGGCACCATCAGTTCGGCGGCGCCCGGGCCGAGGCCAATCACCGCCAGACGCCCACGGGGACGGCCGATAAGATTCACCTGCAGCGGCTGTTCGGCCACGGCAATCATCAGCTCCTGGGCGCTGGCGATCAGACGCCCCTCTGGCACGGCGCTGCGCGCCAGGGTTTCAAGGTCGATCGCCGAGGCGACAAAACGCAGCGGTACGGCCAACGCCAGCGCGGCTTCACGCAACACCGGGCAGGCCATCTGTGCCTGCGGCGCCACTAGGCAGGCCAGGGCCGGCAGCGCGAGTTGCGCCTCCTGCAAGGCCGCGCGAATCCGCTCTGGCAGTTCCTCTGCGGCGCTCGCCACAATCACCGCGACGCTGCGCGGATAGATCAACAACTCGTTGACCGTCGCCACACGCTCGGCACTGCCGACGTGGATCGAATGCTGGGCCTGCGGATCCTCCGGCAGTTGGGCTTGCGCCAGCCAGGGCGCGGCACCTTCGACGCGCACGGAGTGACCGGCCAGCAGATCGGAGACAAAACGTTTACCCGCCTCCAGATCACCCAACGCATATCCGCTGGGTGGATTGAGCAAGCAAGTGCCGAAGCGCAGCTCACCGCTGGTGGTGATCGCTGGCGCCACCTCGAATGCCGCGGCAATCTCCCGGGCCATGCCATTCACCCCGCCGAGACCACCCAGCAGCGGCACTACTGCGCTGCCGTCTTCCGCCACCGCCAGCACCGGCGGCTCGACACCTTTCTCCAGCAGCAACGGTGCCAGGGTGCGGATCACGATACCGGCCGCACACAGGGCAATGATCGGCGTGCCCTGTTGATAGAGTTCGCGCAGGGTCGCGCCGAACTCCCGATACACCCGGTCTGCGCCTTCTACCCGCCCACCGAGACCGTGGATCAAGGCGGCGGGATACACCTGCTGCAGGCGACGCGCAGTGGCCAGGCTACCCTGGCCGAGAATGACAATGGCTGGCGTGGAATGGGTCATCAGCCTTGCCACCTTTCGCCAGGAACGATAATCAGCGAGAAGTACGGCGAGGACATCGGCTCGACCTGATCCAGCGGCACAATCTTCTGATTGGCCATGGTCGCCCGCTCGACATACAGCGCTCGCTCGGCCAGTCCCAGCTCCTCGAGCACTTGGCGCACTTTCGGGAAGTTACGGCCAAGCTTCATGATCACCGCCGCGTCCGCATCGGCCAGGCGGCGCTTGAGGTCTTCGTGGGGCAGCACGCCGGACAGCACCGACAGGCTCTGGTTGCGATACACCAACGGCGCACCAAGCACCGAAGCGCCACCGAGCATCGAGCACACACCTGGCACCACTTCGGCTTCATAGCGCGTGGCCAGACGGTCGTGCAGGTACATGTAAGAGCCGTAGAAGAACGGATCGCCTTCGCAGATCACCGCCACGTCGCGGCCGGCGTCCAGGTGCGCGGCCACCGCTTGGGCAGCGCCGTCGTAGAAATCACTGATAATTTCTTCGTAGGACAGCGGCGCTGGCAACGCTTCGGTGGTCACCGGGTACACCAGCGGCAACAGGTTCTGCGCCTCTTGCAGGTGGGCTTCGATGATGCCGAAGGCATTGCCTTTCTTGCCCTTGGCCACGAAGTACGCCACCACGGGCGACTCGCGCAGCAGGCGCAGGGCCTTGACGGTAATCAGTTCCGGGTCACCGGGGCCCACGCCCAGGCCGATCAAGCGTCCAGGTTGCTGCATCATTCAATCTCCGTGGCGAGGGCATTGACCGCAGCGGCGGCCATGGCGCTACCGCCCAGCCGGCCTTGCATGATCACGAAGGGCACGCCACGGCTGTCCGCCGCGAGCATGGCCTTGGATTCGGCGGCGCCGACAAACCCCACCGGGAAGCCGAGAATCAGCGCCGGCTTGGGTGCGCCGGCGTCGAGCATTTCCAGCAGGTAGAACAACGCGGTCGGGGCGTTGCCGATCACCACCACGCTGCCTTCCAGGTGCGGACGCCACAACTCCAGCGCCGCAGCGGAACGGGTGTTGCCCAGTTCGCGCGCCAACTCGGCCACGCTGTCGTCGCGCAGGGTACAGATCACTGGGTTGTTGGCTGGCAAGCGGGCCCGGGTCACGCCCTCGGAGACCATCCGCGCGTCACACAGAATCGGTGCACCGGCCGCCAGCGCATCACGCCCGGCCTTGCCCGCCCCGGCGGAAAACTGCAGGCCATCGATGGCCTCGACCATGCCGCAGGCGTGGATCACCCGCACCGCGAGTTTTTCCAGATCGGCCGGAATACGGTCCAGGTTCGCCTCGGCGCGAATGATCGCGAAGGAGTTGCGATAGATCTCCTGACCGTCGCGGATGTAATCAAGCATCAAGGGGGCTCCGTGGGCGGGCATCAAGCAGTGCACCCGCCGCTTCAATAGTGAGGTTACGTGCTTGCAGGGCGCCGAAACCGGCCTGCCCTGCATCGCGAAAATAGAGGTCGTAGTGACCGGGACTGACCGCCAGCAAGGTCACGGGCGCCGTATGGGCGGCGGCGCAGGAACGCGGGCAACCGGATAAGTGCACCTGCACTGGCGCGCCAGCTGATTGGCGCAGCGCGGCCAGGCGCTGGCCGTCGCGCTTGGTGTCGGCCAGGCCCTTGGCACAACCGGTGGAACCGGTGCAGGCCAGCACATGGGCCAAGGCCTGATCGGCGCTCAACAGGAACCCCAGCGCTTGCAACTGTTGGCTGAGGGCGGGCGCGTCCTGCTCGCGGATGCTGGGCAGCAACAGACTCTGCCAGGGTGTCAGGCGCAGACTGGCATCACCGTATTGCTCACACAGTAGCGCCGCGCCTTGGAGCATTTCCGAGGTCAGCCGTCCCAACGGCGGCACGGCCCCTACATGGACCAGGCCCGGCTGACGCTGTGGATAAGTACCCAGGTGCCGCCCCGACGGTGCCGGCGTGCGCTGCCAGGTATCGAGTCGCTGCAGCGGCAGCCGTTCACCGAGCAGCACCAGCAGCGAGTCCAAGGAACGCTCGGCCAGCAAGTGGCGCATGCGAGTCTGCTCCGGCCGCGCCAGTGCGAGAAACAGCTCCAGCACCGCCACCACCAGGCAGTGACCGTCGTCGAGCCGCACGGCACCCGCGGCGGTGTCCGTCGGGCATCCGGCCAGGCCAAAGGCCAACCAGGTCTCACCCTTGCGCTCGAACGCACTCAACCACAGGTCATGGGGGTGCTCGAGCATGGCCAGCGACTCGCCGCCATCCAACTGCACGGCGAACTTGGCGGACAGGTCATGCAGGCCCGAATTGCTCTCCAGGGTCGCGAGGATCTGCGCCGCCAGCGCCCGGGTATCCAGCACCATGGCGCGGTCGATGCCGGCGGCCGGACTGAGCATCAGGTTGCGTACATCGTCACCCGCCGCCAAGCGCGGACCGAGTCCGGCCACCAGCAGGCGCTCGATCAGCCGCGAGTGCTCGCCGGTAATGCCGCGAATCTGCAAATTGGCGCGGTTGGTCGCCTCGATCACCCCGCCGGCAAATTCCTCGGCAGCCGTGGCTACCGCGAGGGCCTGGGCGGCACTGATCGAGCCGCCGCTCAACTTGATCCGGCAGATCCCGCCATCCAGCGCCTGGACGATACGCAGCAACCCCGGACAGGCCGAGGGGCGTAAGGCAGGATGCAACGGACGTTCGTTCAAGGGGGCGACCGACTCAAGAGGTAGAAGCACTTCGCGGGCGAAGGCGCGGTATTATGCCTGCTTTGTCCGACGGCATGAAAAGCCTGCCCGTCGGAACCTTCATGTTTGAGGAATATAGATGGCCCCCTGGCTGACAGTCGTAGGCATCGGAGAAGACGGCTTCAAGGGACTGGGCAAGCAGGCCCGGCGTGCATTGCTGGGGGCCGCACGGATTATCGGCGGCCAGCGCCAGCTCGATCTGCTGCCGGTGTGCATCCGTGGCGAGCGCCAACTGTGGCCAAGCCCGTTCTTCCTCGAGCCGCTCCTGGCGCAACGCGGCGCACCGGTCTGTGTGTTGGCCAGTGGTGACCCGATGTTTTTCGGCGTCGGCGCCAGCCTGGCGCGTCAGGTACCCAGCGAAGAGATGCTGATCCTGCCCGCGCCGTCATCCTGCTCCCTGGCAGCCGCCCGTCTCGGCTGGCCACTGCAAGAGGCGGTCTGCCTGTCGCTGGTGGCCCGGCCACTGGCCGCGCTCAACGGCCAATTGTTCAGTGGGGTACGCCTGTTGGTGCTGAGCAACGACCGACACAGCCCGGCTGCATTGGCCGCGCTGCTGCGTGAACGGGGCTTCGGCCCGAGCCGGATCAGCGTGCTGGAACACCTGGGCGGCGAGCAGGAGCGGCGGATCGACGGCCTTGCCAGCGAATGGGACGATCCCGCGGTCGCCGACCTCAATGTGCTGGCCATCGAGTGCATCGCCGAACCGACTGCTGCGCGCCTGTCGCGTCTTGCCGGCCTGCCGGACTCGGCCTTCGCCCACGACGGCCAATTGACCAAGCGCGACGTGCGGGCCGTGACCCTGGCCCACCTGGCGCCGATACCCGGCGAATTGTTGTGGGATGTCGGCGCAGGCTCAGGCTCGATCGGTATCGAATGGATGCGCGCCCACCCCAGTTGCCGCGCCTTTGCCATCGAGGCGGACCCAGGCCGCCAGCTACTGATCGAGCGCAACCGCGACACCCTCGGCGTCCCCGGCCTGCAGCTGATTCGCGGCAGCGCACCACAAGCGCTGGCCGGACTCGAACGCCCGGACGCGATATTCATTGGCGGCGGCGTGACTCGTGCCGGCGTGCTCGAAACGTGCTGGGCGCAACTCAAACCCGGCGGCCGACTGGTTGCCAACGCCGTCACCCTGCAAAGCGAAATGACCTTGCTGGCCTGGCGTGAGCGGCACGGCGGCGAACTGACCCGGCTGCACATCGCCCAGGCCCAGCCATTGGGCGAGTTCGACACCTGGCGCCAGGCGCTGCCGATTACCTTGCTGGATCTGGTCAAACCCCTCGATGCGTGACGAAACCGGCGAACAACCCGCCCCCCTGCGCAGCGGCCTGACCACCGGCAGTTGCGCCACCGCCACCAGCCTCGCGGCGGCGCGCTTGCTGCTGGGCGGCGGTAGCAGTGATGCGGTGCAGATCGTCCTGCCCAAGGGCAAGCAGGTGCAGATGCGCCTGGAGTTCTGCCGGCTCCTGGCTGACGGCGCCGAGGCTGGCACGATCAAGGATGCCGGCGACGACCCGGACGTGACCCACGGTGCCTTGCTCTACAGCCAGGTGCGCCTGACCGCCGAGCCCGGCATTCGCTTCAGTGCCGGGCTTGGCGTCGGCACCGTGACCCGCCCAGGCCTGGTGCTGGGCGTCGGCGAGCCGGCGATCAATCCGGTGCCGCGCAAGATGATCAGCGACCACCTCGGCGCCCTGGCCCTGGAGCTCGGTTATGCCGGCGGTTTTGCGGTGACGGTCAACGTCCAGGACGGTGAAGCCCTGGCGCTGAAGACCATGAACCCGCGCCTGGGCATTCTCGGTGGCCTGTCGATTCTCGGCACCAGCGGCATCGTCCGGCCGTTTTCCTGCGCGGCGTACATCGCCTCGATCCACCAGGGCATCGACGTCGCCAAGACCAACGGCTACCTGCACATCGCCGCCTGCACCGGCAACGCCAGCGAAGACACCATGCGCCGGGTCTACAACCTGCCGGAAATCGCCCTGATCGAAATGGGCGATTTTGTCGGTGCGGTGCTCAAGCACCTACGCAAAGTGCCTGTGGATAAACTCAGCCTGTGTGGTGGCTTCGGCAAGATCAGCAAGCTCGCCGCCGGCCACATGGACCTGCACAGTCGACATTCAAGCATCGACCTTGTGCAACTGGCCGAATGGGCCGCTGCGGTGGGCGCCGACGCCGCACTGCAGCAGCAGATTCGCCAAGCCAACACCAGTCAGCAGGCCCTGGCGATGGCCAGCGCCGCCGGCATCGCCCTGGGTGACGCGGTGTGCCAGCACGCCCTGGCGTTCGCCCGCAGCGTGGTGCCGGCCCAGGTCCAGGTCGAAGTATTTGCCATCGACCGCCAGGGCGGCATTGTCGGTCAAGCGGGAGTCTTGCCATGAAACGGCTGTTGTTGCTCGGCGGTATCACCGAAGCCCTGGCGATCGCTCGCACGCTTGGCGCGCAGCACATCTACAGCCTGGCCGGTGTCGGCCGGGTACCCAGCGACCTGACGTGCCAAGTGCGCGTCGGCGGTTATGGCGGCGCCGAAGGCCTGGCCCGTTTCATCCAGGAACAAGGCATCGACCTGCTGCTCGACGCCACCCACCCCTACGCCGCACAGATCAGCCAGAACGCCGTCACTGCCGCGCGACTCAGCGCTATCCCATGCTGGGCGCTGCGCCGGCCAGCGTGGCAGGCGCAAGCCGGCGATGACTGGCGCGAAGTCAGCGACTGGGCCGAACTGAGTGCAGCCCTCAAGCCGTTCCAACGCCCGCTGTTCACCTTGGGCCGCGAGCCGCTACAACACCTGGACGAAATCCCTGCCGGGCAGTTCTGGACCTTGCGCGCGCTCGAGGTTTACCCCGGCAACCCGCGCTGCGAAGTGCTCGGAGCCCGCGGCCCATTCCACCTCGAAGACGAACGCGCGCTGTTCCAGCGTCGGCAGATCGACGTCCTGATCAGCAAGAACAGCGGCAGCAGCGCCACCGAACCGAAACTCGAAGTAGCCCGCGAGTGTGGGGTGCCGGTGCTGATTCTCAAGCGTCCAGTGTTGCCAGCGGCGGATCGGGAATTTGTCACTGTGGAGCAGGTATTGAAGGCACTGTCGTTGTCAGACGGTTCCTGACTACAACCGGCAAGAAAGAAAAAACAGGCAAGACAACCAGAAAGCGCTGTCTGGTGTAACCCGACACGCCTGCTCTACATTGCGTCAACTCTTCGTAAACACCTCAATACTTCGAGCACACGACCCAAGATTACTCGGTACCCGCCGTTCGCCCTGGAGAAAGTGCTGCTTGCCAACCTGTATCCCAAGGAATACGATCAGCCATGATCGACTTCGAACAGTCAGACCTATTTTCCGACTGGCTTGGCTCAATCAAGGACACCATCGGCAAGGCTCGCCTGTTGGCGAGGCTTCGAGCTGCGGAACATGGCAACTTCGGTGATTGTGAACCTGTGGGTGAGGCTGTTTATGAAATGCGTGTTCATTACGGGCCTGGCTATCGAATGTACTTCACCCGCAAACATCGAGTGGTTTATCTGTTGTTGGCGGGAGGGGACAAGTCGACGCAAAAACGCGACATCAAGCGCGCGCAGTCGATGGCGCGAAACATCGGTAGCGAGGAGTAAGCCATGGCTGAACAATTTAGCCGTTTCGACGTCGCCCAATACCTCAAGACACCTGAGGAAATGGCGGCCTACCTGGACGCCTGCTTTGAAGAGGATGCAGGCGACGGTGTGTTGATCCGATGCGCGCTCAATGACATTGCGCGCGCCAAAGGCATGACGCAGATCGCCCGCGACACCGGGTTGGGCCGTGAAAGCCTGTACAAGGCACTCGGCAGCACTGGCAATCCGGAATTCGCGACTATCATGAAGGTGATGAAGGCCCTGGGCCTCAAGCTTCACGCGACAGCTGCCTGATGACACTGCGACACCACACCGCACGACAGCTTTTTACTTATCCACCCCGATCAGGCTAAATACGCCGCCTGATCTCCCACTTCACCGGATCTGACCATGTCCCGACAACGGCTAGCAATTGCCTGGATCGCCTGCTTCGCAGTGCTGTTCAACATGCTCGCCATGCCGATGTCCAGCGCCATGGCCAAAGCGTCCGGCCAGTCGCCGACCGAGCAGTTGATGTGGGGCAGTTTCTGCTCGTCCAGTGGCACCCGCATGGTCGCCATCTCCCTGGGTAACCTTGAGCAGAAAACCCCGCCCGGCGAACAACACTCCAACATGCAGCACTGCTGGTGCTGCTCGGGTTCAGCGCCCCTGGTGGCATTGCCCGGGCATACGCCACAGCTGTACTTCGCCCGGTTCGAAGCCAATCGCAGCCTGCCGGCGCCGACCCTCGACTCGCCGACACCGCGCCAGCAATGGCCCAGTCTCAACCCCCGGGCCTCTCCCCTGGTCTGATTCGATTCGCAACTACCCTGCGTTTTAATCGTTTCGGAGAACTGCCATGTCAAAACCATCCCTGGTGAAGCACACGTTGCTGCTCGCCGCATTGCTGTTGCCTGCCTGCTTTGCCAATGCCCATGAATACAAGGCCGGTGAGCTGGACATCGCCCACCCCTGGTCACAAGAGCTGCCGCCCAATGCCCCAACCGTGGCGGCCTACTTTGTCATTCACAACAATGGCAAAACCGCTGACCGACTGCTCAGTGTGGATTCGCCCATCTCGGGCAAAGCCGAGTTGCACGAACACCTGATGCAAAAAGACCTGATGAAAATGCAGCAGGTGCCCAGCGTCGAGAT
This sequence comes from Pseudomonas sp. Irchel 3H3, assembly GCF_900187635.1. Lineage (NCBI taxonomy): Bacteria > Pseudomonadati > Pseudomonadota > Gammaproteobacteria > Pseudomonadales > Pseudomonadaceae > Pseudomonas > Pseudomonas sp. Irchel 3H3. The sequence continues at coordinate 28,532 of NZ_FYEC01000035.1, read as the reverse complement.
TCCCGCCGGTGGCACCATCACGTTCGCGCCAATGGCCTACCACGTGATGCTCATGGAGCTTAAGGACCGCAGCCTGCTGAGCGACGGCAAGCGCTTCCCGTTGACCCTGCATTTCGAGAAGGCCGGCAACCTCACCGTGGACGTCGCGGTGCAGAAACAACCGCCCGCTGGCACCGACACGCACCAGCACGCCCAGTAACCGGCAGCACCACCGCCCGTGAACGCGCAGCGCTCACCCGGCCGCAGGCGCACAGCTCCACGCAAGACCAGCTTGACGGTCGCGCGTGGCAGCTGGGTCAGTCTGTTTGCCATGCTGTTGATCTTTATCGGCCCACTGATTTCTCAGTCGATGCCGATGGATCAACGCGCCCCAATGTCCATGAGCATGTCGATGGACATGAGCATGGACATGGCGCCCGGAGCCCATGCCGAGCATGAGGCCCAAGCGCCTGCCGAACACTGCGCGCCCCAGGCCGATCACCATGCAATCTGGGAAAAGTGCGGCTACTGCAACCTGCTCTTCAATTGCCCGGCACTGCCAGGTAGCCTGGCCCTGGCGACTTTCGACCCGCCTCTGGCGCAAGGTTTCATCAGCTCATCACCTCGCCTGGGTCATGCCCGGCTGACCGTCTTCCCCGGCGCCCGCACCCGCGCCCCACCCATCAACGCGTAAACACCCACATCCCCACTGACACGGCCAACTGTTGAACTCGACAGCCACTGGCTGCTGGCCGTGTGTTTACGACTGATTGATGGAATTGTTATGTCCAGGTTTTCTGCTGCCCCACGCCTGAGCGCTGCCCAGGCAACTTTCGCCCCTAATACCTTGCGCGTTCGCCTCAAACAGGCCACCGCGCTGCTGTGCGGCGCCCTGCTCACGCCATTGGCCGGCGCCGCCGAGACGGCCGTTGATCACAGCCAGCACGCCGAAGAGCTGAGCCCCACGGTGATCACGGGCATTGCCCCCAGCTCGCCCCTGACCATCGTCACCAACCCCAAGGACCCGCGCCAACCGGTGCCGGCCAGCGACGGTGGCGATTACTTGAAGACCATTCCCGGCTTCGCCCTGGTGCGCAACGGAGGCACCAATGGCGACCCGGTGCTGCGCGGCATGTTCGGCTCGCGGCTGAACATCCTCACCAACGGCAGCATGCTGCTGGGCGCCTGCCCTGGCCGCATGGACGCACCCACCTCGTACATCTCCCCGGAAACCTACGACACGCTCACGGTGATCAAGGGCCCACAAACCGTGCTCTGGGGCCCCGGCGCCTCGGCTGGCACGATCCTCTTCGATCGCGAACCGGAAAGTTTCGGCGAACTCGGCAGCCGGGTGAATGCCAGCGTGCTGGGTGGCTCCAACGGGCGCTTCGACAAAGTGCTGGATGCCGCTGCGGGTGGCCCACAGGGCTACGTGCGGGTGATCGGCAACACTGCCCACTCCGATGACTATAAGGACGGCAACAACGACAGCGTGCCGTCGCGCTATGACAAGTGGAACGGCGACGTCGCCGTCGGCTGGACCCCGAACACCGACACCTTGCTGGAGTTGACCGCTGGCAAGGGCGACGGTGAAGCGCGTTATGCCGGACGCGGCATGGACGGCTCGCAGTTCAAGCGCGAAAGCCTGGGCCTGCGTTTCGTGCAGTCGGACCTCAGCGAAGTGCTGGAAAAACTCGAGGCCCAGGTCTACTACAACTACGCCGACCACGTGATGGACAACTACACCCTGCGCACGCCTTCCGGCACCGGGATGATGGCCGGCCCCATGGCCTCCAACGTCGACCGCCGGACCCTCGGTGCGCGGGTCAAGGCCACCTGGCGCTGGGCCGACCTGCAACTGGTCAGCGGTGTCGACGCACAGACCAACGAACACCGCCAGCGCAGCGCCATGGGCATCGACACCTACAAGGACGTGCCACGCAACAAGGATGCGGACTTCCACAATTACGGCCTGTTCGGTGAACTGACCTGGTACGCCGCCGACCGCAACCGCCTGATCACTGGCGCACGCCTGGACCGTGCCTCGGCCAAGGATTTTCGCCAGAGCATCGGCTCCGGGATGATGAGCAAACCCAACCCGACGGCCGACGACACCCGCGCCGATACCTTGCCCAGCGGCTTCGTGCGCTACGAGCACGACCTGGCGGAGAGCCCGACCACCCTGTACGCAGGCTTGGGCCACGCTGAGCGTTTCCCGGATTACTGGGAGCTGTTTTCGCCCAAGTCCGGTCCCGTGGGGTCGCTCAACGCCTTCGACTCGATCCAGCCGGAGAAAACCACCCAGCTCGACGTCGGCCTGCAATACAAGACCCAGGACCTCGAAGCCTGGGCCTCGGCCTACATCGGCGAAGTGCACGACTACATCTTGTTCGACTACACCCCCACGCCCATGGGCACCAGCTCGCGGGCCGAGAACATCAACGCCCGCATCATGGGCGGTGAACTGGGTGCAGCCTACAACTTGACCTCCCACTGGAAAGCCGACGCCACCCTGGCCTACGCCTGGGGCAAAGACACCACCCACGACACCGCCCTGCCGCAAATGCCGCCGCTGGACGCGCGTTTCGGCCTGACCTACAGCGAAGACAACTGGAGCGCCGGTGCCTTGTGGCGGGTAGTCGCCGCGCAAAACCGCATCGACCAGAACAAGGGCAACGTGGTGGGCAAGGACTACGACAAGAGCCCCGGCTTCGCGGTGTTCTCCCTCAATGGCGCCTACCGCATCGACCAGCACTGGAAGGTCAGCAGCGGCATCGACAACCTGTTCGGCAAGGACTACGCCGAGCATTTGAACCTGGCCGGCAACGCCGGGTTCGGCTACCCGGCCAGTGATCCACAAGCGATCAATGAACCGGGGCGCACGTTCTGGACCAAAGTGGACATGAGTTTCTAAAACGCTTCGCAAGGACGCCATGCCTGTAGCAACTGGCGCTGCCCGCGCCAGTTGCTGCAGAACCAGCAGCCACACAACACCTATAAAAGATTCATAGCCGAGCGGAGTGCTATTGATGAGCCAACCCAAAGTGTCCTTCTACAACCTGGCCTGGCGCTGGCATTTTTATGCCGGGCTGTTCGTCGCCCCTTTCATGGTGATGCTGGCGCTGACCGGCACCATCTACCTGTTCAAGCCACAACTCGATCCCCTGATGTACGGCAACCTGCTGAATGTCCCGGCCGGCCATCACACCCTCAGTGCCGATGATCTGCTGCGCAGGGTACAAACGGCGTATCCACAGGGCCAGGTCACCCAGTACCTGCCGGCGATCAATGCCGAGCGCAGCGCGCAGTTTGTGCTGAACAACCAGGGCAACGAACTCAACGTATTCGTCGACCCCTACCACGGCGACATCCTCGGCGAGCAGGATGCCAAGTACAACCTGCAAGCCATCGCCCGCGCGATTCACGGCGAACTGATGATCGGCACCCTCGGCGATCGCCTGATCGAGATGGCGGCCGGCTGGGGCATCGTGCTGGTGGTGTCCGGGGTCTACCTCTGGTGGCCTCGTGGCAAGGGCGGCGCCGGCATTCTCTGGCCTCGCCTGAACAGTCGTGGTCGGGTGCTGTGGCGTGACCTGCACGCCGTCACCGGCTTCTGGGGGGCGGCATTGCTGCTGGTCATGCTGCTCAGCGGTATGACCTGGACCGGTTTCTGGGGCAAATCCTACGCCGAACTCTGGAACCAGTTCCCGGCCGCCATGTGGGACAACGTCCCAAAGTCCGACGAGCAAGCGCGCAGCCTCAACACCGCGGCCCGCCAGACCGTGCCCTGGGCCATGGAAAATACGCCGATGCCGATGTCCGGCGACCACGCCGAACACATGGCCCACAACGGCGCCAGCAGCGCGCCGGCAGCTCCGGGCATCAGCCTGCAGGCGGTGCAGGAAATCGCCGAGCAAGGCCGGGTCGAGCCGGGCTACAGCATCACCTTGCCTACCAGCGCCAGCGGTGTGTTCACCATCGCCGTGTTCGCCGACGACCCGCGCAACGACGCCACTCTGCACGTCGACCAGTACAGCGGCAAGGTCCTGGCCGATGTGCGCTGGGAACACTATGGCAATGTCGCCCGCGCCACGGAAATGGGGGTAATGCTGCACGAAGGCAAGATGTTCGGCGTGCTCAACCAGCTCATCGTGCTGCTGATCTGCCTGATGATCCTGCTCAGCGCCGTCAGTGGCGTGGTGATCTGGTGGAAGCGCCGGCCCCAGGGCAAGGTCGGGGTACCTCCGTTGCGCCATGGCCTACCGACCTGGAAAACCGGGGTGCTGATCATGCTGGTGCTGGCCGTGCTGTTCCCGCTGGTGGGCGCTTCGCTGGTGGTGATGTGGGTACTGGACCGTTTCCTGCTGACGCGCGTGAGCCGGCAGACTGCAGCGGCCTCTTCTTCTTCCTGAACATCGCCAGGGACGGAGCAACGGTATTTCAAGGGCGCTTGAAATATCGTTGAACAACTTGAAAAGTCTTGTCTTGGGTTGGTTTTGAGCCGCTGCCTAATCCTCGGCATACTCCCGCTCCCACAACTTAAGCACCCACTAACCAGACAACATTAGTTGCGGGAAACTTCCTACTTTTCAATCCGTACAATTCCTACAAAGAATTGAAAGAGGTCAACTTGATAAAGAAGATCCTAGCCTCACTCGCCTTCATTTCACTGCCGGCAATGGCAGCCCAGCCACCATTTACCGGCACTAACTATTCAGGGCATTACCAATGTACTGGCATGGACAGTCATATCGGAGAGTACAAAGGCACCGTCGACATGCAGCTCAACCCCGAGCAAAGTACCGGTCCGTATGGTGCCTACAGTTTCACCCTGACCCTGGCCGACAACTCCCTCTATAACGGCTTCGCCGCCGCGCACAAAAAGTCGCTGGCGATCTACTTTGCCCACACCGACCCTGCCCTGAAAGATTACGGCGTGGGAATCGCGCAGGTTAAAACGGCCGCCGATGGCCGTGTATCTTTCAGTAAATATTATTACGGTCCCGAGTATGAAGGCGGTGGTCACGGCATGGAAACCTGCACGCGCCAATAGTTCTCGCCGGTTTACCTCACGATCAAAGGCGTTCCAAAAAACGCCTTTGATCGTACACAGGTGCCCAGACGCTACAGTTCATCACGGTGAAAACTGACTGGCGCCAGCGGCGCCTGTAGCCGATCAGTCTTCCAGTTACTGCCCAGACGCCCAGACTGATTCCAGTAGTGCGCGGCTGTAAGTACCCGCAATTCACCGATGTCGGCCAATTGCGAAATGAAGTCTGCTGTCGACAATCGAGTGACCCACTGGTCGCCAACCCGCTCGGCTTGTTTGGTCCGCAGCAAGGCCGTTTCTGCCTGGGTGTACTGCGGCACATACTTCAGCAACGCGCCATGGGGTGTTGAGTAGTAATACGAAATGATCTTGAATCCTTTGTCCTTCAGGGCATGGGTGTGCAGATACACCAACCAGGGCGAGGCAAAGTTTGCATAGACCTGTTCAGCATCGGTTGCCAGCGTGCTGGTACCTGATAGATAAAGTTGGTGGCTGGCAAACACTTCATAGCCCGCAGGAAAAATCGGCGGTTGATTCCTCTGGGTCGTAGTGGGGTCACTCGGCGTCCGGAAAATGCGATCAAGCAGATGGTTGGAGTCGTCACTGCGCGCCAGGGGCTCCAGTGCACAAAAGCAATGCTTGTCCTTTTGACGCAATATTGCGCTTTCGTAAGAAGTTGCCTGCTCATAAGCACTTCCCGCCTGGTGCTGGATGTAGCGGGCCGCATCGTCGGGATGCTGGAAAATCGGTCCCATTGCCAATTTCGGCATCCACGACCAGAGATCCTGCTCACTCATGCCCGCTTTGCGCGGCTGCCAATCCCGTGCCAGGAATCCGATCCCCCAGACAGCACTTGGCACCATGACTTGCAAACGCCCAGCCTTTCTCATGTTTCGTATGTAGGTCGGCAGACTGAAGGTGCCGTCGAGTACATCGCGCCAGTCTGCACTCGCCTGCACAAGGCTCGCGAACGGATTGCGCTTAAGCGCTAACTGAGCGGCTTCGTCCGGTGGATCGAACGGATCATAGTAATCCCTCTCAAATCGCAACAACGCCCCGTCACTGCACGATAAGTAGAGGGGTAAGTTGCCCCGCTCCGTTTGAACATGCGCAAGTGCCAGGTGCATGTCCATCGGTGAAAAAAAATGCCGGTAGTCGTTATCCGACAGCTTATCGGGTGCTTGGGCGGCGCACAGGTACAGACTGTCGACGACGTAGCCCTGGGGCAGGAGCCCGTCGGGGAATACCTGGTCATAGGCCAGAGTCGAGCCAGGTACCTGGATCGCAAGAGTGGCAATGAACCTGTCATGCCAACGATCCCGCAGAATGTAACCAAAACTCAGCGCCCCACGCTCTGCGGTGTGTTCATGAACATGACGTGCCACCGCAACGCCGTCAGCAAATACGGGACTGTAGTGCGGCTCACTGCGTGGCAGCTTGGGCACAGTGTCGCCGCTCGCCTGGCGCACCAGGCTGAAATCGGTGACTAAACGCGGCGCGCCCCAAACAGAGCTGCCTGCCACCACGTACAGATAACCGTTCTTCGCCAGCGAATCGACCCACGCCGACGGTTTCAAATCCCCCTCATGGATACGCTTTTTTACCCAGGCTGCATCCAGGTCATGGGGCAGACTGCCGAAATCGGTCAAGGCATGGGCAAGGTTGGCTCGAACCTTATTCCATGCACCACTGCGATAGCGAATCACCGAGCCGTCAGGCCCGAACAGGTACTCCTCCATCGTTCGCGTCCCGCGCTCGAACGCGGTATGGACTGCCTTCACGGACAACATGTTGAGGTACAGTTGTTTTTCCGACGCAGACAAGAGCACCGGAACCTCCCGGGCATGGCGCGCGCGATAGCGAGCCACAATTGTGCATCCGGCAGGGAAGAGTCCGGCACTGACACTTTCATCCGGGAAGATCCATTTCACATCGAAGTCTTCCTCAGGCGTGATCACCGGCAAGGTGCCAACAAACAAGCCATCGGCACGCTTCAGGATCAGGCCTCCATAGACCCTATCGGTCGTCACGGGGACCTGCGCGCGAGCATGCAGCGCCGCATCATCCAGGGTCGGGAAAACAGGCCCCAAAAGACGCCGTTCGAGGTTCTGCGCCGGCGTCCATTGCGCATTGACCAGCCCTTCCCTGTCCCAGCACATATTGGTGTGCAGGACTCGCAACTCGCCACTGTTGGCCACTAACCTGACAAAACCGGTCTGGGTCAGAGTGCCTTTGACCAGGCTGCTCTGGACATCATCCAACCCCATGTTCGGGGTGTTGTTATCAAACAACTTGGTGCTCTTGCGCGCGACATACCTCAACAGTGCGCCATCCTGTGTCGCGATATAGGTGGGAATCGACTCAGGCCCTTCGAGGATCGACGGCCTCTTGGAGTCGTCCACTACGACATACAGGTCCCTGGGCACAATGAAGTGCTGGGCCAACCAGAGTCGGCTGGGACGCGGAGTCTGCGTAACCCGCTGGCGCGAATAAAAATACGAATGGCGCTGGAAGGATTCCGGGTACACAAAATCAATGCCGGCTCCCGGACGGGAGCGGCGGAACAGGCTAGCGCGTGAAAACAGTTTGTCTCGAACACCATCGACCGCAACCAACTCCGTGGCGATGTACTCCTCCCTGCCCTGTCGCTTGAGGATAAAGCCGAACCAGGTCTGCTCCTTGTCGTCGGCCCCTGCCCCGCGGGAGAAACGATCCTGCGCCGCTTCGTCTGCGGACGAAAAAACCGCGCCATAGGCGACCTGCTTCGGTACCGGTCGCGGAGTCTGTGGCGGGTAGGCCGTCCAGTCCTGGGCCACTTGCCCCCGATAGCCCCAGAGCAGACTGTCGACAACGACCCGCAACGTTCCTGCGCCCGCCACCGCTTTTACAAACTCCACAGGAACGACGCTGCCATCCTCTAGCCCCCGCGCCAGTGGCCCCGGGTTGCTCACGGTGCCCAAGCGCACCAGCAACTGCTGCCAGCCGCTGGTATCGGGCTCGAACCACAACAGACTGTCGTCGGCACCTGACAGATAGGCCGGAACACCTTGCGTGACCACATGGAACAACTCGTGAACCTTGAACATCTGCAAGCTCACGCTGGCGTCTGCGCGCGACCATTGCAAACCCTGCACCTGATCGGCATCCAGCGTCGAGAGCGCCCGGTGCGAATAAAACACGCTGTGTAGCAGGTGGTTCGCCGGATAGATTGGCCGGCCTTGGGCGTCCACCGGGAACAGCGGGGGCGCTTCGAGCGCATCGGTTCCGGCGTCGACCGGTTCAGTCACGACGAACCGCTGGTTGCTGCGCTCGAAGATCATTGCAACAAACTCGTGGTCACGTCGCTTACCGACCTGTTCATGAGCATGCCGCGCTGCGTCATCCGCCGAGAGAAACTCTCGGCTCATGCGCACAATTGCAGCGCTGGAATGCCGGGATGCATTACTCGGGCCTTCTCTCTCGTCCATGAAATAGCTCCAATCTGTGTACGACCTGTAGTGAGCCATCAGGTTATCCAGCGACAGCGTGACTGTGCGGTACATATGTAGGGACCACAGGCACCACTTCAGCGCACCGCCATGCCCCACATAGCGTTGCACGCCCGTCCCTGGTGCACCCGCGCATCAGTCCTCCTCGGCGGCGGCACCAAACCGCAGGCCTACGCGCTTAGGCACAGCCCTTGCTAAAGACTCTTCAGCCTTCCACCAATGCCAACCAGAAACCCCAACACGTTCATGGAGATCGCACAATGAAGCGTCGCAGCTTGATCAAGGCTTTCACACTTTCGGCAAGCATTGCCGCGATGGGCATGACCTGGACAGTCCAGGCCGCCGAGACCATCAAGGTTGGCATCCTGCATTCCCTGTCCGGGACCATGGCGATCTCTGAAACCTCGCTCAAAGACATGGCGTTGATGACCATCGACGAAATCAACGCCAAGGGCGGCGTCAATGGCAAGCTGCTGGAGCCGGTGGTCGTCGACCCAGCGTCGAACTGGCCACTATTCGCCGAAAAGGGCCGGCAACTGCTGACCCAGGACAAGGTGGCCGTGGTATTCGGTTGCTGGACCTCGGTGTCGCGTAAGTCGGTATTGCCAGTGTTCGAAGAGCTCAATGGCCTGCTGTTCTATCCGGTGCAATACGAAGGCGAGGAGATGTCGCCGAACGTGTTCTACACCGGTGCCGCGCCGAACCAACAGGCGATCCCCGCCGTGGAATACCTGATGAGCGAAGAAGGCGGCAGCGCCAAGCGCTACTTCCTGCTGGGCACCGACTATGTCTACCCGCGCACCACCAACAAAATCCTGCGCTCGTTCCTGCACGCCAAAGGCGTGGCCGACAAGGACATCGAAGAGGTCTACACGCCGTTCGGCCACAGCGATTACCAGACCATCGTCGCCAACATCAAGAAGTTCTCGGCCGGCGGCAAGACCGCCGTCATTTCCACGGTCAACGGCGACTCCAACGTGCCGTTCTACAAGGAGCTGGCCAACCAGGGCTTGAAGGCCACCGACGTGCCCGTCGTCGCATTCTCGGTAGGCGAGGAAGAACTGCGCGGCATCGACACCAAGCCATTGGTGGGCAACCTCGCGGCGTGGAACTACTTCGAATCGGTGGAGAACCCGGTCAACCAGAAGTTCGTCGCAGACTGGAAGGCCTACGCCAAGAAACACAACCTGCCGGGCGCCGACAAGGCCGTCACCAACGACCCGATGGAAGCCACGTACGTCGGCATCCACATGTGGGCGCAAGCCGCCGAGAAAGCCAAGTCCACCGATGTCGACAAGGTCCGTGAAGCCCTGGCCGGCCAGACCTTCGCCGCACCGTCGGGCTACACCCTGACCATGGACAAGACCAACCACCACCTGCACAAGCCGGTGATGATCGGCGAGATCCAGGCCGACGGTCAGTTCAACGTGGTCTGGCAGACCGAAGGACCGATCCGCGCCGAGCCCTGGAGCCCGTTCATTGCCGGCAACGACAAGAAGCCGGATTACGCGGTCAAGAGCAACTGAGCGGACCAATAGAATCCTGTGGGAGCGGGTGCCCGCTTGCGGCTTGCTCACGATGGCAGTGTGTCTGATGCACCGCTATCGCGAGCAAGCTCGGCTCCTACAGGGGTAGTCGCTGCTATTCAGGACATCACCATGTCGCTTTTTCGCCTGTTCCTTACACTCGCAGCGCTACTGCTGCCTCTGGCCAGCCACGCCGGCGATGCCGAAGACTTCGTCACCGCCAATCCGGCGCAGCAAGCCCGGCTGCTCGAAGCCTGGGCCGCGCAGCCCGATCCGGCGCGCGTCGAATTGATCAATGCCTTGCAGCAAGGCGTAGTGACCGTCGACGGCCAAGCCAAGACCCTACGCCTGAACAATCGCCTGCGGGGTCTGATCGACACCGCCGTGGCCAGCCAGCAACTGCTTGCCGTCGATCCCCGGGTGCGACTCGGTGCGGCGCAACAACTGCAGAAAAGCGCCAAGCCGGCGCAATTGAAATTCCTCGGCCAGCAACTGGCTGGCGAAGCGGATGAACCGGTGCACGCGGCCCTGAGCCTGGCCCTGGCCAACCTGCAACTCGTCGACAGTGACCCGGCCGTGCGCCGGGCCGCAGTGCGCCTGCTCGGTGAAACCGGCGACCCACTGGCCCGCACCCGCCTGGAAAGCCTGCTCCAACCTGGAGTCGAGGCCGATGCCGCGGTCCTCACCGCAGCGCTAACCAGTCTCGGCCAGGTCAAGCGCAAACTGCTGGTGGGCGAGTTGCTCGGCCAGGCATTCAGCGGCATGTCGCTGGGCTCGATCCTGCTGCTGGCGGCCTTGGGACTGGCGATCACCTTCGGCCTGCTGGGGGTGATCAACATGGCCCACGGCGAAATGCTGATGCTCGGCGCCTACTCCACCTACATGGTGCAAATGCTGCTCCAGCGCTTCGCCCCCAACGCCATCGAGTTCTATCCGCTACTGGCCTTGCCGGTGGCGTTTTTTGTCACCGCCGGCATCGGCATGGCACTCGAGCGTACGGTGATCCGCCACCTTTACGGCCGCCCGCTGGAGACCCTGCTCGCCACCTGGGGCATCAGCCTGATGCTGATTCAACTCGTCCGCCTGCTGTTCGGCGCGCAGAACGTCGAGGTCGCCAACCCGGCCTGGCTTTCGGGCGGGATCCAGGTCCTGCCCAACCTGGTGCTGCCGTACAACCGTATCGTGATCATCGCCTTTGCGCTGTTTGTGGTGGTGCTCACCTGGCTGCTGCTGAACAAGACCCGCCTGGGTTTGAACGTGCGCGCCGTCACCCAGAATCGCAACATGGCCGCCTGCTGCGGCGTGCCCACCGGGCGCGTGGACATGCTCGCCTTTGGCCTCGGCTCCGGGATCGCCGGGCTCGGCGGCGTCGCGCTGAGCCAGATCGGCAACGTCGGCCCGGACCTCGGCCAGAGCTACATCATCGACTCCTTCTTGGTGGTGGTGCTCGGTGGCGTCGGCCAACTGGCCGGGAGCGTCTTCGCCGCCTTTGGCCTGGGGATCGCCAACAAGATCCTCGAGCCGCAGATCGGTGCGGTGCTGGGCAAGATCCTGATCCTCGCGCTGATCATCCTGTTCATCCAGAAACGCCCGCAAGGCCTCTTCGCACTCAAAGGACGGGTAATCGACTGATGAACCAGCCCCTGCTCATTACCGCCACCCGCAAGGCCGGGCCCAAGGTGACGATTGCCGTCGGTACGCTACTGGTGTTGTTGCTGCTGGCGCTACCGCTGCTGTCGCTACTACCCGCCGACAACGCCCTGCATGTCTCGGCCTACACCCTGACCCTGGTCGGCAAGATCCTCTGCTACGCCATCGTCGCCCTCGCCCTGGACCTGGTCTGGGGTTACGCCGGCCTGCTGTCCCTGGGCCACGGCCTGTTCTTCGCCCTCGGTGGCTACGCCATGGGCATGTACCTGATGCGCCAGGCCTCGGGGGACGGCTTGCCGGCGTTCATGACCTTCCTCTCTTGGACTGAACTGCCGTGGTTCTGGACCGGCACCAGCAGCTTTCTCTGGACCCTGTGCCTGGTGGTGCTGGCCCCCGGCTTGCTGGCGCTGGTGTTCGGCTTCTTCGCCTTTCGCTCGCGGATCAAGGGCGTGTATTTCTCGATCATGACCCAGGCCCTGACCTTCGCCGGCATGCTCCTGTTTTTCCGCAACGAGACCGGATTTGGCGGCAACAACGGCTTCACCAACTTTCGCACCATCCTCGGCTTCGGCATCACCGAACCCGGCACCCGCGCGGTGCTGTTCAGTGCCACCGTACTGCTGCTGGTGGCCAGCCTGTTCATCGGCTGGCGCCTGGCGCAAAGCAAGTTCGGCCGGGTGCTGACCGCCCTGCGCGACGCGGAAAACCGGCTGATGTTCTGCGGCTACGACCCACGCGGGTTCAAGCTGTTTGTCTGGGTCTTGAGCGCGGTGCTCTGCGGCCTGGCCGGTGCGCTCTACGTGCCCCAGGTAGGCATCATCAACCCCAGCGAAATGTCCCCGACCAACTCCATCGAAGCCGCCGTCTGGGTCGCCCTGGGCGGACGCGGCACGCTAATCGGCCCGCTGCTGGGCGCCGGCGTGGTCAACGGCATGAAGAGCTGGTTCACCGTGGCCTTTCCCGAATACTGGCTGTTCTTCCTCGGTGCGCTGTTCATCATCGTCACCCTGTACCTGCCCAAGGGCGTGATCGGCCTGCTGAGAAAAAGAGGTGAACAATGAGAGTCACTGCGACCGCCGAATTCATGCTCGAACCGATCCTGGAACCGAACAAGGATGCCGGCAGCAGCCGCGATGCCATCGGCCTCGGGCAGCGCGCCGAAAAAGGCCTGAACACCCGCCACGGCACCCTCCTCACCCTGGAGGACATCAGTGTCAGCTTCGATGGTTTCAAGGCGTTGAACAGTCTCAACCTGTACATCGGCGTTGGTGAGCTGCGCTGCATCATCGGCCCCAACGGAGCCGGCAAGACCACCCTGATGGATGTGATCACCGGCAAGACCCGCCCCAGTCACGGCAAGGCCTGGTTCGGCGAGACCCTGGACCTGACCCGCATGAGCGAAGTGCAGATCGCCCAGGCCGGGATCGGCCGCAAGTTCCAGAAACCCACGGTGTTCGAAGCCCTGAGCGTGTTCGAGAACCTCGAGCTGGCGCAAAAGACCGACAAGTCGGTATGGGCCAGTTTGCGCGCCCGACTCAATGGCGAGCAGCGCGACCGGATCAGTGAGGTGCTGGACACCATTCGCCTGACCGCCTCGGTCAATCGCCCCGCCGGCCTGTTGTCCCACGGGCAAAAACAATTCCTGGAAATCGGCATGCTACTGATGCAAGACCCGCAATTGCTGCTGCTCGATGAACCGGTGGCGGGCATGACCGACGCCGAGACCGAGTTCACCGCCGAGCTGTTCAAGCGCCTGGCCGGTAAACATTCATTGATGGTGGTGGAGCACGACATGGGCTTCGTCGGTTCGATCGCCGACCACGTCACCGTATTGCACCAGGGCAGCGTGCTGGCCGAGGGGTCACTGGCGCAGGTGCAGGCCGATGAGCGAGTCGTTGAGGTCTACTTGGGTCGGTGAATCGGCCAGCGGCAAGAATTCAGCTACAAGCTGCAAGTTAGAAGCAAACGCGGTTCTGCTTGTTCTTGAAGCTTATAGCTTACGGCTAAAAACTGCCCGGAGGGCCTATGCTGCAAGTCGATAAATTGCACCAGTACTACGGCGGTAGCCATATCCTGCGCGGCCTCAGTTTCGAGGTGAAGGTTGGCGAAGTCACCTGCCTGCTCGGGCGCAACGGCGTGGGCAAGACCACCCTGCTCAAATGCCTGATGGGCCTGCTGCCGGCCAAAGAGGGCGCGGTGAACTGGGAGGGCAAGACCATCAGTGGGCTCAAGCCGCACCAGCGGGTTCACGCTGGTATCGCCTATGTTCCCCAGGGCCGGGAAATCTTCCCCCGGCTGAGCGTCGAAGAAAACCTGTTGATGGGGCTGTCGCGTTTCCCCGGCGCCGAAGCCCGGGAAGTACCGGCCTTCATCTACGAGCTGTTCCCGGTGCTGCTGCAAATGAAGCTACGCCGTGGCGGTGATCTCTCCGGTGGCCAGCAGCAACAGTTGGCCATCGGCCGTGCGCTGGCCAGCCGGCCACGCCTGCTGATCCTCGATGAACCCACCGAAGGCATCCAGCCCTCGGTGATCAAGGAGATCGGCGCGGTGATCAAGCAGCTTGCGGCACGCGGTGACATGGCGATCCTGCTGGTGGAACAGTTCTACGACTTCGCTGCCGAGCTGGCCGATCAGTACCTGGTGATGTCGCGAGGCGAGATCGTCCAGCAAGGTCGCGGCGAAAACATGGAAGCCGAGGGTGTACGCGGCCTGGTAACGATCTAGTCTCTAGCGTCCTGACGATAATCAGAAAATATGACTGCCACTGCCCAACACAACGCATTCACACCCAGCTGGCATGCCGAGCTGGAACTCGGTTACGCCCGTTTCGGCGCCAGCACGCGGCCGACCCTGCGCCGCCATCAGGGTCCGCTGCGGGTGCAAAAACACCTGTACGCCGAAGGCCCCGAAGTGTGCCAGCACATCATCGTCCACCCACCCGGAGGGATTGCCGGTGGCGATCGCCTGGAGGTCCGCGCGAGCGTCGGACCCAACGCCTGGGCGCAGTTGACCAGCCCCGGCGCCGCCAAGTGGTATCGCGCCGCCAGCCCCGCCTATCAGCAGCTCGACTTGCAGGTCGCCGCCGGTGCCACACTGGAATGGCTGCCCCAGGAAACCATCGTCTTCAGCGCCGCCCAGGCCGAGCTCAAGACCTCGATCGAACTGCAGGGCGATGCGCGATTGTTCTATTGGGACGTGGTGGCACTGGGTCGCCCGGCCAGCGGCGAACGCTTCGAGCATGGGCACTTTCAAGCGCAACTGGAGATCCGCCGCGACGGCCAGTTGCTCTGGCACGAACGCCAGCGCATTGTCGGCGCTGACGGTTTGCTCGACTCGCCGATTGGCCTGGATGGCCAGCCGGTATTTGCCACCTTGCTGGTGACCGGCGAGATCGACAGCGAACTGCTGCAGGCCTGTCGCTCATTGCCCAACCCGGTACGCGGGGATTTGACCCAACTTCCCGGGCTGCTGGTTGCCCGCTGCCTGGCCAGTGAAACCTTGCTGGCGCGGGGTTGGCTGATTGATTTATGGACACTGCTGCGCCCGGCCCTGCTCGGCCGCGAGGCGCTGGCGCCGCGAATATGGAATACCTGAACACCGACAACGGGTTCGGGTCGACCTTACGAATGCTCTTTTTTTCTGCCCAGATGGATTTCCACGATGGACCTGACCCCACGCGAAAAAGACAAGCTGCTGATCTTCACTGCCGGCCTGGTGGCCGAGCGGCGGTTGGCCCGCGGCGTCAAACTCAATTACCCGGAGGCCATGGCGTATATCAGCGCAGCGCTGCTCGAAGGCGCGCGGGACGGCCAGAGCGTCGCCGAGCTGATGCACTTGGGCACCACCCTGCTGCAGCGCGAACAGGTGATGCCCGGCATCCCGGAAATGATCCCGCAGATCCAGGTCGAAGCCACCTTTCCCGATGGCACCAAACTGGTCACCGTCCATCAACCTATCGTCTGAGGTCGCGCCATGCCGTATCACATCCGCGATGCCGTGCCCGCCGACCTGCCGGCGATTCGCGACATCTACAACGACGCCGTGCTCAACACCACCGCGATCTGGAACGAACAGGCGGTCGACCTGGCCAATCGCCAAGCCTGGTTCAGCGCCCGCCACGCCCAGGGCTACCCGATCCTGGTGATCGCCGCTGCCGACGAGCGGGTGCTCGGCTACGCCTCTTTCGGTGACTGGCGGCCCTTCGATGGGTTTCGCCACACCGTGGAACACTCGGTGTACGTGCGCAACGACCAACGCGGCAACGGCCTCGGTCCGCGCCTGATGGAAGCGCTGGTGGTGCGCGCCAGGGACGCTGGCAAACACGTGATGGTGGCGGCCATCGAGAGCGGCAACGCGGCATCGATCCGCCTGCATGAGCGGGCCGGCTTCATCACCACCGGACAGATGCCGCAGGTGGGCACCAAGTTCGGTCGCTGGCTCGACCTGACGTTCATGCAATTGACCCTCAACCCAGGCTCGGAGCCACCCCAGGCCCACAAGGAGTAAGCCACGATGAACGCCGCCCAACTACGCCGGGTCAACCCGGAAAGCTTTGCCCACTACCGCCAGGGCTTGCACGACTTGCTGTTCGACGCCGTGCAGCACGGGGCCTCGATCGGCTTTCTGGCCGACATCGATGACGCCCAGGCCCGCGCCTACCTCAACGCCGTCCAGGCCGACCTGGAGAACGGCAGCCTGCTCTTGTGGGTGGTGGTCCAGGAAGAAAGGGTCCTGGCCAGTGTGCAACTTGGCTTGTGCCAGAAAGCCAACGGGCGCAATCGCGCCGAAGTGCAAAAACTCCAGGTCCTGCACCAGGCCCGTCGACGCGGCCTCGGCCAGCAGTTGATGAATGCCCTGGAACTTGCCGCGCGCCAGCACCAGCGCGGCCTGTTGTACCTGGATACCGAAGCCGGCTCGGCCGCGGAAACCTTCTACCAGTCACTGGGTTATACCCGCGTCGGCGAACTGCCCAACTACTGCCAAAGCCCGGACGGCCACTACGCGCCGACCGCCATCTACTTCAAGACCCTGGGACAACCTGCATGATTCCTGGCGAATACCGGATCCAGCCCGGCGAGATCGAGCTCAACGTCGGCCGGCGCACCCTGAGCCTGACCGTGGCCAACAGTGGCGACCGACCGATCCAGGTCGGTTCGCACTATCACTTTTTCGAAACCAATGACGCCCTGGCTTTCGACCGCGCCGCCACCCGCGGCATGCGCCTGAACATCCCGGCCGGTACCGCGGTGCGCTTCGAGCCGGGGCAGAGCCGCGACGTGGAGCTGGTGGACCTGGCCGGGCATCGCCGGGTGTTCGGCTTTGCCGGACGGATCATGGGTGACCTTTAAATTTTACGGCGTCTGCCCTGGCCTCTTCGCGGGCAAGCCCGCTCCCACAAGTGATCGCATTCCCCTGTGGGAGCGGGCTTGCCCGCGATAGTGAGCGCAGCGAACGACTTCAAATTTTCCTGAATCTCAAGGCGAACGAATGAAAATCTCCCGTCAGGCCTACGCCGACATGTTCGGCCCCACTGTCGGTGACAAGGTCCGCCTGGCCGACACCGAGTTGTGGATCGAGGTCGAGAAGGACTTCACCACCTATGGCGAAGAAGTGAAGTTCGGTGGCGGCAAGGTGATCCGCGACGGCCAGGGGCAGAGCCAGTTGCTGGCGGCCGACGTCGTCGACACGGTGATCACCAACGCGCTGATCCTCGACCACTGGGGCATCGTCAAGGCCGATGTCGGCCTCAAGGACGGGCGCATCGCCGCCATTGGCAAGGCCGGCAACCCGGATATCCAGCCCGACGTGAGCATGGCCATCGGCGCCGGGACCGAAGTGATTGCCGGCGAAGGCATGATCCTCACCGCTGGCGGCATCGACACGCATATCCACTTCATTTGCCCGCAGCAGATCGAAGAAGCCTTGATGAGCGGCGTTACCACCATGATCGGTGGCGGCACCGGTCCTGCCACCGGCACCAACGCCACCACCTGCACCTCCGGGCCCTGGCACCTGGCGCGCATGCTCCAGGCCGCGGACGCCTTTCCCATGAACATCGGCCTCACCGGCAAGGGCAACGCCAGCCTGCCGGGACCGCTGATCGAGCAGGTCAAGGCCGGCGCCATTGGCCTCAAGCTGCACGAAGACTGGGGCACCACCCCGGCCAGCATCGACAACTGCCTGACGGTGGCCGACCAGTACGACGTGCAGGTGGCGATCCACACCGACACCCTCAATGAATCGGGTTTTGTCGAAACCACCCTCGCCGCCTTCAAGGGCCGCACCATCCACACCTATCACACCGAAGGCGCGGGTGGCGGTCACGCCCCGGACATCATCAAGGCCTGCGGTTTTGCCAACGTGCTGCCGAGTTCGACCAACCCGACCCGGCCATTCACCCGCAACACCATCGACGAACACCTGGACATGCTGATGGTCTGCCATCACCTGGACCCAAGCATTGCCGAGGACGTGGCCTTCGCCGAAAGCCGTATCCGTCGTGAAACCATCGCCGCCGAGGACATCCTGCACGACCTCGGGGCATTCTCGATGATCAGTTCCGACAGCCAGGCCATGGGCCGGGTCGGCGAAGTCATCATCCGTACCTGGCAGACCGCCGACAAGATGAAGCAGCAGCGCGGCCCATTGCCGGGCGATGGCGAGGGCAACGACAACTTCCGCGCCAAGCGCTACCTCGCCAAATATACGATCAACCCGGCGATCACCCACGGCATCAGCCACGAAGTGGGTTCGATCGAAGTGGGGAAATGGGCCGACCTGGTGCTCTGGCGCCCGGCGTTTTTCGGGGTCAAGCCCAGCCTGATTCTCAAGGGCGGGGCGATTGCCGCCAGCCTCATGGGCGACGCCAACGCCTCGATTCCGACGCCGCAACCGGTGCACTACCGCCCGATGTTCGCAAGCTACGGTGGCTCGTTGCACGCCACCAGCCTGACCTTCATCAGCCAGGCCGCAGAGGAAGCAGGACTGGCGCAGGCATTGGGCTTGAAGAAGACCATCGCCGTGGTCAAGGGTTGCCGCAGCGTGCGCAAGACCGACCTGATCCATAACGACTACCTGCCCAGCATCGACGTCGATCCGCAGACCTATCAGGTCAAGGCCGATGGCGAACTGTTGTGGTGTGAGCCGGCGGATGTGTTGCCGATGGCGCAGCGGTATTTCCTGTTCTGACTACGCAAAACCCCGAAGGCTGCCGCAGGCAACATTCGGGGTTGGAGCTATCCGCTAAGCAGCATTACCGCCATTTTCCAGGCTGAGTATTTCCTCGGGTGTCAGCAGGTCGATGAGCCGTTGCTCGACAACCCTGGCCTCGACGGCCAGTGCCTTGGACTGAGTGTTGTAGGCATCACTGGTCATCGTCGTCCGGGCGATGTCCAACTGCTCCAGGCGTTCAAGGGTTGACTCATAGGCCAGGTCGAACCTGGAGCGATATTTTTCTTTCAAATACTGCGCCCAGAAATCACGCTGCGCGATCGATTCAATCTCGGCCTTCGAGTCCTTGAGGCTGTGCACATACTGTTCTGCTTCCTGCAGCTTGGCGCGAGGCACGTATTGCGAACCCGCGTATTCTGCCTTCGTAGGCTGCCCTGGCAGGTCCAGCCTGTCCCTGAGGTTGACCCGATAGGAAAGCCGCACTTCGATTTGATCCATCAACAGCAGTTGGAGGCCCTTGTCGCGCGTCGTAGTATCGGAACGGACTATGGTTTTGATGCGCTCGTTAATGTCCTTGAGCGCAAACGCTTCCACCTCATCCAGACGAAACAGACCTTTGGCCAGATTGAGCAATTGAAGACCTGCGTCGCTATCGCCGACGCGCGCCAGGGCCTTGTGAGCCAGGACCTTGATTTCCAGCTGGCTGAACATCAGCGCAGCACGATCGCTGCAGGTTTCTGGCTCCCCTGCCAACTGGAACAGTTCACGACGCAGCACTGCGTTTTCTTCAGCCGCATCCAGCACCGCCCAAACCCTTGCCTTGAGGTCTGGATAGGCTTTTTTGTACTCGGCCGTCTGATGTAGTTTTTCCAGTAGCCGGAAAAACTCCTCGCTTTCACTGACCGCCCTTCCAGCCTCTCCTGCGGCGGCTTCCCTAGCGAGGGCTTCACTGTCGAGGAGTGCCCATTGCGTCCTTCTGACATTCTGCTCCGGCGCTGGCGTATCGCGCATCCAGCGCTCTAGACGCTGCGCCGAGGGCGCCAGGGTGCCGCCGGCAGCACCACGATCAGCCGGCGAATCAGGGGGGACGGGCGCCAATCCGGCCTCATCGTTGTCCAGGTAGATACGTGTCAGAATCTCCCCATATTGCGCGATGCCTTGATCGGAAAGAGGATTGCCGTTCAGTTCAGTGAACCTTAATACCCGATTGATTGCCGCCGACTGCTGCGCAGGTGGATTCACCGCCCATTCGGGAAACGAGGTGAGCTGGTTATCACGCAAATCGACCATTTCCAGGCGGGGTGGATCGGCCAGCCCGACTGGCCATTGACTGATTCCGGTGCCCTGCAAGCGAACCACGCCCAGTTCCTTCATCTGGCTTAGATCAGGCACTCGCTCCAACGGGTTGTGGTTTAGATTCAACTCTCTGAGCCCCCTCATCCGAGCCAGTGAATCCGCTTCGCCGGTGGTTAACCTGATGCGGTTACCGGACAGGTCCAAATAGGCAAGACTGGGCATTTCATCCAGTTGCGTGGGTATGTCTACAAGACGGTTGGCCTGCAGTTCCAAGCGTTGAACAAAGGGAAACGATTCGAGAAACTCATTGGGAGCCGCCATGAGGTCCATGCCACTGAGGTCCAGAAAATTCACATGACCAAAGTCCACTTCCAGAGCAGGCAGCGCCCCAACCGCTCGACCTCGCAGCCTCAGTTCATACCCCCGACGAACACCATAGCGCGAGTATCTGAGTGACTGTCTTTGCCAGCTACGCTTGAGCAACTCAGCGACCACTTGTTTTTCATACTGCTCGACGGCGACAACACTGCCATCTGGCAAGACACGCGTGGACGGCGTCGATAGCCATTGCTCGGACCAGCTCAGCAACCGTTGATGCTCCGCCTCAAAATTGACCAGATACACTTCCCGCGCGGCTCCCAACATCTCCAGGAAACCCTCAACCTGACCATCAGTGAAGCTGGGAAACAGCTGGAGCACTCTTGCCTCGTCCGATACCGGTACGGAATTCAAACCCGTCCCGCGCCCCGACAGTGGATAACCCAGGCGACCATCGATCAAGCGCTGGGGCGCCCTGAATCCGGGATTGATCGGTTGCATCCCCAGTAACGAGCGCAACTCACCGCGCGTCAATAGGTGCTGCCTGATCAACGCCTTCAACTCTGGCCCCTGCCCCACATCAGGCAAGCCTAGCGCTTTGCGCTGGGTATCCGGCAAGGCATGCTGAAGAGCAGCATAAAGATCATCGGCCCCGTGCAAATGCTCATTATTCTTATCTCGGGCCTCGTACCGCCCTTGGTCATTACGCACCAACACCTTTGAGCTTTCAGCGTTCTGGGGACCGACACTGGCCCGCAGCGCTCCGCTGAACGAGCCGTCTCGAACCTCAATGCGCAAATCATCCGACCAGCCTGGCAGCTTTTTCAGTGAGTTGAGTACCAGCCTCTCTGCGTCCTGCCCCATCAAATCGTCCAGGTAAAGCCCCTCATAGGCTCGTGACAGGCGTACCTCGCGCTGGATCCAGCGCAGTTCTTCCGCCAGGCGCAGGGGTATGGGCTTGGTTTGCAGCTTGTCGGCAAAGTCCCATTTGGCCATTTGCTGACGCTCACCAGGGCTAGCGTCGGCCAGCAACTGTTCAACCAAGCTCGTGGGCACATTGGAAAAGCGCGACTTGATCAGATTGAGCCGTGGATCGCTACTGTCGGTCCTCGCGTTGTAGATATCATTGAAGAACTCGACCTTATGGCTTTCGGCAACACGAGCAATGCGCGCGCGCAGTCCCTCGATGCGTTTTTCCAGAACTTCCCGCGGGGCCCCAGGCGCTTGGCCAAGCACAACATCGGTTTCACTTTCAGTGAGACTTTCCAGGAGCGTTTTCAGTAGTCGCCCCCCTCGAACCTGCGCGTCATGGATCTGCACGATCCGCACCTTGCCCTGTACACCCTGGGGATTGACGTATTCCCAGAGCGTCTTCGCCTGCGCATCGATGATCCGTACCGATACCGTGTCCGGCCACGTGCCATACCGCGTCATGACATGCAACTGGTTGATCGAATGATCGGTTGCAGAAGCGCTGGATGAGGCGCTCTTCATATCAGCGATAAATTCCTCGACCTGCCTGTACGCCTCAAATCGACTGATCGTATCGGCCAGCATCGGTGCAGGTGGCTCGCTCTCGACGTGCATTCGACGCAAGACGCCCTCATCGGTGTCGCTGACATGGCGAATCTGTTCAAGCTCAGCATCGCTGAACTCGCCGACACCAGGCCCGACCCGTCGCATCAGTTCGCGGCCCTCCCAAGTCCGAGGCTGCTCCACTTCATGGCTCCAGGCACCGAAACCGTTGTGGCTGAGTTCAGGCCCATAGGCCTCTGCCCTGGCAGGATGGACGACCCGGTACTTGCCGCTGGCAGGGTCCATTTTCACCCTGTAGCGCTTATCCCCCAGGACCAGGAACGCCTGGCCATCGTGATGCAGCAATCCCAGGTCATCGGGCTTCAGACCTGCCGGCAATGCTCCAGTGTGCTCGTAGGGTTCTAGATCGGGTTTCCATAACCGAGTCTCGCCATCCGGCAAGGTGACCTGTTTCAAACTATCGATAAACGGCGAGCGCTTGAGGGGGGTAACTGGTTCTGCGCCCTCAACACCAAAGGCTGCCTGCAGCGCTAGCTGAGCGAGGTTTTGTGCAACATCCATCAGATAGACAAAACCCTCATCCGTATCGCCCTGCGCCAATGCCTCGACGCCTTCTACCACCTCATAGGTCAGTTGCGTCGCCATCACAGCCATCATCGCCACCCCCAGGGGCGGGACAAACAACGCAACGACATTGAGCACTGCCAGCGCCGTACCCAGATAGCCGAGCAGTTTGTCATTACGCGCCTGCGCATCGACATCTGCCGTGGACACTGCAACAAACGTTGCATCGTTGAGGAGCTTGTTCAGTTGCTGGTCGAAGAGAAAAACCCAAAGCGCCCCTAAAACCGGCGTTTCCTCCATATGGATCCTGGCCTCAGGATCTGGAGTTCTTACATAAACACGGCCGTTGGGCTGCGATTTAAGCGGCGTCAGCCGATCATTCAACCGCCTGAAAAAACGCGCCTTGTCTTCCTGCCTGACAAACCGACTGAAAAATTCCTGATAGGCAGGATCACTCAATCGCTCACGCAGCTCGCTGTGGAAATGCTGCGCCGATGGGTACTCCTTGATCGGGCTGATCGGGTCATGCGGAATGTACACAACCAGGCGCTGTACCGATTCACTGCTGATGCGGTCCGGCCCAATCAGTACCACGCCGATCAACTCGGTTTCCCCGAGCAGTTTCAGCCCGTTGAATTGCACAGGCTTGTCATCCAGAGTCAGGTCATTGAGGTTGTCCCGGACCTGGATAAGCAGGTTATAAATAGTTGAATCGGGTGTGACCCTGTCGATATCACCCTGCATTCGCGCAAGATCGATGGCCGCACTGAACGCATGCTGTTGACTCAGTATGACCCTGGCCTTCAAGACACCTTCAGCCACTACCTCGGCGATACCCAGTGCGCTCTTGATATGCGCCTGATACTTGGCACCCAGGTCCAACTGTCGAGACAACGCTGCAAACTGTTCAACGGTAAACGGCAACCTTCCTTGCGGTGAAACAAGCAACACACTACTGCTACTGCGCGTCTCACCATAAGTGTCAGCTTCGTCAGCTTCGGTGAAGTTATGCAAGGCTGCATCCAGCAAGCTGCTGGTTAATCGAATATCGTTGCCAAAGGGTTCAGGGTTCGCGACCGCGTACACTAACTGCGTAGTATCAACATCCACCGCAACGTTTAACTTCTGCATAATTGCAGCCGTCAGGAGTGGGCGGGAAAAGGCCTTGACGTCCTGCAGGTTAACCAGCATCTGATCGAGCGTATTTTGCGTAGCGTAACTCTGCCGACTGCTACGCTTGAAAGCAGCCTGGTGATCCTGGGTTGCAGCTTCGTGCCGGCTGGGCCTAGCCAACCCGGCATCACGCAGTTCCCTGCGTCTTTGTGGTGTTGCCTGCAAAAGCCAGGCAGGCAGTTTATTCTTTACATAATCATAGTGAGGCCCTTTATCCTCAGCGAGTGCAGTTTCAGCACTACTTGCAAACGGTTTATTTAACTCAGCCATCGTCTGATCCACTCACGTCATTTTCAAGAGCACCAAACTTACTAAAAAGCCGAGCCGATAAATAAACCAAATAGCTGCAAGGAAACCTGCCAAACAACGAGCTAATCTTCGACTATCCGAATACCGAAAGTACTTATATACCACCCGCCCGGATGCGCCGCGCAATAAGCCGACGGATACCATTATCAATGGCGCAACATTACTTCCTGTTCTGAGGTGGTGCCCTGGTAGTATTTGCATGTCGAGCACCTTCGACGAACGGTCCGATTTGATATGACGGGTGCATTTCGGTGGCAAGGGTGACGCTTTACTAGCAGTTCTGCTAGTTACCCGCGTTATGCGTTATCGGTAAAATTGATTCGCGTCGCACCTCTTCACAAGGAAGGCCGGTCATGACCCACTCTCGATCTGACAGTAGCGACGGCTCGCGCCAGGCACGAACCCTGCTGCTGGCCACCGATAACAAGCGCTCGATCATCGCTGAGATTACGGCGGATCGGACCAACCCTATCGCTTACCCTCCTTACGGCCAGCAATCCGGACAACAGGCAGTTACGACGGGGCTGGGTTTTAACGGTGAACTGCGCGAAGCGCGACTGGGCTGGTACTTGCTAGGCAATGGCTACCGCGCTTACAACCCGATATTGATGCGTTTTCATAGCCCAGACAGTTGGAGCCCGTTTGGACGAGGTGGGTTGAATGCGTATACGTATTGCGAGGGGGATCCGGTGAACTTTTCGGATCCGACGGGGCATAGTAAGTGGCTGAATTTTCTCTCCAACCGCCGTACCTCACTGGCTAGGACCTCCAGCACCTCTAGCGTAACCCCTTTACTAGCTTCTACGGATACTCCCCCCGCCTCACCTGCCAACCAAATGCAAACGGGCATTAGCAATCCAAACTTCCCTGGCGGGGCTGCGCCCCAAACTACGCAGCCATTGGTCAGGAAGCACTCGGGTGAAACCACTCGCAACTTTCCTGATCACGCAATTCGGAGTGAAGCTCCTCCGCCGATTCCACCAAAGAGACAGTTACCCCGCTTTAATGATACCGGTGGGCAAGTAGGTATTCTTAGTCCCGACCAGCAACCTGGAGAACCTAGTAGTTCCCGTCAGATCTGGAACAGCACCCCCTATGAGCCTCTACTCGCACCCGTTCCGCCGCCGAGAACACTACCAAGTGGCGCCACCCGCGAATATTCCGTAACTTACGACCGCAGCGGAAACCCCAGGCAGCGCAGTGTGCAAAAAGTCAGTTTGCCGATGATTCAAGGCAGTATCAGAACGCGAAGGGAATAGAACACTTACTCCACCACCAACCGCGCCAGGCGTTGCTTGAGCATCTGGTTTTCGGCGCGCAGTTGCTGCACTTCTTCGAGCAGGTCGAGCGCCAGGGCGACGCCTTCCCACTCCAGTTCCAGGTCGTGGCGCAACTTGGCGGCGCGCTTGGCGACCGCCAGTTCGTAGTCGTTGAAACG
Source organism: Pseudomonas sp. Irchel 3H3 (assembly GCF_900187635.1). Classification (NCBI taxonomy): domain Bacteria; kingdom Pseudomonadati; phylum Pseudomonadota; class Gammaproteobacteria; order Pseudomonadales; family Pseudomonadaceae; genus Pseudomonas; species Pseudomonas sp. Irchel 3H3. The sequence continues at coordinate 3,035 of NZ_FYEC01000035.1, read as the reverse complement.
CCAGTCCTTGGGCTGGGCGCCCTGAGGTTCGAGGATGCCGTGCTCGACGATTTCGATCACGTAGACGTCCGGTAAATCGGTCGCCTCACAGAATTGCGCCATGTCCAGTTGAACGATCAGGGGACTGCTCATTGTCAGTTACTCCAGGTTCTGGAACGCGAATGTGCTCGATCAGAAGTGCTCACGTGGGTTGAACGCGGCTTTGCTCGCCAGTTCCTGCCACAGCGCCTTGACCTCGTCGTCGCAGGTCTTGGGCATCACGGCCTTGAGCTGCACGAACAGGTACCCGCGCTCGCCGGCCTTGTTCAGCAGGCCATGGCCTTTGGCGCGCATGCGCTGGCCGTTCTGGCTGCCGGCCGGGACCTTGAGGTTGATCTTGCCGGTCAGGGTCGGCACCGCCACTTCGGCACCCAAGGCCAGCTCCCACGGCGCCAGCGGCAAGGTGATGATCAGGTTCTCGCCTTCGACGTCGAATTTTGGGTGCGGCGCAAAACGAATCGTCAGGTACAGGTCGCCATTGGCGCCGCCACCGATTCCCGGTGCGCCCTGGCCCTTGAGGCGGATGCGCTCGCCGTCGGTGACGCCGGCGGGGATCTTCACGTTGAGGCTCTTGGCCGTGTTGCTGACGTGCTGGCCAGCCGCGTTGTATTGCGGCACCTGGAAGCTGATCTTCTTCGACTCGTTCGACAGGGTCTCTTCGAGAAAGACCGCCAGTTCCATTTCCACGTCTTGCCCTCGCCGACCGGCGCTGCGGCCAGACTGTGCACCACCGAAGCCTGGGCCACGGTTACCGAAGATCGAACTGAAGAAGTCCGAGAAGTCGCCGCTGTCCTGCGCGCCGCCAAAACCACCACGGCTCTGCCAGCCAGGCGGGCCCTGGAACGGCTGCCCATGCTGGCCATAACGGCGCAGGTCGTCGTACTCGGCGCGCTTGTCGGCACTTTTCAGCGCTTCATAGGCTTCCGAGGCGTCCTTGAATTTGGCTTCGGCGTCTTTTTCCTTGCTGACGTCAGGGTGATATTTACGCGCCAGCTTGCGATAGGCGGCCTTGATCGTCTTGTCGTCAGCGGTCGGTTCGACACCGAGAATCTTGTAATAGTCTTTGAAGTCCATCGCGGGAATCACCATCCGTTATCGATATCGCGCCGTCTGCCAGCATGCACCAGCGGGGCGCAGCGGGCTTGACCGATCTCAAGGTTGTGACCGGACAGCGCAGCAGAAGTTTATCGGCAGCCGGGCGAATCCGTTGATTGCGCAGTGGCTGCCAAGCCATGCCTGTAAGTTTGGGGAGCAAGGATAGTCTTTCAAGGCACTTAAAGCTGAGATTTAGCGGATAGTCGGCCTTCGATTCTGCGTCGCACTGACATACACTGCGCGGCCGTTTTTTAACCGGAACCAGAAAGACATGAAAAACGCATCTCCAGCTCGTGCCTGCGGTATCGACTTCGGCACGTCCAACTCCACTGTCGGCTGGCTGCGCCCTGGCATGGAAACGCTCATCGCGCTGGAGGACGAAAAGATCACCCTGCCTTCGGTGGTGTTCTTCAACATCGAGGAACGCCGCCCGGTGTACGGCCGCCTGGCGCTGCACGAGTACCTGGAAGGCTACGAAGGGCGCCTGATGCGTTCCCTCAAGAGCCTCCTGGGTTCCAAGCTGATCAAGCACGACACCAGCGTCCTGGGCACGGCGATGCCGTTCAAGGACCTGCTGGGCCTGTTCATCGGCCAGTTGAAGCTGCGTGCCGAGACCGCCGCCGGTCGGGAATTCGAAGAAGTGGTGCTGGGCCGGCCGGTGTTCTTCGTCGATGACGACCCGATGGCCGACAAGGAAGCCGAAGACACCCTGGTGGATGTGGCACGCGCCATTGGCTTCAAGGAAGTGTCGTTCCAGTACGAGCCGATCGCGGCTGCCTTCGACTATGAGTCGACCATCGAGCGTGAAGAGCTGGTGCTGATTGTCGACATCGGCGGCGGTACCTCCGACTTCTCGCTGGTGCGCCTGTCACCCGAGCGCCGTGGCCTGGACCAGCGCCAGGACGACATCCTCGCCACCGGCGGCGTGCACGTCGGCGGGACCGACTTCGACAAGCAACTGAGCCTGCAAGGCGTGATGCCGCTGTTCGGCTACGGCAGTCGGATGAAAAGCGGCGCCTACATGCCCACCAGCCAGCACATGAACCTGGCAACCTGGCACACCATCAACTCGGTGTACTCGCAAAAATCCCAGCTGGCGTTGGGCAGCATGCGCTATGACATCGAGGACACCGGTGGCATCGACCGCCTGTTCAAACTGATCGAGCAGCGCGCCGGGCACTGGCTGGCGATGGAAGTGGAAGAAACCAAGATCCATCTGACCCATGCCGACAGCCGCCACGTGCCGCTGGACCGCATCGAGCCGGGGTTGAGCGTGGAGCTGAGCCGAGCGTTGTTCGAGTCAGCCATCGATGGGCTGCTGGAGCGCGTGCGCAACAGCGTCAGCCAACTGTTGCTGGACGCCAACGTCAGCGTCGACCAGGTGGACACGGTGTTCTTCACTGGCGGTTCGAGCGGGATTCCGGCCCTGCGCAACAGCGTCTCGGCCATGCTGCCGAACGCCCGCCATGTCGAAGGCAACATCTTTGGCAGCATCGGCAGCGGCCTGGCGATTGAAGCGGCGAAGCGTTACGGTTCGATGGATTGATCCGATACCGCGGCGCGCCCATCGCGCCCATCGCGGCATAGGTATCTACACAACTTTGTGGCGGCCTCTGGGCCGGCCGGGGTGTTGGATTAGGTCGAGTACATATCCATTTCTTCGGTAACGGCCTCCTATGGTTCCGCCTGACGGCGGCTCACTTTTGAAAACCCAAAAGTAAGCAAAAGGCTCTTGCCCCACCACTTGGCACCTCGCTTGGGCTCGGTGTTCCCTCACTCCGGCTTGAATCCGTGGGCCGCCGCCACGCGCCATCCATGGCGCGGGGCGGCTAACCCGGCGTCCTGCCGGGTTACCCACGGCTTCAAGCCTGCGTTCGGCCAGCGTGGTTAACGGGGCGCCC
>NZ_FYEC01000012.1:0-159899 GCF_900187635.1 Pseudomonas sp. Irchel 3H3 | reverse complement strand
TGAGTCCCCTGAAGGGCCGTCGAAGACTACGACGTTGATAGGTTGGGTGTGTAAGCGCTGTGAGGCGTTGAGCTAACCAATACTAATTGCCCGTGAGGCTTGACCATATAACACCCAAGCAATTTGATTACTCGAAAGAGCATCAGATTGCGGTGTGTGAAGACGAAACGAACCGAAAGTTCGAATCTGCTCAAAGCAGCACACAACACCGAAAGCTATCACATACCCAATTTGCTGAAGCGAGGCCGTCTGGCCACGACTCAGTACCCGAATTTCTTGACGACCATAGAGCATTGGAACCACCTGATCCCATCCCGAACTCAGCAGTGAAACGATGCATCGCCGATGGTAGTGTGGGGTTTCCCCATGTGAGAGTAGGTCATCGTCAAGATTAAATTCCGAAACCCCTATCTGCGTATGCAGGTAGGGGTTTTGTTTTTGTCCGCGAGAAAGTTTCATTGCAGGATCGACACAAAATTGCACAGTTATTTCTCAGCCAGAACACTAGAATAGAGCCCTTATTTTCACAATCAGAGCCCTCTATGCCAGATCCGGTTGACGCCTACGGGCTGTCAGATTTACCGCTGGACAACTTGGTGGCGTGTCATGAATGCGACTTGCTGATGCGCAAGCCACACCTCGCTCATGACGAGAAAGCCTTATGCCCGCGTTGCGGTTATGAGCTCTACGCTCATCGGCACAATGTCGTGGAGCGTAGCCTCGCCCTGGTGATCGCTGCGCTGCTGCTGTTCGTCCCTGCGAACTTTTTACCAATCATGGAACTCAATCTACTCGGACAGACGTCACACGACACTGTCTGGAGCGGTGTTGTCGGTCTGTTCGATACTGGCATGCAAGGCGTGGCGGTGGTGGTGTTCCTGTGCAGCATGGGGATCCCCCTGCTCAAGCTGCTCTGTCAGTTATTGGTATTGTTGAGCATTCGATTTGACATCGGACGCAGCTACGGCCTGCTGCTGTATCGCATTTATCACCACCTGCGTGATTGGGGGATGCTCGAGGTTTATTTGATGGGGGTGCTGGTGGCCATCGTCAAACTGGCTGACCTGGCGTCCATCACCATTGGCTTGGGCCTGGGGTGTTTTATCAGCTTGTTGTTGGTTCAAGTCTGGCTTGAAGTGGTGATGTCACCGCACCAGATCTGGGAAGCGTTATCCGGGGAGGATGCTCATGCGGGCGATTGATGCAGGCATTCTGATCTGTGCTGAGTGCCATCAGTTGAACAAACAGGAACCCGACACCGACGAGCAGACCTGCACGCGCTGTGGCGCGATGGTCCATGCCCGCCGGCCCAATAGCCTGGTGCGCACCTGGGCGTTGTTGATCACCGCCGCGATTCTGTATATCCCCGCCAATCTGTTGCCCATCATGACGGTCAGCGCCTTGGGGCAGGGGGAGGGCGATACGATCATGTCCGGCGTGATCACCCTGGTGCAGCATGGGATGCTCCCCATCGCGGCCGTGGTGTTCGTCGCCAGTATCCTGGTACCGACCTTCAAGCTTGTCGGCATCGCCCTGCTGCTGTTTTCGGTGCAGCGCCGCCAGCCTTTATCCGCGCGGCAACGCATCCTGATGTACCGCTTCATTGAGTTCATTGGCCGCTGGTCAATGCTCGACATCTTTGTCATCGCGATTCTGGTGGCAGTGGTCAACTTTGGTCGGCTCGCCACCATCGAGGCCAATCTCGGTGCAGTGGCCTTCGCCAGTGTGGTGATTTTGACAATGCTTGCTGCAGTAACTTTCGATCCCCGACTGATTTGGGATAACACGGAGTCGGACGACGACCATGACTGATTTGCCTAAAGCTAAAACCCGACCGGCTTCCAACTGGTCGGCCATCTGGGTGTTGCCCCTGATCGCCTTGGTGATTGGTGGGTGGTTGGGCTGGCGTGCCTATAACGAGACCGGGATCCAGGTCCAGGTCCGTTTCGAAAGCGGTGAAGGCATTCAGGCCAACAAGACCGAAGTGGTCTACAAAGGCATGTCGGTGGGCAAGGTCAAAAGCCTGGCGCTCGATGATGAAGGCAAGAGCCGTGGGGTGATCGCCACGGTCGAGATGAACAAGGACGTCGAGCAGTACCTCAAGACCAGCACGCGCTTCTGGCTGGTCAAGCCCAGCGTAACCCTGGCGGGTATCACCGGTCTGGAAACCCTGGTCTCGGGTAACTATGTGGCGATCAGTCCGGGTGAGGGCGAACCTACCCGCAAGTTCAAGGCCCTTGCCCAGGAGCCGCCCCTGTCGGACTCCAAGCCGGGTCTGCACCTGACCATCAAGGCCGAACGCCTGGGCTCGCTGAACCGTGGCAGCCCGGTGTTCTATAAGCAGATCCAGGTCGGTCAGGTGAAGAGCTACCTGCTGTCCGAGGACCAGAGCACCGTCGAGATCAAGGTCTTTATCGAGCCCACTTACGCCAACCTGGTGCGCAAACACACGCGCTTCTGGAATGCCAGCGGGATCAGCATCGACGCCAACCTGTCGGGTGTGAAGGTACGTAGCGAATCGCTGGCCAGCATCGTAGCCGGCGGTATTGCCTTTGCGACGCCGGAGAACCGCAAGGACAGCCCGCCCACCGACCCGAGCCTGCCGTTCCGTCTGTATGAAGACTTCGACGCGGCCCAGGCCGGCATCCGGGTCAAGGTCAAACTCAGCGACTTCGAAGGCCTGCAAGCCGGTCGTACGCCGGTCATGTACAAAGGCATTCAGGTCGGCAACCTCAAGGCCTTGAAGGTCGACTCCGACCTGTCCAGCGCCACCGCCGAACTGACCCTCGACCCGCTGGCTGAAGATTACCTGGTCGATGGCACGCAGTTCTGGGTGGTCAAGCCGTCGATCTCCCTGGCCGGTATCACCGGGCTCGAAGCCCTGGTCAAGGGTAACTACATCGCCGTGCGTCCGGGTGACAAGGGCAGCCCACCCAAGCGCGAGTTCGAGGCACGGCCGAAGGCGCCGCCATTGGACCTGCGCTCCCCGGGCCTGCACCTGGTGCTGTTCACCGAGAACCTCGGCTCGCTGGAGGTCGGCAGCCCGATTCTCTACAAGCAGGTCAAGGTCGGTTCGGTGCAGAGCTATCAGTTCTCGCGGACCAAGAAGCAATTGGTCATCGGCGTGCACATCGAGAAGGAATACGAAGGCCTGGTCAACGCTTCGACGCGTTTCTGGAATGCCAGCGGCATCACCCTCACCGGTGGTCTCACCGGCGGGATCCAGGTCAAGAGCGAGTCCCTGCAAAGCCTGATGGCCGGCGGTATTGCGTTCGAGACTCCGGAAGCCAAGGCGCCGCTGCAAAAGCGTATTCCGCGCTTCCGCCTGTTCACCAGCCATGACGAGGCGACGGAGAAAGGCACCGTGGTCACCCTCAAGCTCGACCGCGGCGACGGACTGCGCAATGGCACGCCGATTCGCTACAAAGGCCTGGACGTCGGCAAGGTGGAAGACGTCGACCTCAGCGACGACCTGCAATCGGTGCTGCTCACTGCGCGTATCACCGTCGTGCCGGAACGCATTGCCCGGGTAGGCAGCCAGTTCTGGGTGGTCAAGCCGCAGTTAGGCCTGATCAAGACCTCCAACCTGGAAACCCTGGTGACCGGGCAGTACATCGAAGTGCAGCCCGCGGTGAAAAACCTCGGCCCGCAAAAGAACTTCGTTGCCCTGCCACAGCCACCCGAAGCCACCGCGCAAGAGGCAGGCCTGAGCCTGGTGCTGAGTGCCGCGCGCCGTGGCTCGCTGAAAACCGGGGTGCCGGTGACTTACCGGGAAATCACCGTGGGCAAGGTCACCGGTTACGAACTGGGGCAGACCGCGGATCGGGTGTTGATCCATATCCTCATCGAGCCGAAGTACGCGCCATTGGTACGCAGCGGCACGCGCTTCTGGAATACCAGCGGTTTTGGCCTGGATTACAGTCTGTTCAAGGGCGCGACCGTACGCACCGAATCCCTGGAAACGCTGATCCAGGGCGGCGTTGCCTTTGCCACTCCGGATGGTGAGCGCATGGGTAACCCGGCGCGGCCGCAGCAGACCTTCCCGTTGTTCGACAAGTTCGAAGACGAGTGGCTGGAGTGGGCGCCGAAGATCTCCCTCGGCAAGTAAGTCAAACCCGCTGTACAAAAAAGGCCGCGATCCAATGGATCGCGGCCTTTTTTGTTTATCCACCGCTAGAGCATTTAGACGGCGTCCAGCTCGGCTTCGGTCGACTCGACGCTGACCGCCGGTTTCACTTCGTCATGCCGACGGATGTACTTCCAGTCTGCCTCGTCGATGTAGATACCGTTCGGCCCGCTGCCACCTTCCAGGTCAATCGCCACACTGGCGCAGACCTGTGGCTTCACACTGGCGAGGATCGGCACAAAGCCCAACTGCAGGCTGGTTTCCAGCAGGGCGGCCTGGTTCTTCTCGTCGATGTCCGCGGCTTCGTCGAGGTAGTACGGCAGGCGCACACGCCCGGCCTGGTCGCGGTCCATCAAGTGCAGCAACAAATACATGTTGGTCAGTGCCTTGATGGTCATGGTGGTGCCGTTGGACGCGGCGCCATCGATGTCAGTGTGGATCACTGGCTGACCGTTGACCTTGGTGATCTCGAACGCCAGCTCGAACAGGTCCTTGAGGCCGAGCTGGTTGTGGTTCGCCGCCACCAGACGCGCCAGGTACTCCTTGGCCTCTTCGTTCTTGTTGTCCTGCTCGGCACTCTGGCTCAGGTCGAACACCGACAGGGTTTCGCCTTCTTCATACTGACCGGCACTGTGGATGATCTGGTCAATGTGCTTGAGGGCTTCCTTGTTCGGCGCCAGGACAATGCGGAAGCTTTGCAGGTTGGACACCTGGCGCTTGTTGATCTCGCGGTTGAACAGCGCCAACTGGTGCTCGAGGCTGTCGTAATCGCTGCGAATATTGCGCAGAGTCCGGGCGATGTCGGTGACGGCCGCACGCCGGGCCTTGCCCAGGGTCAGGGCTTCGTCGGTACGGTGGGCGTAAGCGTTGATCAACAGTTGCAGGCGACGCTCCATGTCGTCTTCGCTGTCGAACTTGGCCACGCCCTTGAGGCGAACCTGGGCGTACAAGGCGTCGATCTGGCCGTCGACACGCAGCAAGCCCTGCCAACTGTCCTGGTAGTCATTGAGCAGCGGCAACAGGTTGTCCATGGAGTCGTCGATCGGGTCCATGCACGGCGTGCCGAATGGCAGGTCGGCCGGCAGCAGCTGACGGCGGCGCAGGGCGTCGTCGAGGGTGCGTTGCTTGGCTTCCATGTCGCCGATCTGCCGGCCGACCAGTTGCAGCTTGGCCGACAGTTGCTGGACGCGCTCAGTGAAGGCATCGCTGGAGCGTTTCAATTCGTCCTGGGCCGCTTCCATCTGCGCCAGTTGCTCGAGCTTGTCACCTTCTTCGGCGCTCAGGGTTTGCGCGCGGCGGAAGTCCTCGAGGGCTTTTTGCGCGTCCAGCACCTGCTGGTACAGCGCTTCAGTCTGGGTCTTGCTGGCAGCGCGGTCCGCGGCGACGGCTTGCTGGGTTTTCAGTTGCTTGAGTTCTTTGTCCAAGCGTTCTTTCTGGTCGCGCAACGCGGCACGGTCAGCCAGGGCTTGCAGGGCGGGCGGTTCGATGTGGGAAATGTCGATCGACAGCCCCGGTACTTCGAAACGCTCACCCTTGAAGCCGTCGAGGATCAGCTCCAGGGATTTGACCCACTGGCCGTCCTCGTCCAGCGTAATGCCATGCTCACCCAGCGGCAGGCTGAACAATGCGCTGTTGAACAGGCGCATCAGGCGTTCGACGTCCTGTTGCGAAAACTCTTCGCGCAGGCGCGCGTAGCTGTTGTTGTCGGCGTGATCGAGTTGCTGCTTGACCGACTTCAGGCGCTTTTCCAGATCCCGCAGGCGCTCTTCCAGGTCTTCGGCACTGAACTGCCGGGACTGGGCCAGCGCGCCGGCCAGTTCATCGTGCGCATCCTTGGCGGCCAGCAGTTGTTGCTCCAGGACTTTGACGTCTTCGACCAACGCGAAGCGATGCTTGAGCACCGACAACTCGCCGAGCCAGCGCTGGATGCCGGTGATTTCGCGTTCCAGGCGCATCAGCTCCTGGGTGCCGCCGCGTTGATCGTTTTGCAGGGCGTCCTGCTCGTTGCGGTAGTGCTCGGCCTGGATCGTCAATTCTTCCTTGCGCGCACTGGCGTAGTCCGACCAGGTGCCCAGCAGGGAATCGAGCAGCGGCGAGATGCGGTGCAACTTGCCGCGCAGAATATTGCGCTGGGTCACGCCTGCCGATAGGGCTTCGACCAAGGGGCCGGCGGTGACCAGCGAGTTGTAGTCCTGCTCCATGCGGCGCACATCGCGGAAGGCTTCTTCGCACGCGGCGATGTAATCGACGCTGCCGGAACGCAGGCTGTGTTCGAAGGCATCGAGGAACAGTTGCTTGAGCTTGGCCGCGGTGATTTCCCGCATGTGCAGCAGGTTGATGAACAGCGCACGGAAGGTCTTCAGGCTCTGCTCACTGGTGGAGCGCAGCGGAATCAGGGTCAGGTCCAGCGGGATCGACGTGTGGCCGCCCACCAGCAGGCGCCGCAGTTCATCCGGCTTGAGCTCGTAAGCCTTGAGGCCTTCGCGTTCGAGGTTGCTGAACAACTCTTTCTGGCGCAGGCACGTGTCGTTTTTCTGGTAATGGGCCAGGTCCAGCTTGCCGGCATAGGCGAAGAACTGGTGGCCAAAACCACCGCCGGGGCCACGCCCAACCACGCCGATCACGTGTGGACCGTGTGGCAGCGAAACTTCCACCAGGATGTAGCTGGTGTCGGAGGCAAAGTAGAAGCGCCGCGATTGCTCCAGGCTGTACTTGCCGAAGCTCATGTCCGACATGCGTGCCAGGATCGGGAACTGCAGGGCGTTGATCGAGGCGGACTTGCCCAGGTTGTTCGCCCCGTAGACCGACAGCGGTTCTTCCAGCGGGAACAGGCCGAGGCTGTAACCCGCGGTATTCAGAAGGGCAAAGCGGCGAATGCCGTAGCGTTCCTTGCTCATGCGTCGAGCTCCTGTTCTTCGGCAATGGCGCGGGCCAAGGCGTCTTCTTCACTGTCTTCGGCGAAGTCGCTGAGGTCCAGCGGGTCATCGGTCTGCAGCAGTTTTTCGTCGCTGTCGTCGTCAATCAGCACCGGCGCCGGCAGTGGCAGCACACTGTGCAGGCTGGCGGCCAGGTCGCGGTCCTGTTGCACCGACAGGCAGACGTCGAGGAAGCGGTGCATCGGTGGCAGGAAGCGGTAGATGCCGTTCTCTTCCCCAGCAAAACCGAGCTGGGTCATGCGCCGCATGATCTTTTCTTCGAGCTCTTCCACGGTCTGCACTTCAGCCTGGATGAACAGGTCGCGGTATTTTTCCAGCAACGACGGCAGTTCATCGCGGCCCAGGCTACCGCCGTCGAGCACGGCGATCGGGTCGCGGCCCTGGTCGGCCAGGTGTTCGACCAGAATGAAGGTGAACAACGCCAGGCGCTGGGCAGTCTTGTTCACGGCCGCTGCGGCGAGGTCCGGAACGAAGTAGTAGAAGCCCCGGGTATCGCACACCAGTTCAAATCCCAGGGCGCGGAACAAGGTGCGGTACTGGTCCTGAAAGTTCGACAACTGTGCGTACAGCTCAGGATCGCGACGGCTGACGTGATAACCCTTGAACAGCTCGCGAAAGATCGGCGCCAGCTGAGACAGTTCGGAAAGATCAAGATGCATGGGGAATGCTCGCAGAATTCTCGCTGGCATCGGTGCCGGCCGAGAGCAGGGCGAAGGAGCGCAGGCTGACCTGATGCTCGTGAGTGTGGTAATCGCGGCGTTCCAGGCGCTCGCGCTTGAAGCGTTTTTCCCGCGACAGGCGCGAGAACCAATACAGCAGCTCGTCGGTCGCGCCATCCGGTTCCTGCTCCAACAACCAGGTCATCAGGTCTGGCATCGGCAGGGCGTCTTCGCAGCGCTCGAGCATTTCCCGAACCGTGCGTGGCGCACGCGGGGCTTCGCCGGTCTGGACTTTGTGGGCCTTGGGGAAACGCGCAGGCTTTGGCTCGAAACGTGCCAGGGCGTAGACATAGGCTTCAACCTGGCTGGCACTGCCAAGGAAGGTGCTTTGCGGGCGAGTGAACATCGGCATCGCCGCTTGTGGCACCGCATCGATGCCCTTGCGCCGGATCATCGACAGGGCCAGTGCCGCGCCACGGGTCACAGCGTTGTGCCGGCGGGCTTCTTCGCGCAGCGGCAGCAACAACTCGCGGGCGTGGCGCAGGGTCAGTTGGGCGCTGGTCTGCATTTCGAGGATGCGCGCGTGGGTCCGCAGGAGCATGTCGTCGTCGACCAGATGGCCCAGGCGCTGCTGCTCGGTGAGCATCTTCAGCAGGACGTTCTCGACCTTGCGCACGCCTTGTTCGAAGGCGCCGTCGGCGTTGACCAACTGGATCATCGGCTCGACATACTCGTCCCAGGTCGCCAGTACTTCGGCATAACGCTGGCGCAACGGAATCTGCCGGTCGCTGGTCTTGGCCCGCTCGGCGACGGCCACCAGGGCCTGTTCGTCGTTGGCGAGTTTTTTCAACACGTCGCGTACGCGCATGTCGAGCAAGCGCAACTGGCGCGCCAGGTCGTTGCCATCACGAATATCGAATGCGTCTTGGATGTAGCCGGCCAGCCGCTCCAGGTGCCGCAGGTAGGCTTCGATTTCCAGGCACAGGCCCAAGCGGTGCTCGCGGCGCAGGTAAGCCAGGAAGTCGTGGATCTGCGCGTTCAGTTCAAAGCGGTTCGGGCTTTTTGCCACCGGAACCAGAATGTCGAGGCGGATCCACACGTCCAGCAGGCTGGTGATGTCCTGTGGCGTGCTGTCCAGTTGCTGGGCGGCCAGTTGCGTGCGCAGTTCGTTGAGGCTCAGGGTGCCTTGGTCGAAATGCTCACACAGTGGCTCCAGGAGTGCCCAGTGTTCGGCGAGGGCGCGCAAGACGCGCTTGGGTTCGATCATTGGATTGGCCGGCTGGTTGGCGATTAAAAGCAGCGATTGTACTGCATCGCAGGCTATGGGAATCCCCCTCGGCAGATCGACGGGACGGACTGTCGTTTTTCTCTGCTCTACTGCGGGCGATCTTCGGCGAAGGGCGGTAGAATCCCTGCACTTTAAGTTATCCACAAGTGGCCGACCTTTGCTAATCGAGTCCCGTCGCCGCGCTTATTTGACTGCCATGCAGGTGGTCAACTGGCTGCCGCGCACCGAATTGCCCTTTGCCGCCCCTTCGCGGCCCGAGCTGCTGGAGCTGGTTGAGCCGTTGGTCGCCGAGCCGCCAGTGCCGGGCGTTGCGCCTGTGCCAGCGGCCAAGGTCGCCGTCGCGGTCGAGCCGGTAACCGCCCCCGCCGCGCGCCCGCGGATCGAAGTGCCGCGCCCATCGCTGGCCAGTACCCGGACCAATGCCAAGGTCGAGGAAGAAGCCGCCCCCGCCGTGGTCAAGGCCCCGGTCGTGCCGCCACCGCGGTTTGCCCTGCAACTGTTGCGCGCGGGCCGTTGCCTGCTGCTGGTGGAGTTACCCACAGGCGACACGTTCCAGACGCGCGACCCGGCCTACCTGCTGCTCAAGGACATGTTGCGCGCCGCCGGCCTGCCGGACAGCCCGCAGATCGTCGGCGAGCCGGTGCGCTGGCCGCTATTGGCGCGGGGCACCATGGATCAGGGGCCGGAAGCGGCGCGCGATTTCGTCCAGGGCTTTGTCTCGGCGCGCCTGGAAGATCAACCCTGTGTCTGTCTGTGGCTGGTGGGGCTGCCGGCTGTGCGGTTTGCCGGCGAGGCGGATGCGCAAGCGTACAATCGCGAACTTCAGGTCGAAGGCCTGGGGTCGGTCTGGGCGCTGCCTGGCCTGGAATTATTAATGGAAGAGCCACAGCGTAAGGCTGATGTCTGGCAAGCCATGCGTCGGCTGATGGCGCGCTGGAAAGAATCAAATGAGTGACGCTGTATCGTTCCGCCCGATGACCGAAGCCGACCTGGACGCAGTACTGAAGATCGAATACGCGGCGTTCAGCCATCCCTGGACCCGCGGGATCTTTCTCGATGGCCTGGGCAAGTACCAGATCTGGCTGATGTTCGAGGGGCAGCAACAGGTGGGCCACGGGGTGGTGCAGATCATCCTCGATGAAGCGCACCTGCTCAATATCACGGTCAAGCCGGAAAACCAGGGGCGCGGCCTGGGGCTGACCTTGCTCGAACACCTGATGTCGATTGCCTACAAGGCGCAAGCACGTGAGTGCTTCCTCGAAGTGCGCGACAGCAACCGCGCGGCCTTCCGACTGTATGAACGTTATGGTTTCAACGAAGTGGGGCGCCGCCGCGATTACTACCCGGCAGTCGGTGGGCGTGAAGACGCCGTGGTCATGGCCTGTACCCTGGTCGACTGAGCCGTTCGACCTTTGCTGGCAAGCCTGATGCTCGCCCGCGCAAGCGTGTTAACGATTGCCGTCGACCGGATCGCGCCGCGCCAGCTCCGCCTCATCCAGGCCATTGCCGCCGCCAATCTCGTCTTCATCGACAATGCTCAAGTCCCAGTCGGCCTGATCACCTTCGCCGACGTCCTGGGCGTCCCGTGCGCCGTCTTCACGAATCAGGTTGCCCGGGGTCAGGTCATCATCGGTGGATTCGTCGTCATCGGCCGAAGTCTCGTGCATCCCCGCTTCGGCTGCAGGTTGGCGCGGCACGGGTGGTTTGCGCAGGTGTTCGGGTAATTCATCGCGAATAATGGCGCTGGAGGGCTCCTCGTCGAAGTCCAGTTCACGCATCGAGCCCATGCGGTCTTCGTTGTCGTCGATGGGCTCGGGCTGTACCGCGCCATACGGACGTCGTGAATCAGTCATGGCAAATCCTCATAATGTGGGGCTTATAGGGTGGACAGGCGCTACCCTTGAAGATTCCAAGCCATTTGCCCTAATAACGGCGTGACCCCGGCGCATGCTGGGGTGTCAAACCAGCGCATCATTCTTGAGGCTTCAGAACATGAACGAATTACAAGATCTGATTGATAACAACGAGCGCTGGGCTGATGCGATCAAGCAGGAAGATCCTGACTTCTTCGCCAAACTGGCCCGCCAGCAGACGCCTGAATACCTGTGGATCGGCTGCTCCGACGCGCGCGTGCCGGCCAACGAGATCGTCGGCATGCTGCCCGGCGACCTGTTCGTGCACCGTAATGTGGCCAACGTAGTGCTGCACACCGACCTCAACTGCCTGTCGGTGATCCAGTACGCGGTCGACGTGCTCAAGGTCAAACACATCCTGGTCACCGGCCATTACGGCTGTGGCGGGGTGCGGGCGTCCATGCAGGACCGTCAGTTGGGGCTGATCGACGGTTGGCTGCGCTCGATCCGCGACCTCTACTACGAGCACCGCGAAGCGTTGGCCCAATTGCCGACTGAAGAAGAGCGGGTCGACCGTCTCTGCGAACTGAACGTGATCCAGCAAGTGGCCAACGTGGGCCATACCAGCATCGTGCAAAATGCCTGGCATCGCGGGCAAAGCCTGTCGATCCACGGCTGCATCTATGGCATCAAGGATGGCCGCTGGAAGAGCCTGAACGCCACCATCAGTGGTTTCGAGCAACTGCCGCCGCAGTATCGCTTGCGTCCGGTGGGTGCCATCTAGCACTTCCCAGGTAGGCGTTCAGCAAAGGCTATGGCGATGCCATTGCTGCAGGAAAAGCCGCCCCTCGGCGCTGGGCTGTTCATCGTAACCGGTGATCCAGCCACGGCACCGGGGCGAGCCGCATTTACAGGCAAACTGGCGCAACACGCTGGCTTCGGTGCTGACATAGTCCATGCACAGTGGGCTGCCTGGCGTAATGTCCTGTAGCGCCCATAGCCAGAGTTCGCTCATGTCGAGGAAGACATTGGGGTCGCAGGAGTGGCGCAGTCGTCCACAGAAGTAGGGGTCATAGACGTGAATGCCCACCGCTAACTGGACGCTGTGCAACTGCGGGGCGTGGACCAACTGTCCGGAGACCCGGCACATTCGGGTAATCCGCTGATAGTGACGCAGGGCCATGACGCCGCGGTTTTTTGCGCCATGGCCGGACTCCACAATGAAGTCGGCCATGGACGGGTAGCCCTGCTTGGGGCTGAGCCCCTCGAAAGGGTAGATGCATCCGTTCGCCAAAGACTGGGCATTGACCTGGGGGTTCATAGACATCCCTGCCTGGATCAAGCCTGCGACAGCCGTAGACGGGGCATCCTGTCTGCCCTGCAACGCTTGAGTGTTGCTCAAGCGTCTCGCAAATGACACACATCGTCTACTGTCAGGCCTGACAGGGGATAGTGACGACTTTTACTGTAAGCCATGACTTACAGCGCTATCGAAATCATTGCGCCAGTGGTGTTTTATGCGCTTGCGACTAAGGTGTAACGGGTTGTCCGGGAGCGCATTTGCGTAGACCATGGGCGCCGCGATTTTTTGCCTAATTTCGAGCCTGTTTATGACTGCCATTGCCGACACTCGACCTGCGCCATTCTCCCGGTCTGACTACAAGACCCTGGGCTTGGCGGCACTGGGCGGGGCGCTGGAAATCTACGATTTCATCATTTTCGTGTTTTTCGCCCTGACCCTCAGCCAACTGTTCTTCCCTCCGGAAATGCCCGAATGGCTGCGCCTGCTGCAGAGTTTCGGGATCTTTGTCACCGGGTACCTGGCGCGGCCGCTGGGTGGCATCCTGATGGCGCACTTTGCCGACCGGTTGGGGCGCAAGAAGGTCTTCAGCTTGAGCATCCTGATGATGGCGCTGCCGTGCCTGCTGATCGGCATCATGCCGACCTACGCCCAGATCGGTTACTTCGCCCCCTTGCTGCTGCTGGTGCTGCGAGTGTTCCAGGGCGCCGCGGTCGGTGGGGAAGTGCCGAGTGCCTGGGTGTTTGTCGCCGAGCATGCTCCTGCCGGTCACCGCGGTTACGCCCTGGGATTCCTGCAGGCAGGGCTGACGTTCGGTTACCTGATCGGCGCCTTGACCGCGACCTTGCTGGCACAGGCCTTTACCCCGGCGGAGATCCTCGATTACGCCTGGCGTTATCCGTTCCTGCTGGGCGGGGTGTTCGGCGTGCTTGGCGTGTGGCTGCGCCGCTGGCTCAACGAGACTCCAGTGTTCATGGCGATGCAGGCCAGTCGTGAGCTGCACGTCGAGTTGCCGTTGCGCACGGTGCTGCGTGAGCACCGCCTGGCGATGTTGCCGGCGGTGATCCTTACCTGCGTACTGACTTCGGCCGTGGTGACTTTCGTGGTCATCACCCCGACCATGATGCAGAAAACCTTCGGCATGACCGCCAGCCACACCTTTGCGCTGAGTAGCCTGGGCATCGTATTCCTGAACATCGGCTGCGTGATTGCCGGGTTGATCGTCGACCGGATCGGCGCCTGGCGTACGGTAATGCTCTATAGCCTGCTGTTGCCGCTGGGCATCGGCGTGCTCTACAGCAGCCTGATTGGCGCAGCGCAGTGGATCGGCCTGGCCTATGCGATTGCCGGTCTCGGTTGTGGGGTGGTGGGCGCGGTGCCGTCGGTGATGGTCAATCTATTCCCGGCACGGATTCGCGTCTCGGGGATTTCCTTCACCTACAACATTGCCTACGCGATCTGGGCCAGCATCACACCGCTGTTGCTGATCGGCCTGATGCCGTGGAGCCCATGGATCTGCGTGATTTTCTGTGCCGTGATGGGCGCCGTGGGTATCGGTGCGGCGCTGTACTTCGGCTCGCGCCTGCCCCAGGTCGCCCAGTCGGCTGGCGCGACCTGCTGCCCCTGAGGGTGTCAATCGCTGATCGAGTCTTCATCCAGCGGCGCCGCGAGCGGTTTGAGTGCGACGATCATGTCGACTTCGACCGCGGCGCCCTTGGGGAGCTGGTACACCCCCACCGAGGTGCGGGTATGCACGCCAGCGTCGGCGAAAATCCCGTACAGCACCTCTGAGGCGCCGTCCGCCACTTCACTTTGCTGGGTGAAGTCTTCGGCGCTGCGCACGTAGACATTGATGCGCAGGATCTTGTCGATCCGCTCCAGGTCACCGAGTTGCTGCGTAAGAATGGCCAGGGCGCGCATCGTGCAAATCTTCGCGGCCAACCGGCCTTGCTCCAGCGACACCTCTGCGCCCACGCGGCCCACCACCATTACCGTATTGTCGATGCGTGGGATCTGCCCGCTGATGTACACCTCATCGCCATTTTGCACCACCGGCACGTAGTTGCCGCCAATGCGCATTTCACCGTCAAAACGATGACCCAGCGCCTGGGCGATACCGTCGAACAGCGCTTTACGTGATTGATCCATGCCGGGCATCTCCTGTGTATGGGGGGGGCTGCGCCGACTATAGCGGGTTGTTTGCTGTCCCAACATAGGCATAGGCATCTACACAACTGTGGTGCGACGTTGCACCTGTGGGCCTCTGGGGTGTTGGATTAGACCGAGTACATATCCATTTCTTCGGTAACGGCCACTTATGGTTCCGCCTGACGGCGGCTCACTTTTGAACAGCGCAAAAGTAAGCAAAACGCTCTTACCCCCACCACTCGGTGCCTCGCTTAGGCTCGGCATGCCCGTACTCCGACATTGATTTGGGGGGCCGCCGCAATGGGCCCTCCCTGGCCCAGTGCGGCTAAACCGGCGTCCTGCCGGTTTACCCCCCAAATCAATATCGAAGTACGGCCAGCGTGGTTAACGGGGCGCCCAGGATCAAAAACAAAGCGAGGCGGCCTTAGAGCCGACCTGATCGCTAGGGCATGCGCGGTGTAGCTTCTACTTCCTAAGACGCTGACGAAGTCAGCAATCTTTTGATCTGGCTCTGGCTCTGGCTCTGGCTCTGGCTTTTGATCCTGGGCACACCGAGCCTAAGCGAGGTGCCGAGTGGTGGGGTAAGAGCGTTTTGCTTACTTTTGCGCTGTTCAAAAGTGAGCCGCCGTCAGGCGGAACCATAGGAGGCCATTACCGCAAAAATGGATATGTACTCGGTCGAATCCAACATCCTGGTCGCACCACAGTTGTATAGATACCAATGCCAACATAGGGCCGCCAACCAGGGGCGAGGGGCAATCGCCGAGTATTTTTGTCGGACAAGCCGGCCTGGCTCTTCAGAAAATCCGCGCAAAGCCGATGGCTAGGCACAGCGATGCACTCAACTCGGCCCTTTGGTGTCCCCCATGTTCAACAAACGCTTGAAGCAGGAGCTGTCGGCTCTGCGCGAGGAACTCTCCAGCCTTCAACAAGTGAAGGAAAGCCTGGACAGCGAGATGCTGGTGCTCACTCTGGACCCGGATGGTCGAGTGCAAGCGATCAACCACAATTTCGCCGAGCAAATGGGCTACAAGGGCAACGAACTGATTGGCCGGCCGATCGACGATATAGTTCCGCCGCACGTCAAGAGCGACGAATTTCACCAACGCTTTCGCCATGCCTTGACCCGTGGCGAGCACTTCGCCGGTGCCCTGCGTTTGCTGCGCGGCAGCGGTGAAGAAGCCTGGTTGCGCTCGATCTCCCAGCCGGTGCGTGGCCCGGATGGGCGCGTCAGGCACGTATCGATTTATGCCAGCGACCTGACTCGCACCATCGAAGCCTCCCGTGAGCACGAGAACCTGATCGGCGCACTGCTGCGCTCCACCGCGGTGATCGAGTTTGACCTGGGCGGCCATGTACTGATGGCCAACGAGCGATTCCTCAGCGGCATGGGCTACACCCTGGCGCAAATCAAGGGCCAGCACCATCGCCTGTTTTGTGAACCGCAGGAATACCAGAGTGCTGGCTACCAGGAGTTCTGGCGGCGCTTGAATGCCGGTGAATTCGTCGCCGACCGCTTCAAACGGGTCGATGGTCACGGGCGGACGGTCTGGCTGGAAGCGTCCTACAACCCGGTGCGCGATGCCAACGAAAAGCTGTACAAAGTGGTGAAATTTGCCACCGTCATCACCGACCAGGTCAAGCAGGAACAGGCGGTCGCCGAGGCGGCGAACATCGCTTATACCACCTCGTTGCAGACCGACAGCAGCGCACAACGCGGCACGGCGGTGGTGACCCAGGCGGTCGATGTGATGCGTGAGCTGGCCCGTCACATGCAGCAGGCCGGAGAAGGTATCGAGGCACTCAACGAGCAGTCACTGGTGATCGGCAGCATCGTCAAGACCATCAGCGGCATTGCCGAGCAGACCAACCTGCTGGCGCTTAACGCGGCCATTGAAGCCGCCCGCGCTGGCGAGCAGGGCCGTGGGTTTGCCGTGGTCGCGGACGAAGTCCGGCAGTTGGCTTCGCGTACCAGTAAAGCCACCGACGAAATCGTCGGGGTGGTGCGTCAGAACCAGGACATGGTGCGCGATGCGGTGGTGCTGATGACTGACGGCAAACTCCAGGCTGAGCAAGGCTTGGCGCTGGCGGCGGAGGCGGGCACGGTGATTGTCGAGATCCAGGACGGTGCGCAGAAAGTGGTCAGCGCGGTCGGGCAGTTCGCCAATCAGCTCGCCACTTGAGGGCTGCAGCGATCGCTGCGCAAGCGTGACAGCATCAGTAAATCGCAGTGCCTGCCGGACCAGAATCCGGCCTCGCGCAACCGTCCTTCCTGGCTGAATCCCTGGCGTTCGAGCAGGCTCAGGCAGGCCTGGTTGCGTGGATGGACCAGGGCCTCCACACGGTTCAGTTGCATGTGTGTGAAGCCCCAGGCCAGCACCGCCTCCAGTGCCTCGCCCATCAGTCCGTTGCCCCAGGCCGAGGGCAGCAGGGCGAAGCCCAGGGAGCAGCTCTGCCAACCACGATTCCATTTGAACAGGCCACAATTGCCGATCAGCCGGTCCTCGCCCTTGCGCTGCAGGCCCCAGCGGGTACCGGGGTTGGCGTGGGTGCGCCAAGCCGCAAAGGTCTCGACCAGTTCCTCGGCCTGGGCCAGCTCGGTCAGGGGGTCGATCCCGAACCACTTCATGGCCTGTGCGTCGCCATGAATCGCCAGTAATTGCGGCGCGTCGTCCATCTGGATCTCACGCAGGTGCAAGCGCGGGGTGTCGAGGATGGGGAAGGCGTGCATTGAATCTCCTTATTCAGCGTTTAGCCGCGTCGCGCTTCAGATCCACTGATCATTTTGCGCCGTGCGCGAACCACCGGCCTCGCCAGTATTGAGTACGCCGCGGGGTTCGATCAGCATCAGGCTGACTTCCTGCTCGGCATAGGGCTTGTGCTCGACGCCCTTGGGCACCACGTACATTTCGCCTTTGCGCACCAGTACCTGGCCATCGCGAAAGTCGATGCGCAACTGGCCGTCGAGGACGATGAAGGTTTCGTCGGTGTCCTGGTGATCATGCCAGATGAAGTCCCCCAGCAGTTTCACCACTTTGAACTGGTAGTCGTTCATTTCGGCAATCACCCGTGGCGACCAGTGCTCGGTGATCTGTTGCAGTTTGCTGGCGAGGTTGAGGCTTTGATGGGACGGCATGGCACGGCTCCTGAAGGTTGATGGCGAACCCAGGGTAGCCGGGACCTGCAGCAGACTCTTGCACGATTGTGCGGCGCTCAGGCGCGGTGCATGTTCATCCAGCGCGCGGGTGACAGGCCGTAGGCCTTGCCGAATTGCCGAGTCATGTGGCTTTGATCGCTGAAGCCGGCGATCAGCGCGGCGTTGCTCAGCGACTCGCCCTGCATCAGCAGCGCGCGCACCAGGTCCAGGCGGCGCATGGTCAGATAGCGGTAGGGGCTGGTGCCGAACAACAAGCGAAAGTCCCGTGACAGGCTCCAGCGGTCGCGCCCGCTGTGCTCGGCCAGTTGGTCGAGGGTCACCGGCTGATCGAGAGCACTGTGCATGAACTCGCGCGCGCGCTCCGCCGCCACATAATCGAAGCGCTGACGCCGCGCGCAGGCGCCGGAAACGACGTGCAGGGCCTGGGCCAGGTCAAACAGGGCATCCTGCTGCTCCAGCGCGTCGAGCGGGCGATCGAGGCTTTGCAGCAGCGCTCCGGTGGCGGCGAACAGGCGTGGATCATTGCTGATCCCCGTCTTGATGAATGGCAGTGGCTGACCACCGAGCATCTGCTGGATCAGCGCCGGCTCGACGTAGAGCATCCGGTACTTGAAGCCTTCTTCGGTACCGGCCTCGCCATCGTGGGCTTCGTCCGGGTGCAGCACCATGGTGCTGCCGGGCAGGCTGTGGCGCCAACCGCCGCGATACTGAAAACTCTGGACCCCGGCCAGGGTATGGCCGATGGCGTAGGTGTCGTGCCGGTGAAGGTCATAGCCGTGCCCCGAAAAATACGCCTCGATCCGCTCCAGCCCAGCACTTTGGGGGGCGCGATGGAACCAGTCGGTGAGGAGTCTTGGCTTGCTCATGGGCAGTCATCATTCATGGGGTTGGCACTGGTTCCCACGGTATCCCAGGTGCGGGTGGGCTGTCAGCCGGATAACCGGTTGCCTGATGGGCTCAAGGTCGAGTAAAAACGCTATTCCAGCAATCACACAGGTGACTGACAAATGGATGTCCAACCCCTGACCTACGTCGCGCCCCTGTTATCGCTGGCGTTGCTCTGGACCGTGGCGGTGATTACCCCGGGGCCGAATTTTTTCACCACGGCGCAACTGGCCGCCAGTTGTTCGCGCCGCCATGGCGTCGTGGCCGCCATGGGAGTCGCGACGGGTACGGTGTTGTGGGGCCTGGCCGGTGGCCTGGGAATCAAATCGCTGTTCACGGCGGCCCCGACCTTGTACCTGGCGTTCAAGATTGCCGGAGGGGTCTACCTGATCTATCTGGGGCTCAAACAGTTCAAGCGCAAGCCAGCGCTGGAGCTGGGCGCCAGTGAGGGCCTGGGGCAGGCGCAGCGCAGTTTGTTCAGCGCCTATCGCCTGGGTTTCCTGGGTAACATGACCAACCCCAAGTCCGCGCTGTTCGTCGCCACGATATTCGCCACCTCGATGCCGGCTTCGCCACCGCCAATGCTGCTGGCGCTGGCAGTGCTGACCATGGCTACGTTGTCCTTCAGTTGGTACTGCAGCGTGGCGCTGTTGTTTGCCAGCCGAAGAGTTGCCCAGGCTTACGGCCGCTCGCGGCAGTGGCTGGATCGTTTTGCCGGTAGTTGCTACCTATTGTTTGGCGCCCATCTGGTTGCCAATCGTTGAAAAAAGGGACAAGGAGACCCCACCCATGACCATCACTTTCAGAGCGGTAGACGCCCAGGATATTCCGCGAATCCGTGGTTTTGCGCGCAATCAGGAAGAACAGTTTTTCTTTTTCCCGGCCGCGACCTGGCCGCTGACCGACCAACAATTACAGGGTTCGATCGACAAACGTTCGGACTCCACAGTGATCGAGCTGGACGGTGTGGTGGTCGGTTTTGCCAATTTCTATCAATGGGCAACGGCGGGCACCTGCACCATCGGCAACGTGATCGTCGACCCTGAGGTGCGGGGCAAGGGAATCGGTGCGCAATTGATCGAACAGATGATCACGATTGCCCGCACCCGGCACCAGGCCCGGGAGGTGACGCTGTCGTGCTTCAACACTAACGTGGCCGGGTTGTTGCTCTACCCCAAACTGGGGTTTACCCCGTTTGCCATTGAAGAACGCCAGGACCCCGAGGGCCGCCGGCTGGCCTTGGTGCATTTGCGTATAGCGGCGTAGACGGCGGGCAGTGGCGAGCAAGCGTGCTCGCCACTGCCGCGAAGGGCAGTTTGTGTCCCGTTTTCCGATCAATCCCCCAGCGCTGCACCTTCACGCCGTGGATCGGCGCCACCGGCCCAGGCAGCCTTGCCCTGCGCGTCGCGGACGCGAATGATGGCCTGGGTGCCGCTGGTCATGTCGATCTCGTTTACCGTATGCCCCTTGTCCTTGAGCGCCTGGATCAGCGCCGGGCTGAACTGGCCGCGTTCCAGTTCGGTGGGGCCGTTGCGGCTGCCGAAGTTGGGCAGGCTAATGGCGGCTTGCGGGTCGAGTTGCCAGTCGAGCATGCCGATCAGCGACTTGGCGACGTATTCGATGATTTGCGAGCCGCCGGGCGAACCCACGGTGGCCAGCAGTTCGCCGCTCTGGCGATCGAAGACCAACGTCGGCGCCATGGATGAACGCGGGCGTTTGCCCGGCTCGACCCGGTTGGCCACTGGCTGGCCGTGTTCTTCGGCGATGAACGAGAAGTCGGTCATCTGGTTGTTGAGCATGAAGCCCTGCACCATCAGGTGCGAGCCGAAGGCAGCTTCCACGGTGGTGGTCATCGACACCGCCCCACCCAAGTCATCGACCGCCACCACCTGGGAGGTCGAGATGCGCAGCGGCGAACGATCCGCCGCGTACGCCACCTGGATGCCCGCCGGTGTGCCCGGCTTGGCGGTGCCCATGCTGCGCTCGCCGATCAAGGCGGCGCGGCTGTCGAGATAAGCAGGGGAGAGGAGGCCGGCCAGCGGCACCGGCACGAAGTCCGAGTCGGCGATATACAGGGCGCGGTCGGCGTAGGCCAGGCGTTCAGCTTCGGCAATCAGGTGCACGGCCTCAGGAGCGGGCTCAAGGCCGGCCGGACGCTCATTCTTGATCGGCCTGAGGGGCGCCAGGGCAAAACGGCTGTCGCGGCCTTCCAGGGCCTGCAAGGTGCCGAGGATCTGCGCCACGGCGATCCCGCCAGAAGAGGGCGGCGGCATGCCGCAGACCTGCCAGCGCTTGTAGTCGCTGCACAGCGCGGCGCGCTCCTTGGCCCGGTAGCCCTTGAGGTCGTTGAGCGACAGGCTGCCGGGGTTGGCGTGGCCCTGGACCTTGGCCACGATTTCCTCGGCAATCGGCCCCTGATACAGGGCGTCCGGACCTTCCTTGGCAATGCGCTCGAGGACCTTGGCCAGGGCCGGGTTTTGCAGCAGGGTACCGACGGCTTTCGGGCTGCCATCGCGGTTGAGGAAATACCCGGCCATGTCGGGGGAGCGCGGCAAGAACGGATCGGAGGCAATCATCGTGTGCAAGCGTGGCGAGATCGCAAAGCCCTTCTGCGCCAGCGCGATGGCCGGCTCGAACAGCCTGGCCCATGGCAGGCGCCCGTGTTCGCGATGCGCCATCTCCAGTGCGCGCAAGACCCCCGGCGTGCCGACGGAACGCCCACCGATCTGTGCCTGCGGGAACGGCATGGGCTTGCCATCAGCCTGCAGGAACAAGCGTTCGTTGGCACCCGCCGGTGCGGTTTCACGGCCATCGTAGGTGCGCACGGCCTTGCCGTCCCACAGCACGATCATGGCGCCGCCGCCAATCCCCGAGGACTGGGGTTCTACCAGGGTCAACACTGCCTGCATGGCGATAGCGGCGTCGATGGCCGAGCCACCCTGGCGCAGCATCTCCCGCCCGGCGGCAGCGGCGAGTGGGTTGGCCGCTGCCGCCATGTGTTTGCTGGCGTATTGGGTGCTCAGGTCGGTGCGAAAGCCCGAGGCCATTTCCGGCGCTGCGGGCAGGGTGCTTACGGTGGTCGAGGCGGGTGGCGCGCTACAGGCGGCGAGAGTCAGTGCGGTGGCGAGCAGCGACAGGGCGCCAAGGCGCAAGCGGCGTGTAGGGAAGGCTGGGAACACGAGGGCACTCCGTCCGTGGGGAAATAGAGTGGGCGACTGTATCGGCGGCAGACGCCAGCTGCAACGTCGGGGCGGATGTCGGCGGGGTGGCACTTTTCTCCAGGCATAAAAAAACGGCCTACCTTGCGGTAAGCCGTTTTTAGTACTTGGTGGCTACACAGGGACTTGAACCCCGGACCCCAGCATTATGAATGCTATGCTCTAACCAACTGAGCTATGTAGCCAAGTGGCGCGCATTATTGGCTTGGAACGACGATGTGTCAAGCATAAATCTAAAATATTTCTCTACGCTTTCAACCGCTTATCCTCCGACCGCGGAAAAACCCCGGTTTTTCTGCTTCGCTCCCGGGCAAATCATCCCATAGGTGGATTGTTTCAAGTCGTTAGCAGGCTAAGGGGATGGCGTTGCCGCACTGAAAAATGGCACATTGGCGCACCTGCACTTGCGCACCCATCTGCTGTTTGGAAACTTTCATGGCAACCAGTAATCCTCAAGTGGCCGCCCCTGCGGCGCAAAGTAGCCCCTTGGTCATGCGCATCATCGGCGCGGTGGCGCTGGCGCATTTGATCAACGACCTGATCCAGGCGGTGCTGCCGTCGATCTATCCGATGCTCAAGGAGAACTACGGGCTGACGTTCACTCAAGTCGGTCTGATCACCTTGACCTTCCAGCTCACTGCCTCGCTGCTCCAGCCCTGGGTCGGCTACTACACTGACCGTCACCCCAAGCCTTATCTGCTGCCGCTGGGCATGATCTGCACCCTGATCGGCATCCTGATGATGTCCCAGGTCGGCAGCTTCCCCTTGATCCTGCTGGCGGCGGGGTTGATCGGTATCGGCTCCTCGACCTTTCACCCGGAAGCCTCGCGAGTGGCACGGCTGGCCTCTGGTGGACGCTTTGGCCTGGCGCAGTCGACCTTCCAGGTGGGCGGTAACGCCGGCTCGGCATTCGGCCCCTTGCTGGCCGCTGCAATCATCATTCCGTTCGGCCAGGGCAATGTGGCCTGGTTCGGTCTGTTCGCCGTGTTCGCCCTGCTGGTGCTGTACCGCATCAGCCGCTGGTACGCCAACCACTTGAGCCTGTTCAAGCTCAAGCAAGGCCAGGCGGCGACCCACGGGCTGTCGAAGGGCAGGGTACTCAGTGCGCTGGTGGTGCTTGGCCTGCTGGTGTTCTCCAAGTACTTCTACATGTCCAGCCTGACCAGCTACTTCACCTTCTACCTGATCGAGAAGTTCGACCTGTCGGTGGCCAGCTCCCAGTTGCACCTGTTCCTGTTTCTCGGCGCGGTGGCGGCGGGGACCTTTTTCGGTGGGCCGATCGGCGACAAGATCGGCCGTAAGGCGGTGATCTGGTTCTCGATCCTGGGTGTGGCGCCGTTCACCTTGCTGCTGCCCCATGTCGACCTGTTCTGGACCAGCGTCCTCAGCGTGGTGATCGGCTTCATCCTGGCCTCGGCCTTCTCCGCCATCGTGGTCTATGCGCAGGAATTGGTGCCGGGCAATGTCGGAATGATCGCCGGGGTGTTCTTCGGCCTGATGTTCGGTTTTGGCGGGATTGGTGCGGCGCTGCTGGGCTACCTGGCGGACATCCACGGCATCGAGTACGTGTATTACCTGTGCTCGTTCCTGCCGCTGCTCGGGGTGTTGGCGATCTTCCTGCCGCGCACCAAAAAGGCCTGATCCGCCACATTCCTTGTAGGAGCGTGGTTTGGCTTTTGAGTATGTCAGGCGCAAAAAAGCCGCGTATCAAACGCGGCTTTATCTTGGGTGCGCAAGCACTGTCAGACTTTGGCGGGGTTCTGTTTCTCCGGGTCAATGCCATAGAGGGCAATTGCTTGTGCCACTTTTTCTCTTGGCAACGTGCCTTCATCGGCCAGCGCCTTCAAGGCGGCTACAGCAATAAAGTGACGATCGACCTCGAAAAACTTGCGCAATGATTCGCGAGTATCCGATTGGCCGAAACCATCTGTGCCCAGCGCGATGAAGCGACGCTTGAGGACGAACGGACGGATTTGATCGGCAAATATTTTCATGTAATCGGTCGCGACTACCATCGGCCCCTGTTTGTCCTGCAAGCAACTTTCCACATGACCGACTCGTTGCGTATCTTGCGGGTGCAGCAGGTTCCAGCGCTCGACCTCCTGGCCTTCTCGACGCAGTTCGGTCAGGCTCGTCACGCTCCAGACCTCACTGCTGACGCCGAAGTCCGACTCCAGCAACTGCGCAGCGGCGATGACCTCCAGCAGGATCGAGCCGCAGCCCAGCAGTTGCACATGCTTGCCTTCGCACTGTTGCACGCTGGCTGAGAGCGGGTACATTCCTTTGAGAATCCCTTGCTCGGCACCCTCGGGCAGGTCCGGATGCGCGTAGTTTTCGTTGAGCAGGGTGATGTAGTAGTAGATGTCCTCGTTTTCGACGTACATGCGCCGCATGCCGTCCTGGATGATCACTGCCAGCTCATAGGCGTAGGTCGGGTCGTAGGACACGCAGCAGGGGACGGTCGAAGACAGCACGTGGCTGTGGCCATCGTCGTGTTGCAGACCTTCACCCATCAAGGTGGTCCTGCCTGAGGTTGCGCCGAGCAGAAAACCCCGGGCACGAGCATCACCGGCGGCCCAGGCGAGATCGCCTACGCGCTGGAAGCCGAACATGGAATAGAAAATATAGAAGGGCACGGTCATCACGCCGTGGTTGCTGTACGAGGTACTGGCCGCGATCCAGGAGGAGATGGCGCCGGATTCGTTCAGGCCTTCCTGCATGATTTGACCGTTCCTGGCCTCTTTGTAGTAGCTGAGTTGACCAGCATCCTGGGGCGTATACAGTTGGCCGACGTGGGAGTGGATACCGATTTGGCGAAACAGGCTTTCCATGCCGAAGGTCCGTGATTCATCTGGGACGATGGGGACGATCACCTTGCCGATATTCGGATCCTTGAGCAGCGTACCAAGGATGCGCACGAAGGCCATGGTGGTGGAAATCTCGCGCTCGCCGGTACCTTTGAGCTGGGTATTGAGGGTCGATAACGGTGGGATCAGCAGGGGCTCTGCCACACTGATTCGTTGTGGAATGTAACCACCCAGTTGGGTGCGCCTGGCTTGTAGATAGCGCGCTTCAATACTGTCCGGAGCAGGCTTGAAGTAGGGCATTTCACCCAGTTGATCGTCAGTGATTTCCAGCGAAAAGCGATCACGGAAGGCCCTGATCGCATCGTTACCCATCTTCTTCAGTTGGTGATTGATGTTCTGTCCTTCGCCCGCTTCACCCATGCCAAAACCTTTGACGGTCTTGGCCAGGATGACGCTCGGCCCCGCGGTGTGGCGCATGGCGGCCGCATAGGCGTTGTAGACTTTTTCCGGATCGTGGCCGCCGCGAGAAAGCTTCCATATTTCGTCGTCGCTCATGTCACTGACCAGTTGCAGCAACTCGGGGTATTTGCCGAAGAAGTGTTCGCGTACGTAAGCACCGTTCTGGGATTTGTAGTTTTGATACTCGCCGTCGACGCACTCCATCATGCGCTGACGTAGCAGGCCGCTTGAGTCCTTGTCCAACAGGGCATCCCAGCCACCTCCCCAGATCACCTTGATGACGTTCCAGCCGGCTGCCCGGTAAAGGCTTTCGAATTCCTGGATCACCTTGCTATTGCCACGTACCGGGCCGTCCAGACGCTGCAGGTTACAGTTGACGACGAAGATCAGGTTGTCGAGCTTTTCCCGGCCCGCCAGCGAAATGGCCGCTAGAGACTCCGGTTGGTCCATTTCCCCATCCCCCAGGAACGCCCAGACTTTTCGACCTTGATGTTCCTTCAGGCCGCGATCCTCGAGGTATCGCATGAAGCGCGCTTGATAGGCCGCGGTGATCGGCCCCAGCCCCATGGACACGGTGGGGAATTGCCAGAAATCGGGCATGAGCCGAGGGTGAGGGTAGGAAGAAACGCCATCGCGATCGGTCTCGCGTCGGAAGTTATCCAGTTGATCTTCGCTCAAGCGACCTTCGAGGTAGGCACGCCCATAGATGCCCGGTGAGGAGTGACCCTGGATATACACCATGTCGCCACCGAACTGCTCGGTCCGGCCACGGAAGAAATGCTCGAAGCCGACGTCGTAAAGGACGGCTGCCGAGGCATAGGAGGCGATATGCCCGCCAACGTTCGAATGTTTGCCGGCACGCAGGACCATAGCCAGGGCGTTCCAGCGGATATAGGCATTGATCCGTCGCTCTACGGCTAGATCGCCGGGATAGGCTTGCTGGCGGTCCGCGGCAATTGTATTGACGTAGGGCGTGGTGACGCGCCCGTAAAAGTCACCATGCTGGCTGACATCGAAATCCAGCAACTGATCGATCAGGTAATGGGCTCGAGGGCGGCCTTCGACGCTCAAGACCGATTCGATGGATTCGAGCCATTCGCGAGTTTCTTGTGGATCTTCGTCGAGAAACACGGGTTGTTGTGCCATCGTCGTCTCCTGGATAGTGCAGCGCTAGCACCGAGTCATTCGGTGATGTGGCGAAGGGGGATTGGTGTGCACCAATCCTTCAAAATGAATATGATTGCAATTGCAATCACATGCGGAATTTATCGTGCTGCGCGTTACAATTGCAACTAAATCGATTTCATTGGAAGGGTGAAGCATGTCTTCAAGCGAGCCGGATACCTGGTTCAGATTCGTCAGGGCTCACCGCTGTCTGATACGGGAAATCGAGCGCCGTCTGGCCGCAGCCGGGTTACCGGCCTACGCTTGGTACGATGCGTTGTGGGGGCTGGAAAGCGGTCCCAATGGCACTCGGCGCATGAATGAACTGGCCGATGTAATGGCTATCGAGCGCTACAATCTCACGCGCTTGATCGACCGCCTGGAGGCCGAGGGCTTGGTCGAGCGCAGTCGTGCCAGTGATGACGGCCGCGGAGCCTGTGCCTCCATCACCGAGAGCGGCAAAGTGTTGCGCAAAAAGATGTGGAAGATTTACGAAGGCGCGGTGGACGAATTGTTTCTGTCGCAATTCGATGATCAGCAACAACGCTTTTTCAGTGACGCCTTGGAGCGTGCCGCCAGTGCCGCACGCAACAGCGCGCACTAGCTGCGAATGCTTCATTGCAGCAGATAGCGCCGCATCGCCTGCTCGACGTACTCCTGGGGGATCTTGTCTTCCTGGGCCAGCGCTCGCAGCGCCAGCGTGACAATCCAGTGCTTGTCCACCGTCTTGCCCGAGGTCGGTTCGCCAGGTAGCGATTCGGTTGAGTCGGCGCCGAGCGCTACAAAGCGCGAGGTTATGTGCGCGCCGATCTGATCGGCTACATGCTGTGCGTATCCGGTCACGGCAATGACCGGGGAGTCCTTGGTATTCAGGCAATCGCGCAAGTGCGAGGAACGCCGAAACCTACCGGGATGCATGCGGTTCCAGCGTTCGGCGCTATTGGCATCTCGCGCCAGGCGGGTATAGCTGGGGCAACTCCAGAGCTCGCTGGCCACGCCCCAATCCTCACGCAGCATCCGCGCCGCTGAAATCACTTCGCGCAAGGCCAGTCCCGCACCCAGCAGGCGAACCCGAGGCTGCTGTATGTCGGTATCCAGCTCGCTGACCTTGTACATGCCTTTGAGCGCCTGGTTCGCACTGAGGCTACTCATTGGCCCTGTGAAGTCATTGGGATCATCATGAAGCGCCATGTAATAAAATCCGTGGCGACCTTCTACATACAGGCTCTGCAAGGCTGCAATTGCAATGGCGCGTGCTTCCGCGCCGCTGGCTGGATCGAATGGCAGGCATTGCGGGTTGGCGGCCAGCCAGAGTGGGAGCCAGGGATGAGCGCCCTTGGGCCAGTTGGAGGATAGCGTTTCAATGTCGTTGCAGAAAATCCCGCGCTGGGCGGACTCACTCGATAGCGCACAGAGCTCTGCCGAGGTCACGGAACTGCTCAGATACAGCAAGGGTTTTTCGCTGGCATGGGCCTGTGGGCTGAATCGCAGTGGCCAGGCGCTGATTCGTGTGTGCGTTGTCTCAGCGCCGGACTGCTGGTTGGATCGCACTACCCAGATATTCCTTGCCGTTTGCGGATCCCTTTCCAGGCGATCGGCGATATCGATCATGGCGTAGAGCGGCGAAGAGAATCCTTTATTGGCCTGATGGGCAAGCGTCTGGATTTTTTCGATGCAGGCCTGGGCTGCCAGACCGGTCTCCCGGGTTGTCCTGAAACTGGAAAATCCGATCATATTGCAATGCACTCCATGTGTTCCGTGGTCCTTGCACCATACTGCATCCATTAATATGATTGCAAATGCAACGAATTTTCGGAAGCCAAAAAATGCCTGGAGACGGGCGAGCATCACCTAGTAGAGAGCTTGGCCCAGAAACGACAAAACCGCGCCATGGCGCGGTTTTGTCGTTTGGCTTCCTGATGTTTCAGGAAACCAACGCTCTGCTTACACGTTGAAGCGGAAGTGCATCACGTCGCCGTCTTTGACGATGTAGTCCTTGCCTTCCAGGCGCCATTTACCGGCTTCCTTGGCACCGGCTTCACCCTTGAACTGGATGAAGTCGTTGTAGGCGATGACTTCGGCGCGGATGAAGCCTTTTTCGAAGTCGGTGTGGATCACGCCAGCAGCTTGCGGGGCGGTGGCGCCGACGCGTACGGTCCAGGCGCGGACTTCTTCGACACCGGCGGTGAAGTAGGTCTGCAGGTGCAGCATCTCGTAGCCGGCACGGATCACACGGTTCAGGCCAGGCTCTTCCAGGCCCAGGGCCTCGAGGAACATGTCTTTCTCTTCGCCGTCATCGAGCTCGGCGATTTCCGCTTCGATCTTGTTGCACACCGGGACAACGATGGCGCCTTCTTCTTCGGCGATGGCCATCACCACGTCGAGCAACGGGTTGTTCTCGAAGCCGTCTTCGGCGACGTTGGCGATGTACATCACTGGCTTGGTGGTCAGCAGGTGGAAGCCCTTGATCACCGCTTTTTCGTCGGTGCTCATGTTCTTCATCAGGCTGCGCGCCGGTTTGCCTTCGGTGAAGTGGGCGATCAGTTGCTCCAGCAGACCCTTCTGGACCACGGCGTCCTTGTCACCACCCTTGGCGTTGCGCGCGACTTTCTGCAGTTGCTTCTCGCAGCTGTCGAGGTCGGCGAAGATCAGTTCCAGGTCGATGATCTCGATGTCGCGTTTCGGGTCGACGCTGTTGGAGACGTGAATCACGTTGTCGTCTTCAAAGCAGCGGACCACGTGGGCGATAGCATCGGTTTCGCGGATGTTGGCCAGGAACTTGTTGCCCAGGCCTTCACCTTTCGAGGCGCCGGCTACCAGGCCAGCGATGTCGACGAACTCCATGGTGGTCGGCAGGATGCGCTTTGGATTGACGATGGCCGCCAGGGCGTCCAGGCGTGGATCCGGCATCGGCACGATACCGCTGTTCGGCTCGATGGTGCAGAAGGGGAAGTTCTCGGCCGCGATACCGGACTTGGTCAGGGCGTTGAACAGGGTGGACTTGCCGACGTTAGGCAGGCCGACGATGCCGCAATTGAATCCCATGGTGTTTCCCCTCGGGTAAAAGTCAGGCCTTCTGGCTGTGCAGGTTTTTCATCGCGCGGTTCCATTCTCCGGCGAGGATATCCGGCAGCACGCCGAGGGCAAAGTCGATGCTGGCATCGAGTTTTTCCTGTTCGGCGCGTGGCGCACGACCCAGGACGAAATTTGAAACCATACTGGCGACGCCCGGGTGGCCAATGCCAAGCCGCAGGCGGTAGAACGTATTCTGATTGCCCAGTTGCGCGATGATGTCGCGCAACCCGTTGTGACCGCCATGGCCGCCGCCTTGCTTGAGCTTGGCAACGCCGGGAGGCAGGTCGAGTTCGTCATGCGCCACGAGAATTTCTTCAGGCTTGATGCGGAAGAAACCTGCAAGGGCCGCTACGGCCTGGCCGCTGCGGTTCATGTACGTGGTGGGAATCAGCAGGCGAACATCCTGACCCTGGTGCGAGTAGCGCCCGGTCAGGCCGAAATATTTGCGATCGGCGACAAGGTTGACCCCTTGCGCGTGCGCGATGCGCTCAACAAAAAGGGCCCCTGCGTTATGCCGGGTCTGTTCGTATTCGGCGCCTGGATTTCCCAGGCCAACGATCAGTTTTATGGCAGTCACGTCAGGGGCCCTTCCTTGGAGTGGTTAGTAACATCGCAGCCATGGAGATGTGCGGCGAAAGTGGACGAAAAGTGCTCATTTACCATGATGTAAACTCCGCGTTCCGCCCGCTTTCTCGCTACGTTCCAGCCCGCGATGTTACTCGGTCACTCCGGCGTACAGAGTAAATTACTCTGCAGCGCCTTCTGCAGCTTCTGGAGCAACACGTGGAGCGTGAACGTTGGCAACAGCCAGGTCGTTACCGTGAGCCAGAGCAACAAATTCAACGCCTTTAGGAGCGCTGATGTCGGACAGGTGAATGATCGAGCCGACTTCGGCGTTAGCCAGGTCAACTTCGATGAATTCAGGCAGGTCTTTTGGCAGGCAGGAAACTTCGATTTCTGCAACAACGTGCGAGATCTCGCCGCCTTTCTTCACTGGAGCAGCTTCGTTGATGAAGTGCACAGGAACGATAGCGGTCAGTTTCTGACCAGCAACAACGCGTACGAAGTCAGCGTGCATCACGTGGCCTTTGGCCGGGTGACGTTGCAGAGCTTTGATGATTACGTTTTGCTTGGTGCCGCCAACGTTCAGCTCGATGATGTGGCTGTAGGCCGCTTCGTTTTCGAGCAGTTTGGCAACTTCTTTGGCCAGCATGCTGATGGATTCAGGGGCTTTTTCGCCACCGTAAACTACAGCTGGAACCAGGCTTGCGAGACGACGCAGGCGGCGGCTCGCACCTTTCCCCAGGTCGGAACGCGCTTCAGCATTCAGAGTAAAATCGTTCATGTTGTATCTCCAAAATAACCACATTCGCCCCAGCGTTTGCGACCAGCGCTAAAGGCGATATGGGCAAAAAAGCCCCGCCCCGACAGGTATGCCGGGGCGGGGCGCTTTTCGTCATCGAGAAGTCCGAAGGGCAGGGCCCTTAACGGAACATCGCGCTGATCGATTCTTCATTGCTGATGCGGCGAACCGCTTCGGCAACAACCGGTGCGATATCCAGTTGACGGATACGTGCACAGGCTTGTGCTGCAGCGGACAGCGGGATGGTGTTGGTCACCACCAGCTCGTCCAGCACGGAATTTTCAATGTTCTCGATAGCCCGACCCGACAGCACAGGGTGTGTGCAGTAGGCAAAGACTTTGGCAGCGCCATGCTCTTTCAAGGCTTTAGCCGCGTGGCACAGGGTGCCGGCGGTATCGACCATGTCGTCAACCAGGATGCAGGTACGCCCTTCGACATCACCGATGATATGCATCACTTCAGAGTGATTAGCTTTCTCACGGCGCTTGTCGATAATCCCGAGATCCACGCCCAGGGATTTGGCAACGGCACGTGCACGCACGACGCCGCCAATGTCCGGGGACACGATCATCAGGTTTTCGAAGCGTTGGTCTTCGATGTCATCCACCAATACAGGGGAGCCGTAGATGTTATCTACCGGAATATCGAAGAAGCCCTGGATCTGGTCAGCATGCAAATCAACCGTGAGAACACGATCGATGCCGACTACGGTAAGCATGTCAGCAACAACTTTCGCGCTGATAGCTACACGTGCGGAACGCGGACGGCGATCCTGACGGGCATAACCAAAGTAGGGGATCACCGCAGTGATTCGAGTGGCTGAGGAGCGGCGGAAGGCGTCGGCCATCACTACCAGTTCCATCAGATTATCGTTGGTCGGAGCGCAAGTCGGCTGAATAATGAAGACGTCTTTACCGCGGACATTTTCATTGATCTCGGCTGTAATTTCGCCGTCGGAAAATTTACCGACAGAGATGTCACCGAGAGGGATATGCAGCTGACGTACGACACGTCGAGCCAGATCGGGGTTGGCGTTCCCCGTAAAGACCATCATCTTGGACACGCGCAGTACCTGAAGGCTGAGGGTAACCTGGATGAGTATAGGAAAATGGCAGGGGCGGCTGGATTCGAACCAACGCATGGCAGGATCAAAACCTGCTGCCTTACCGCTTGGCGACGCCCCTGTATCTGTTGCAACGATTACCCAGTAATCGATTCCTTTAGAGCAGACTTTGCAGCTTGCGATGCAACATCGAAATGTTGCTTCCCTTTGCTACAAACCCTGTAAGGGTCTCTGTAAGAAGGGCCGAGACTTTATCAGCTTCAGCTTTGCTTGGGAAGCCCCCAAACACACAACTTCCAGTTCCGGTGAGTTTTGCTTCGGTAAATTTACCTAACAAATTCAAAGCGTTACGTACCTCTGGATAACGCCTTGCTACCACCGGTAAGCAGTCATTTCGACTGTTTCCCTTGGGAACGGGGCGCACTTTAATGGCAGACGAGTTACGTGTCAACAACCGATCGGAAAAAATTTCTGCTGTACTTACAGATACTTGCGGTACCAGTACGAGATACCAGGGTTCTTCGGGTTCTACGGGGGTCAGTTTCTCCCCCACGCCCTCGGCAAACGCTGCATGTCCGCGCACAAAAACCGGAACGTCCGCGCCCAGTGTCAGGCCGAGCGCGGCCAGGCGATCTTCATCCCAGCCCAGTTGCCAGAGGTGGTTGAGACCCAGCAGGGTGGTGGCCGCATTTGAACTGCCGCCACCGATTCCGCCGCCCATGGGCAGGACTTTGTCGATCCAGATATCAATGCCCAGTGCCGATCCGGATTGCTCTTGGAGTTTTTTCGCGGCCTTGACGATCAGGTTGCTGTCGTGGGGTACGCCTTCGAACTCGGTGTGCAACTGGATGATGCCGTCTTCGCGTACGGCAAAGGTGATTTCATCGCCGTAGTCGAGAAACTGAAACAGCGTCTGCAGTTCGTGGTAGCCGTCTTCGCGGCGCCCAAGAATGTGCAGCATCAAGTTGAGTTTTGCTGGCGAAGGTAATGTCAGGCGAGTGGCCGGCATGTCATTGCCCCAGCTTGCGCGGTTGCCAGGCCTTGATCACCAGCGTGACATCAAGGTTGGTGCCGTGCAGCTTGATGCGCTCGGGCAGCCAGTAGCCGTTTTGCTGGGTATAGGCACTGTATTGCACCTGCCAGCCGTCCTGCTCAAGACTGGCCAGGCGACTGTCGGCATCCAGGGTCAGGCGGCTCTTGCTGCTCGGTGCCGGCAGTCCGCGAACCCACCAGGCCAGGTTGGAGACCGGCAGTTTCCAGCCCATCTGTTCTTCGAGCAGGGTTTCCGGGCTCGCGGCGCTGTAGCGACCCTGATTGGCTACTTCCAGGCTGACATCGCCGGGGCGGCCGGTCAGGCGTGCGGCCCCACGACCCAGTGGACCGGACAGGCGGATGTCGTAGTAGTCCTGGCGCTGCAGCCAGAACAGGGTGCCGCTGCCTGAGTCTTTCGGGGCGCGAATACCGATCTTGCCGTCGATCTGCCAGCCATCGAGGGCCGTCAATTGCAGTTTGTGCTCGCGCCATGACGCGGGGTCGCCGTGGCCCTCGACCGATTCACGGGCGCCAAAGCCGGCGCAGCCGGCGAGCAGGGCGATGAAGCTGAAAACGATGATGTGGCGCAAAAACATGATTTTAAAGAGTCTCGGATCCGGTCAGGCGCTTGATGGTGCTGCGCAGGATAGGGCTGTCAGGCTGTTCCTTGAGGAATTTGGCCCAGATTTGTTTGGCTTCTCGCTGTTTGCCCTTGGCCCACAGGACTTCACCCAGATGCGCGGCGACTTCCTGGTCGGGAAAACGCTCCAGGGCCTGGCGCAGATACCGCTCGGCTTCGTCGAGGTTGCCCAGGCGGAAATTGACCCAGCCGAGGCTGTCGAGGACGGCGGGATCTTCCGGGCTCAACTGGTGCGCCTGTTCGATCAACGTCTTGGCTTCGGCGTAGCGGGTCGTACGGTCGGACAGGGTATAACCCAGGGCGTTCAATGCCATGGCGTTATCCGGGTCGCGCTTGATGATTTGCCGCAGGTCACGCTCCATCTGCGCCAGGTCGTTGCGTTTTTCCGCCTGCATGGCGCGGGTGTAGAGCAGGTTGAGATCGTCCGGGTACTGCTTCAAGGCTTTATCGAGCACGCTCCAGGCGCGGTCTTCGTGTTTGTTTGCAGCCAGGGTCTCGACTTCGATCAGGTACAGCTGGATCGCGTAGTCCGGCTGCTCGTCACGTTCCTTGGCCAGGCGGCTCTGGGCTTCGACGCTACGGCCGTTTTCCATGAGGATGTCGGCCTGGCGCAATTGGGCTGGCAGGTACTCGCTGCCTGGCGTGACCTGGGCATACTCGATCAAGGCACCTTGGGGGTCGCCGCGCTCTTCGGCAATGCGCCCCAGGTTCAGGTGCGCGGAGTCGACGTGGCTGTCCCGGGCAATCAGGTCTTCCAGGTAACCCTTGGCCTCGTCCCAGGCCTTGGCTTCCAGGCATACCAGGGCCAGGGAGTAGCGCAGCTCATCGTCATCCGGGTACTGCTGGACCAGGCTGGAAAACTCGGTCTTGGCGTCATCCATGCGGTCCTGTTCCACCAGCAGGCGGGCATAGGTCAGGCGCAGGCGCTTGTCGTCCGGGTACTGGCGGATGCTTTTTTCCATCAGCGGCAGTGCTTCATCGCCCCGGTTGAGGCTCTGCAGCAAGCGCGCACGCAGCAGGATCGGCGCCACTTCGCCAGCTTCCGGCGGGTTTTTCTCCAGCAGGCTCAGCGCCCCTTGGGAGTCGCCATTCTGTTGCAGCAGCAGGGCCTTGCCGAAAATCAGTTGGCCGTTGTTCGGGTGGCGCTGCAATAAACGGTCGAAACTGTTCATCAGGCCGTCGCGGGTGTCCTGGTCGGTGTCGGCGGCCGACAGGGCGAGAAAGTCGAAATGGGTATCACCCTTGCCCTGCAGGACTTTCTCCATGTAAACCATGGAGTCGTCATAACGGCCGCTGCGCGCCAGCTGGATGGCGG
This sequence comes from Pseudomonas sp. Irchel 3H3, assembly GCF_900187635.1. NCBI lineage: Bacteria > Pseudomonadati > Pseudomonadota > Gammaproteobacteria > Pseudomonadales > Pseudomonadaceae > Pseudomonas > Pseudomonas sp. Irchel 3H3. The sequence continues at coordinate 125,411 of NZ_FYEC01000012.1, read as the reverse complement.
CGGCGCGTTGTGCCTCGAGGTCCTCTGGGGCATTTCTGGCCCAGATCAGTGCGCTATCGAGTGCCGCCTGGTCAGCTCCCAGGTATTCGGCAATGCGAAATGCCCGCTCGGAAATGCCCGGGTCCTGGGTGTTGATGGCCTGGGTCACGTAGTTGTCCAGGGCAATGTCGTAACGATTGCGCTGGCCAGCCAGTTCGGCACTCAGCAGGCTGAAGATCGTCTCTTCGCTGAAGGAGCTGTAAACCTTGGGCTTTTCAGGGGCTGCTGTGCTGCCTGCGACCGGCGGCGTACCGTCCGTCGAAACGGGCGCCAAGGCCTGGCAGCCGCTGAGGAAGACAAAAGCGAGGAGCAACGCGGAAGATCTATTCATATAGGAAGAGGACGACTAACCTGCGGTCGGATCATCATGACACAAGCCTTCGGCCAAACATAACCGGGGCGCTCTTTATCTCTTTATGTAGGAGCGGGCACCCGCTTGCGGCTTGCTCGCGATGGTTGTCAACGCTGACGCGGGCACCCTGAAATAGCGCGATGCCTTGAGTTTTTCGCGAGCAACCTCGCTCCTACATGCACCTATAAAGGCACAAGGTAGTAGGACAATAGTTAACGGTGGTTGTTCTCGGTCTGGCGAAGTAGGACAATTGTCGGCTTCTCGACATCATCAGCGATCTTGAATGGCCTTCCTTGCACTCGGTATTAACCACAAGACTGCTTCCGTAGACGTCCGCGAGCGCGTGGCCTTTACTCCGGAGCAGCTGGTTGAGGCCTTGCAGCAGCTCTGCCGACTCACCGACAGCCGCGAAGCTGCGATCCTCTCCACCTGCAATCGCAGCGAACTCTATATAGAACAGGATCAACTGAGTGCCGATACCGTGCTGCGTTGGCTGGCCGATTATCACCATTTGAGCCTCGAAGAGCTGCGCGCGAGTGCTTATGTGCACGAAGATGATGCGGCAGTTCGTCACATGATGCGGGTCGCCTCCGGGCTCGACTCGCTGGTCCTGGGTGAGCCGCAGATCCTCGGCCAGATGAAATCGGCCTACGCCGTGGCGCGTGAGGCCGGCACCATCGGCCCATTGCTCGGGCGGTTGTTCCAGGCGACGTTCAATGCCGCCAAGCAGGTGCGCACCGACACGGCCATCGGCGAGAACCCGGTGTCGGTGGCGTTTGCCGCCGTCAGCCTGGCCAAACAGATTTTCAGTGATCTGCAACGCAGCCAGGCGTTGCTGATCGGCGCCGGCGAGACCATCACCCTGGTCGCCCGCCATTTGCACGAACTGGGGGTCAAGCGCATCGTGGTCGCCAACCGAACCCTGGAGCGCGCGAGCCTGTTGGCTGAACAGTTCGGCGCCCACGCGGTGTTGCTCTCGGACATCCCGGCGGAACTGGTGCGCAGCGATATCGTGATCAGCTCCACCGCCAGCCAATTGCCGATCCTGGGCAAGGGCGCCGTGGAAAGCGCCTTGAAACTGCGCAAGCACAAGCCGATATTCATGGTCGATATTGCCGTACCGCGAGATATCGAGCCGGAAGTGGGTGAGTTGGACGACGTCTACCTGTACAGCGTCGACGATCTGCACGAAGTGGTCGCCGAAAATCTCAAGAGTCGCCAGGGTGCAGCCCAGGCAGCGGAAGAGATGGTGGCAATCGGCGCCGACGACTTCATGGTGCGCCTGCGCGAACTGGCTGCGGTCGATGTGCTCAAGGCCTATCGTCAACAGAGCGAACGCCTGCGTGATGAAGAATTGCAAAAGGCCCAGCGCCTGCTCGCCAATGGCAGCAGCGCCGAGGACGTGCTGGTGCAACTGGCTCGTGGCCTGACCAACAAACTGCTGCACGCGCCCAGCGTGCAGTTGAAAAAGCTGACTGCCGAAGGCCGCCTCGATGCGCTGGCCATGGCCCAGGAACTCTTTGCCCTCGGTGAGGGCGCGTCGGATAGCTCTTCGGATAAAAAACCGCAATGAAAGCGTCACTGCTCAATAAGCTGGACATCCTCCAGGACCGTTTCGAGGAACTGACCGCCTTGCTTGGCGATGGCGAAGTCATTTCCGATCAGAACAAGTTCCGCACCTATTCCAAGGAATACGCGGAAGTCGAGCCGATTGTCGCCACCTATAAACAGTTGCTCAAGGTTCAGGGCGACCTCGAAGGGGCCCAGGCCCTGCTCAAGGACAGCGACCCGGACATGCGCGAAATGGCCGTGGAAGAAGTCCGCGAAGCCAAGGAGCAACTGCTCGAACTGGAAGCCAGCCTGCAACGCATGCTGCTGCCCAAGGACCCGAATGACGGGCGCAACGTGTTCCTCGAGATTCGTGCCGGCACCGGTGGCGACGAGGCGGCGATTTTTTCCGGCGACCTGTTCCGCATGTATTCGCGTTATGCCGAACGGCGTGGCTGGCGGGTCGAGATCCTGTCGGAGAACATCGGTGAGCACGGTGGCTATAAAGAAGTCATCGCCCGGGTCGAAGGCGACAATGTCTATGGCAAGCTGAAGTTCGAATCCGGTGTGCATCGCGTGCAACGGGTCCCGGCCACCGAATCCCAGGGCCGGATCCACACCTCGGCTTGCACCGTGGCGGTGTTGCCGGAGCCGGACGAGCAGGAAGCGATCGAGATCAACCCGGCGGATTTGCGGGTCGACACCTACCGCTCCTCCGGTGCGGGCGGTCAGCACGTGAACAAGACCGACTCGGCGATTCGTATCACCCACTTGCCATCCGGCATCGTGGTCGAATGCCAGGAAGAGCGTTCGCAGCACAAGAACCGGGCGCGGGCGATGTCCTGGCTGTCGGCCAAGTTGAACGACCAGCAGACCAGCGCGGCGGCCAATGCCATCGCCAGCGAGCGCAAACTGCTGGTGGGGTCGGGTGATCGCTCCGAGCGGATCCGTACCTACAACTTCGCCCAGGGGCGGGTCACCGACCACCGGGTCAACCTGACCCTGTACTCCCTCGATGAAATCCTCGCCGGTGGCGTTGATGCCGTGATCGAGCCACTGCTGGCCGAGTACCAGGCGGACCAACTGGCGGCGATAGGTGAATAAATGACCATCATTGCCAGTTTGTTGCGCGCAGCCGACCTGCCTGACTCGCCTACCGCGCGCCTGGATGCCGAACTGCTGCTGGCCGCTGCCTTGGGCAAATCCCGCAGCTTCCTGCACACCTGGCCCGAGCGCATCGTGCCCAGTGATGCCGCGCTGACCTTTGCCCACTACCTGCAGCGTCGTCGTGGCGGTGAGCCGGTGGCTTATATCCTCGGGCAACAGGGCTTCTGGAAGCTGGACCTGGAGGTCGCACCGCACACGCTGATCCCTCGTCCGGACACCGAGCTACTGGTGGAAACCGCTCTTGAACTGTTGCCGGCGACACCGGCCAAGGTGCTCGACCTGGGTACCGGCAGCGGGGCGATCGCCCTGGCGCTGGCCAGCGAGCGTCCGGCCTGGCAGGTGACGGCGGTGGACCGCGTGCTGGAGGCGGTGGCCCTGGCCGAGCGCAATCGCCAGCGCCTGCATTTGCATAACGTCACGGTGCTCAGCAGTCACTGGTTCGATGCCCTCAAGGACCATCGCTACAGCCTGATCATCAGCAACCCGCCGTACATTGCTGCCGCCGACCCGCACCTGATTGCCGGTGACGTGCGCTTCGAACCGGCCAGCGCGCTGGTGGCCGGGACCGATGGCCTGGATGATTTGCGGGTGATTATCGCCCAGGCGCCGCAACACCTCGATGCCGGTGGCTGGTTGATGCTCGAACATGGATACGATCAGGCGGCAGCCGTACGTGATTTACTGCTGGCCCAGGGTTTCGTAGAGGTCCACAGCCGCGTGGACCTCGGCGGTCACCAACGGATCAGCCTGGGGCGCCTGCCGTGCTGAATGATCAAGAGCTGTTGCGCTATAGCCGGCAGATTCTGTTGCAGCACGTCGACATCGACGGCCAGTTGCGACTCAAGCAAAGCCGCGCGTTGATCATCGGCCTTGGTGGCTTGGGTGCACCGGTGGCGCTGTATCTGGCGGCTGCGGGCGTGGGTGAATTGCACCTGGCGGATTTCGACACAGTCGACCTGACCAACCTGCAGCGCCAGATCATCCACGACACCGACAGCGTCGGCATGAGCAAGGTTGATTCGGCGCTCCATCGCTTGAGCGCGATCAACCCCGAGATCCAACTGGTTGCCCATCGCACCGCGCTGGACGCCGACTCGTTGGCGGCGGCAGTAGCGGCGGTCGACCTGGTGCTCGATTGTTCCGACAACTTTGCCACGCGCGAAGCCGTGAATGCGGCCTGCGTGGCGGCGGGCAAGCCTCTGGTCAGCGGCGCGGCAATTCGTCTGGAAGGTCAGTTGTCGGTGTTCGACCCGCGTCGCGCCGAAAGCCCCTGCTACCACTGCCTGTACGGGCACGGCAGCGAGGCCGAACTGACCTGCAGCGAAGCCGGCGTGGTCGGCCCGCTGGTGGGCCTGGTCGGCAGCCTGCAAGCCCTGGAAGCGTTGAAACTGCTGGTGGGCTTTGGTGAGCCGCTGGTGGGCCGCTTGTTGTTGATCGATGCCCTCGGCACGCGGTTCCGTGAGCTGCGGGTCAAGCGTGATCCGAGCTGCAGCGTCTGTGGTGCCAAACATGCGTGAGGCGCCTATCGGCGTGTTCGATTCCGGCGTTGGCGGGCTGTCGGTGCTGGCGGAGATTCACCGGCTGCTGCCCAATGAGTCGCTGCTGTACGTGGCCGATTGCGGCAACATTCCCTACGGCGAGAAGTCCCCGGCGTTCATCCGCCAACGCTGCGCAGTGATGGCCGATTTTCTCCAGGCCCAAGGCGCCAAGGCCATGGTCGTGGCGTGCAACACGGCAACCGTGGCCGGCGTGGCGGATTTGCGTCGCGACTACCCGTCGTGGCCCATCGTCGGCATGGAGCCAGCGGTCAAGCCGGCAGCGGCGGCGACCCGCAGCGGGGTAGTCGGCGTGCTGGCCACCACCGGAACCTTGCAGAGTGCCAAGTTCGCCGCCTTGCTCGACCGCTTCGCCACCGATGTACGGGTAGTCACCCAGCCGTGTCCGGGCCTGGTGGAGTTGATCGAAGCCGGTGACCTGCAGAGCCCGGCGTTGCGCCAGTTGCTGGGCAGCTACCTGCAGCCCCTGCTGGACGAGGGCTGCGACACGATTATCCTCGGCTGCACCCATTACCCCTTCCTCAAGCCAATCCTCGCGCAAATGCTCCCCGCCGACATCAGTCTGATCGACACCGGCGCTGCCGTTGCCCGGCAAACCCAGCGCTTGCTCGCTGAGCGTGAACTGCTGGCGGACGGTCCTGCCCAACCCGCGCAATTCTGGACCAGCGCCAGTCCCGAGCACCTGAGAAATATCCTGCCGCTGCTCTGGCATAACGGTGGCGTTGTGCAAAGCTTCAACCAGTAGACACGCTGAAATTCAGCTGAACTTCTGCTTGGGGGCGAGATTCTATTACAGCGTCTGTTACGCAAAAAAACCTAAAACAATCGTTCGCATAAAAAGGATGTTTCCTATGAAGCGAGTGTTCTGTCTGGCTGCGCTTGCGGCCGTATTGTTGGGGCATGGCTACAGCGCACAAGCGGCGGGTATCGAGTTTGCAATCGGGCAAACCAGTGACTCGACCATGACGTATCGCCTGGGGCTGCAGTCTGAATGGGACAAGAGTTGGTGGCAGAGCGAAGTGGGGCGTCTGACCGGCTACTGGGACGGGGCATACACCTTCTGGGATGGTGACGAGACGGCAAGCAACCACAGCCTGTCGTTCTCGCCAGTGCTGGTGTATGAGTTCGCCGGGGAATCGGTCAGGCCCTATCTTGAAGTCGGCATCGGGGTGGCTGTTTTTGCCCATACGGAAGTGGAGAACAACAAGCTCGGCTCGGCCTTCCAGTTCGAAGACCGCTTTGGCGCCGGCCTGCGTTTTGCCGGTGGACATGAGGTGGGGATCCGCGCCACCCATTACTCCAACGCCGGGATCAGCAGTCCCAACGACGGCGTCGAAAGTTACGCCTTGCACTACACCATGGCCCTATAGGACCTTGCTGGCGAAGGAACGCCATCACCTGTAGGCGGTAGTTATCCCCTGGCGTTCCTCGATGCATTCCGGTGCGCCCATTTCGAACTCCCGGCATATCAGCGGGCGTTTTTCGTAGATGGTGCACATCATCGTGTCCCGATCCAGCGCTGCGCACCAACCGTCGTCCAGGCGCAGCATGACTTCTCCACCCCAGTCGTCGGTATCGATAAAGCGCTCGGGCACGCCGGTGTCGGTGATCAGCATCACTTCGAGCTGGCAGCAACAGGCCGCGCACGTCGAGCAAGTGACCGCCGGCTCGACGATTTCGGTGAGGGGGATGGTATTCATGGGCGCCAGTGTAAGGCAGTGCGCTGCGCCTGTGTGAAAGCTCTGACGGACGCTCGCTTGTCGGGCGCCCAGGCGGGACCGTCCGTGGGGGGTTACGGTAGGTCCTTGATCGGCGGCGCGCTCCAGGCCATGGGTTTGCCAATCGCCAGTTGGCCTTCACCGGGGCGTTTCGACAGCGGCCACAGCGCGGTCATGGACAGCGCCGGCAGGGGCAGTTCCAGCGGGCGCAACTTGAGGTTGTCGATGATGTAGCGGGCAGCCTTGTCGGCGGTCCAGCTCAACGGCAGTGGCAAGACATCGTGTCCGCCAAGGGGGCTGGCGATAAAATCTGGGGTGACCACGGTGACTTCGATGCCGTCCTCGGCCAGCGTGATGCGCTGCGATTCGAACAGGTGACGCAGGCCGGCTTTCGACGTTCCCTGGGCTTCGCTTCGCGGCAGTGACAGGTAAGTCGCAGTACTGGTTATGCCCACCAGGTACGGCGCGATGCCCGTGCGCAGCAGCGGCAAGGCAACGTCGATGCAATAGTTGCTGGCAAGCAGGTTGCAGCGCACCAGGTGTTCGATCAGGTTGGTGTCCAACTGCGCGGCGTCGACGTACGTGCAGGTCCCGGCATTGAGGATGACGGTGTCCAGCGCGCCCCAGTCCTGCTGGATCTGCTCACCGATCTCGCGCACGGTCTGGCTGTTGGTCAGGTCGCCAGGGGCTACCAGTACTTGCCCAGGGTAGCGGCGGGCGAAGGCTTTGAGGGGAGCCACGGCGCGAGCGCTCAACGCCAGGTGCGCACCGGATTTGAGCAGATGCTCGGCCAGGGCGGCACCCAGGCCATTGCAGGCATCGGTTAACCAATAACGTCGTGTGGGTATCCGAATCATCCTTTGCTCCTGTTCAAGCCGTCATCCCGAATCGTTGGTCTGGGGAAACTCTAGGCAAAGTATCGCCATCCGTCATCCCTCTGAACTGTTCACCTCAAGACGCGTGGGCAGACGTTTGAAGGCTGCCAGTGCGCGCTCGCGCGATTGGCCGAGGTTGACGATCGGCAGCGGATAATCCGCCACGCCAAACAACCCGCCCATGGCGGCCGGGTTGTGGATATCTTTTTTGTTCAACCCCGCCAGTTCCGGCAGCCAGTGCTTGATGAACAGGCCTTCGGTGTCGAATTTCTCCGACTGACTGATGGGATTGAAAATCCGGAAGTAGGGCGCAGAGTCGGTCCCGGTGGACGAACTCCATTGCCAGCCGCCGTTATTGGCCGCCAGGTCACCGTCGATCAGGTGACGCATGAAAAACCGCTCGCCTTCGCGCCAATCGATCAGCAGGTTCTTGGTCAGGAACATGGCCACCACCATCCGCAGGCGGTTGTGCATCCAGCCGGTTTCCAGCAACTGGCGCATGGCGGCGTCGATGATCGGCAGGCCGGTGCGCGCCTCCTTCCAGGCGGCCAGTTCGTCGGGCGCATCCCGCCAGGCCAGGGCTTCGGTTTCCGGGCGAAAGGCGCGGTGCCGGGAAACACGGGGGTAGCCGACCAGAATGTGTTTGTAGAACTCGCGCCACAGCAGTTCGTTGATCCAGGTAACAGCGCCGACGCTGCCGCTTTCGAACTCGCCCTGATTGGCTTGCAACGCCGCATGCAGGCACTGGCGAGGCGAAATCACCCCGGCTGCCAAATAGGCTGAAAGCTGACTGGTACCGGGTTTGGCCGGTAAATCGCGTTCGTCCTTGTAGTAGTTGATCTGGGCATCGGTGAAGTGCTCCAGGCGTCGCTGCGCCTCATCCTCACCGGCCGGCCAGAGTGCGCGAAGCTGCTCGCTCGAGGGCTTGAAGCCTTGCACTTGCTCGGGTACCGGGTCGCAGTCGATACCCGTCGGCGCTTGCATCCCGGGTGCCGTCACCAATCGTGGCAGAGCGCCGTGCAGGCGGGCGTAGCAGACTTTACGGAACTGGCTGAAGACCTGGAAGTAGCCACCGGTCTTGGTCAGGACGCTGCCAGGTTGGAACAGCAACTGATCCAGATAGCGATGCAGGGTGATGCCTTGGGTGTCGAGGGCCAGGCGGACGGCGGCATCCCGGCGGGTTTCGTGAACGCCGTACTCTTCGTTGGCATGAACCGCTTCGACGTTCAGTTCGCTGCACAGCTGTGCCAGCACTCGGGGTGCATCGTCCCAATCAGGGGCGCTGCGGATCAGCAGCGGGATGTTCAGAGCGCTCAACGCCTGGCTCAGTTCGCGCAGGTTGCGCAGCCAGAAATCCACTTTGCAGGGGGCATCGTCATGGGCCAGCCATTGCTCGGGGCTCAACAGATACACCGCGACGCTCGGGCCACGATTGGCGGCGGTGCTCAGAGCCGTGTTGTCATGCAGGCGCAGGTCGCTGCGCAGCCAGATCAATTGCAGGGTCGCTTGCGCACTGGACATCAGATCAGTCCTCGCTGAATCAATACCTGGTGAGCCGACAGGGGATCGTCGGCCAGTAATACATCAGCGATTTCAGTGGCGATCTCGGACAAACCGGCCTGGTGGATACATACCGTTGGTCCGACGATGAGCTTTGGGCAGCTGACATTGTTCAGGAGTTTCGTTAGCTGTTTCAGGTTGCTGGTTTTGCTCGAATACAGCAGCACCGCGCGCGCTTGCAGGTGTTCGACCGCCAGGGCCAGCTCACCGACCGGCAAAGGCCAGTCGAACACTTCCACCGGACAATCGACGCTGCTGATCAGCCAGGCGCAGAGCCACAGGTGAGGTTCGAGCGGCAGGTCGGAGTGATTGACCAGCAGCAGTGGGGCGCCGCGTAACTGGCGGTTGTTGTGGTAGATCCGCGCACCGAACTTGCTGCGCAGCCAGCTGTAGAAAAACGTGCGCTCCATCTGTGCGCCGAATTGCCCTTGCCAGCGTTGTTCGAGCTCTGCCAGCAATGGCATCAGCAGTTGCTCGCACAAGGTCCGTGGTGGGTACAGGGCCATGGCCTGGTTGAACAGGTCATCGACCTGGCGCTCGGCCAGGCGAAAGATGGCCTGGGCGAGGTTTTGCCGCAGGATCTGCCAGTCATTTTCCACCGGCGAACTGAACGCTTGCGGTGTGTCCAGCAACTGCTTGACCTGGCTCACCGCGACGCCGCGATTGAGCCAGGTCAGGATGTCGTGAATGCGTTGCACATGCTCGGCCGAGAACAGCCGGTGACCCTTGGGGGTACGTTGCGGCACCACCAGCCCGTAGCGACGCTCCCAGGCGCGCAGGGTGACCGCGTTGACGCCGGTCACGCGGGCGACTTCGCGGATCGGCAGCCAGCCTTCGTCCAGCGCCTGCTGGTAGTCGGTGTCGGGCTCTTGGGTGTGAGTAGCGCTGGGCATGTTCATTCAAATCGCATTTCTGAGGCTGAGGTTTTCCGGGTGCGGCTGCAGGTAGACCTGTTGCGCGATGTACGGATCGGGATGATGACGCAGGTGATGCTTGAGCAGGGTCAGCGGGACCACCAGCGGCACGACGCCGAGGCGGTATTGGCCGATCACGTGCTGGACTTCCTGTTTGTCCTCGACGCTCAGGCTCTGTTTGAAATAGCCGCACAGGTGCTGCAGTACATTGCTGTGGGTCCCGCGGGTGGCGCATTGCTTGAGCGCCTTCATCAACAGACTGAAATAGCGCGGGCCAAGTTCTGCGGGGTCGCTCTGGCCCATGCTGCCCAGGAGTTTGCCCAGGGCCTTGTACTGCAGCGGGTTGTGGGCCATCAGCAGGTACTTGTAGCGCGCGTGGAAGTCGGTCAGGCCATGGCGGCTGAGACCCTGCTGCAGCAAATCCTGCCAGGCGGCGTAGGCAAACACTCGGGTCAGGAAGTTCTCGCGCAGCACCGGATCGTTGAGTCGGCCGTCTTCTTCCACCGGCAGGTCCGGGTGGCGGGCACAAAACGCCGCGGCATAGATACCCCGGCCACCACCGTCCTGCGGATTGCCGTTGGCGTGATAGACCTTGACCCGTTCCAGGCCGCAGGACGGGGATTTGTGCATGAAGATGTAACCGCACAGATCGGTCAATTCAGCGGCCATGCGTTGCCCGTAGTCGGCCAGCGGCTGAGTGACGTCGAGTTGTCGGTTGACGCTGCCGATGGCGCTCGGGTGCTGCGGATCGCCGACCAGGCGAATCGGCTCGCGGGGAATTCCCAGGCCAATGGCGACTTCGGGGCACACCGGGACAAACTCGAAATAATTGCTGAGGGTACGACTGCAGAGCTGGGATTCTTTATGCCCACCGTTGTAGCGCACCTCATCGCCCATCAGGCAGGCGCTGATGGCAATTTTCGGCTTGCGCGGGGATTCGCTCGACATCGGCAGACCTCGGATTAAAACCTGTACAAGCGCTGTTCGCTGTACAACATGTTTTGATCATAGGTCGAAAGGTGTACAAGTCAATTTTTTTGTATAGCTTTTATCGAGCGCCCCCGTAGCCGCCAAAGCCTAGCTACGGGAAGCGACTACTGCAGATGCTCGTGCAAGCGGCGGGCGGCTTCCTGGCCACTCAGCCAGGCGCCTTCGACCCGCCCTGACAGGCACCAGTCGCCGCACACATACAAGCCCAGGTCGGCATCGGCCAGTACGCCCCATTCGTGACTGCTGGCAGGGCGCGCATACAGCCAGCGGTGGGCCAGGCTGAAGGTCGGGGCGGGCATGGCGCTGTGCAGCAGTTCGGCAAAGGCGCCGTGCAGTTGTTCGATCACCGCTTCCTTGGACAGGTCGATGTGTTGTCGGCTCCAACTGCTGGTGGCGTGCAGCACCCAAGTGTCCAGGCTGTTGTCGCGCCCCGGTTTGCTGCGGTTGCGGGCCAGCCAGTCGAGCGGGCTGTCCTGCACGAAGCAGCCTTCCATAGCGGTATCCAGCGGCGTATCGAATGCCAGGGCGACGGCCCAGGTCGGGTCCATTTTCACCCCGGCGGCGACTCCGGCCAGCTTCGGTGCGGCAGCCAGCAGGGCTGTGGCCTGCGGGGCGGGCGTGGCGATGACCACATGGCTGAAGGGGCCGTGGGTGAAGCCTTCGGCATCCTGCAGATGCCAGTGCTGTTCACCGCGATAGACCTCGGTGATGCGGCAGGCGAAGTGCACTTCCAGGTCGCCAATCAGGGCGCGGGTAATGGCGCTCATGCGCGGCGTGCCGACCCAGCGGGTCTGCTCGTCTGGCGACGGGCTGAGCTGGCCGCCCTGAAAGTTGTAGAGCTGCGGTGTCCACTCGGCGACCCAGCCGTTGGCTTGCCAGCGCTGCACTTCAGTGACAAAGCGCCGGTCGCGGGCGGTGAAATACTGCGCCCCCATGTCGAGTGCGCCAGCGTCGCTGCGTTTGCTCGACATGCGCCCACCGCTGCCACGGCTTTTATCGAACAGTTGCACGACGTAGCCGGTCTCTTGCAGAGCCTGGGCGGCGGAGAGTCCGGCGATGCCGGTGCCGATAATTGCAATGGGTAGAGTCATAGGGGCCTCGTTTACCTTTCTCTACAGGCTACGCTTAGGGTTAAACCTGTACAATTATATTTTTTGGTATAACTTTCAGCGTTCTCGTTCTGACAGCTTGGCCTATTGTTAATCACAGAGCCCGCCCGATCCGAAACATCCCTGCTTATAAAAATAGACTAGTGATCGAGGTAAAACGCCACGCGAGGAACATGTCATGCACATATTGCTGACCGGCGGTACTGGATTGATAGGACGCCAGCTTTGCCGACTCTGGTTGAGTCAGGGCCACAGCCTGACGGTGTGGAGTCGCAAACCCGAAAAAGTGCCGACCCTGTGTGGCGCCCAGGTGCGAGGCATCGCGCGTCTGGAGGAGATCGGACAGGAGCCGGTGGATGTCTTGATCAATCTGGCGGGTGCGCCGATTGCCGATCGACTCTGGACCCATAGGCGCAAGGCGTTGCTCTGGAGCAGCCGGATCAGCCTGACTGAAACCCTGCTGGCCTGGCTGGAAAGCCTTGAGCAAAAACCCCACTTGCTGATTTCCGGGTCGGCGGTGGGATGGTACGGCGATGGCGGCGAGCGTGAGTTGACCGAGGATTCGCCACCGGTCAGCGAGGACTTCGCCAGCCAGCTGTGCATCGCCTGGGAAGAGACCGCACAACGCGCCGAGGCCCTGGGCCTACGCGTGGTGCTGGTGCGGACCGGGCTGGTGCTGTCGGCCGAAGGCGGCTTTTTGTCGCGCCTGCGCCTGCCCTTCAAAGCGGGGCTGGGCGGGCCTATCGGCAATGGCCGGCAGTGGATGTCATGGATTCATATCGACGATCAAATCGCGCTGATTGATTTTCTTCTGCATCAGAATATGGCCAGCGGTCCTTATAATGCCTGCGCGCCAAAACCGGTGCGCAATCGCGAATTTGCCAAGACGCTGGCCGGTGTCCTGCGCCGTCCGGCTTTCATGCCCCTGCCATCGTTCGTGTTGAAGGTCGGGCTCGGTGAGTTGTCGCTGTTGCTGTTGGGCGGCCAGCGGGTGACCCCGATGCGGTTACTGGCGGCAGGCTTCACCTTTCGTTTCACTGATTTGCGTGCGGCTCTGGACGACTTGTCCAGCCGCCTTTGAAATAGGACGTTGCATGACCGATCACGCGTTGCTCCTGGTCAACCTGGGTTCACCCGCTTCCACACAGGTAGCGGACGTGCGCAGCTACCTCAATCAATTCCTGATGGACCCTTACGTCATTGACCTGCCGTGGCCGGTGCGGCGCCTGCTGGTGTCGTTGATCCTGATCAAGCGCCCGGAACAGTCGGCCCATGCCTACGCCTCGATCTGGTGGGACGAAGGCTCGCCGCTGGTGGTACTCAGCCGACGTTTGCAGCAGGCCATGAAGGCGCAGTGGACCCAAGGCCCGGTCGAACTGGCGATGCGCTACGGCGAGCCGTCGATCGAGACGGTGCTGACTCGCCTGGCTGCCCAAGGCATCAAGAAAATCACCCTGGCGCCGTTGTATCCACAGTTTGCCGACAGCACCGTGACCACGGTGATCGAGGAGGCCAAGCGGGTAGTGCGCGAGAAAAAACTCGAGGTGAGGTTCGCGATTCTCCAGCCGTTCTACGACCAACCGGAATACCTCGACGCCCTGGTGGCCAGCGCCAAACCGTACCTGGCGCAGGACTACGACCATCTGTTGTTGAGTTTTCACGGCCTGCCGGAGCGGCACTTGAAGAAGCTCAATCCGGGTCATTGCTTTGAAGGTAATGGCGATTGCTGCGCCGCAGCGCCGGCAGAGGTGCTTGCCACCTGTTATCGCGGCCAGTGCCTGCGTACGGCAGCTGCGTTTGCCGAGCGCCTGGGCTTGCCGGAAGGCACGTGGTCGGTGTCGTTCCAGTCGCGCCTGGGGCGTGCCAAATGGATCGAACCCTACACCGAAGCGCGTCTCGACGAGCTGGCGAAAAGTGGGGTGAAGAAGATTCTGGTGATGTGCCCGGCGTTTGTCGCCGACTGCATCGAAACCCTGGAAGAGATCGGTGACCGTGGCCTGGAGCAGTTCCGCGAGGCGGGGGGCGAGGAGTTGGTACTGGTGCCGTGCCTCAACGATGAGCTGCAGTGGGCGCAGGCGTTGAACACCCTGTGTGAAAGGGCGCCAGTGGTTTTGTAGAAGGCCAAAAGCATCGCGGGCAAGCCATGTTCCTGTAGGAGCAAGGCTTGCCCGCGATAACGTTCTTTCAGGCAGTAAAGCCCTTAGAGCAGCGGCTCATCCGGCTGTTTTTTCTTCCAGCCGTCGTTGCCCGGCAACAGCAGGTTCAACCCGATCGCGACAATCGCGCACAGGGCGATGCCCTTGAGGCCGAAGTCGTCGGGGCCGGTGCCGGTGCCGATCAGCACACCGCCGATCCCAAACACCAGGGTGACCGAGACAATCACCAGGTTGCGCGCTTCGCCCAGGTCGATCTGGTGGCGGATCATGGTGTTCATGCCCACCGCGGCAATCGAGCCGAACAACAGGCACAGGATCCCGCCCATCACCGGTACTGGAATGCTTTGCAGCAGCGCACCGAACTTGCCGACAAACGCCAGGCTGATGGCGAAGATCGCCGCCCAGGTCATGATTTTCGGGTTGTAGTTCTTGGTCAGCATCACCGCGCCGGTAACTTCGGCGTAGGTGGTGTTGGGTGGGCCGCCGAGCATGCCGGCTGCCGTGGTAGCGATACCGTCGCCAAACAGGGTGCGATGCAGGCCCGGTTTTTTCAGGTAGTCGCGACCGGTCACGCTGCCGACGGCGATGACCCCGCCGATGTGTTCGATGGCCGGGGCCAGCGCCACCGGGACAATGAACAGGATCGCCTGCCAGTTGAACTCCGGTGCCGTGAAGTGTGGCAAGGCAAACCAGGGCGCGGCAGCGATCTTCGCGGTGTCGACGACACCAAAGTAGAACGCCATGCCAAAGCCCACCAGCACCCCGGAAATGATCGGCACCAGGCGGAAGATGCCTTTGCCGAACACGGCCACGATCAAGGTGGTCAGCAGCGCCGGCATCGAGATCATCATCGCCGTCTGGTAATGAATCAGCTCGCTGCCGTCACCGGCCTTGCCCATGGCCATGTTCGCGGCAATCGGCGCCATGGCCAGGCCGATCGAAATGATCACCGGGCCAATCACTACCGGAGGCAGTAGGCGGTCGATGAAACCGGTGCCCTTGATCTTCACGGCCAGACCCAGGAAGGTGTAGACAAAACCTGCCGCCATCACGCCGCCCATGGTTGCCGCCAGGCCGAACTGGCCCTTGGCAAGAATGATCGGGGTGATGAAGGCAAAGCTCGAAGCCAGGAACACCGGCACTTGGCGCCCGGTAACGAGCTGGAACAGCAGAGTCCCCAGGCCCGCCGTGAACAGCGCGACGTTGGGGTCGAGGCCGGTAATCAGCGGCATCAACACCAGCGCGCCGAACGCCACGAACAGCATCTGGGCGCCCGACAGGACCTGGCGCCAGAGCGGGTCGTTGAACTCATCCTGCATGCTCACGCGTCCTTCTGCTTGGTGCCGAAGATCTTGTCGCCAGCATCGCCGAGGCCCGGAATGATGTAGCCGTGTTCATTGAGTTTTTCGTCAATCGAGGCGGTGTAGATGGTCACGTCCGGGTGAGCCTTCTCGACAGCCGCGATCCCTTCGGGGGCTGCGACCAGGACCATGGCGCAGATGTCCTTGCAGCCGGCTTTTTTCAGCAGGTCGATAGTGGCAACCATGGAACTGCCGGTGGCGAGCATCGGGTCGATGATCATGGCCAGCCGTTCGTCGATTTCTGGAACCAGTTTTTCCAGGTAGGTGTGGGCTTCGAGGGTTTCCTCGTTGCGGGCCACGCCCACGGCGCTGACCTTGGCGCCCGGGATCAGGCTCAGGACACCTTCGAGCATGCCGATGCCGGCGCGCAGGATAGGGACCACGGTAATTTTCTTACCGGCGATTTTCTCGACCGATACGGTACCGCACCAGCCTTCGATGTCGTAGGTTTCCAGGGGCAGGTCCTTGGTTGCCTCGTAGGTCAACAGGGCACCGACTTCCTGAGCGAGCTCACGGAAATTCTTCGTGCTAATGTCGGCGCGGCGCATAAGGCCAAGTTTGTGTCGGATCAGCGGATGGCGGATCTCACGGATGGGCATAGGGAAAGGCTCCGGCGGCGGGCAAAAAAACCGGCCTAGATTAATCTATCCGGGGTTGTTGTCCTATAGACATTCAGAACGTTAGTCCAGAAACGCTTGATTCGACCGGTCGGGATGCGTACCTTTGCTCGCTTTTCCGAATCCGCCACCCCTTGGAGAGCACCATGTCCGCTGATCTCGAGCATATCCGTCAAATCATGCGAGAGGCTGACTGCCTGTACACCGAAGCTGAAGTCGAGGCGGCTATCGCCCGTGTCGGTGCGCTCATCAATGAACAGCTGGCTGACAGCAATCCCGTGGTGTTCTGCGTGATGAACGGCGGGCTGATCTTCTCTGGCAAGTTGCTCACCCATCTGCATTTCCCGCTGGAAGCGTCCTATCTGCACGCCACGCGCTATCGCAACGAAACCAGCGGCGGCGATCTGTTCTGGAAAGCCAAGCCGGAAGTTTCGTTCATCGACCGTGACGTGCTGATCATCGACGACATCCTCGACGAAGGGCACACCCTGGGCGCGATCATCGACTTCTGCAAACACGCCGGTGCCCGCAAAGTGCACACCGCGGTACTGATCGACAAGGACCACGACCGCAAGGCGCGTCCGGACCTGAAGGCCGATTTCGTCGGGCTGCCTTGCATTGACCGTTACATCTTCGGCTACGGCATGGACTACAAAGGCTACTGGCGCAACGCCAACGGGATTTTTGCCGTTAAAGGTATGTAAGCCGGAACGCCCCGCAGCTTTCTCGATCAGGCACTCGTTGCTCAATGGGTCGAGAAGGCTGCACCACCGGACGCAGGCTGCGTCAGCTGCTACAGTGCTGGGCCCGATTCTGGAGCCCGTCATGAGCCTTTTGATCCGCAGTTGCGCCGTTCTGTTGCTGAGCCTCAGCCTGCCACTGGCGGCCGCGCCTGCGGTCATGCACGGGCAATTCCTGCCGCCCGACGACCTGACCCTGCGCGACACCTCGCCCGAGCAGCAGCAACTGTTGCAGGTCACCGAGTATTCGGTGGTGGTTGGCAGCCAGCGCCAGTCCAATCAGCAGCCGATCCCGGTGACTTCGCCGGTGCTGATTCGCCTCAAGGGCAAGCCCCTGAACAAGGGGGCCACCATCAGCCAGGTGCTGGTGAATTTCGACGGCGAAAGCAAAAGCCTGAAAAAGCCGATCTACGACGCCAATACCCGCACCCTCACCCTGTTTTACCCCATGGCCCAGTACCGGGTGGTGCTGGACCTGTTGCGCAACGACACGGTCTATTGTCAGTTTCTCAGCTACGCCAATGGTCACATTTGGGCAGACCTGCACACGGGTGCAGTGAAGCGTGGTCGTTGAGGCATCGGGCAGGGCGGGGGTAAACTGCCTGCCCCGTGAAATGTCTGCGAGCTGGAGTCGGCAATGCGTAAAGATAAGAAACAAGTGATTGGTGACGAGATCGGCGATGAGCAGATCAAGTTGTTCCTCGATTTCGAACCGGTTGACGCGACTTCACCGTCCCAGCACAAGTTGATCAAGGCTTATCGCGGCCTGCGCATCGACGATTTCGAGCGTTTCCTGACGTTCTTTGTCGAAGCCGGCTACGACCTGGACGGCAAGGATGAGCATGGCCAGACCTTCGCCGAAGTGATCAAGGACCAGCGCAACAGCGCCGAGTACATCGAGCTGATCGAAAAAGCCCGCGGCTGAGCTTTTCCCGGCCATAAAAAAACGCCCCGTTCTCATTGAGAGCGGGGCGTTTTTCATGGGCGAGGATCAAGCGAAGCTTGGAGTCTCGCTGCTGGCTTCCACCAGCTCCAGGGCGACGTTGTTCTGCGCGTTGATCTTGCGATACAGCGCAGCGTCGGTTTCCAGGACTTTTTCACGGGCCGGGAAAATTTCCGCGAGTTTGCCAGCCCATTCGCCCTTGGTTTTGCCCGGGAAGCATTTCTCGATCAGCTCGAGCATGATCGAAACGGTCACCGAAGCACCTGGCGAAGCGCCGAGCAGGGCGGCCAGCGATCCGTCCTTGGCTGCGACCAGTTCGGTGCCGAACTGCAGCACGCCGCCTTTTTTCGGGTCTTTCTTGATGATCTGCACCCGTTGGCCGGCCACTTCCAGGCGCCAGTCTTCGGCTTTCGCTTCAGGGTAGAAGCGACGTAGCGACTCCAGGCGTTGTTCCATGGATTGCATCACTTCGCTGACCAGGTACTTGGTCAGGTCCATGTTGTTCTTGGCCACGGCCAGCATCGGTCCGATGTTACCGGCACGTACCGACAGCGGCAGGTCCATGAAGGATCCGTGCTTGAGGAACTTGGTGGTGAAACCGGCGTATGGCCCGAACAACAGGGACGTCTTGCCATCGACCACACGGGTGTCCAGGTGCGGTACCGACATGGGCGGCGAACCTACCGCGGCCTGGCTGTAGACCTTGGCCTGGTGATGCTTGACCACTTCCGGGTTGTCGCAACGCAGCCACTGGCCACTGATCGGGAAACCGCCGAAACCTTTGCTTTCCTCGATGCCCGAGGCCTGCAGCAACGGCAAGGCCGCGCCGCCGGCGCCGAGGAACACGAACTTGGCGTCGACTTCACGGCTGTTGCCGCTGTTGACGTCCTTGATGCTGACGGTCCAGCCGTTGGCATTGCGCTTGAGACCGGTCACGCGCTTGCAGTACTTGACCTGGGCATCGCCGGCGCTGGTCAGGTGCTTGAGCAGTTGATTGGTCAGGTTGCCGAAGTTGACGTCGGTGCCGTTGATCACGCGGGTCGCGGCGAGGGTCTCGCCAGCGTCACGCCCAGGCATCATCAAGGGCATCCACTCGGCCATCTTGGCCTTGTCTTCGGTGTATTCCATGTCGGCGAAGGCATGGTGCTTCTTCAGCACGTTGAAGCGTTCCTTGAGGAACGACACGCCAGCGTCACCCTGCACGAAGCTCAGGTGCGGGACCGGGCTGATAAAGGATTTCGACGAGCCGAAGGTGCCTTTGCGGGTCAGGTAGGACCAGAACTGCTTCGACACCTCGAACTGGGTGTTGATGTGCACGGCCTTCTTGATGTCGACGCTGCCGTCAGCGGCCTGTGGTGTGTAGTTCAGCTCACACAGGCCGGCGTGACCGGTACCGGCGTTGTTCCACGGGTTGGAACTCTCCGCGGCCCCGGAATCCATCAGCTCGACGACTTCCAGCTTGATCGCGGGGTCGAGCTCTTTGAGCAGTACAGCGAGGGTGGCACTCATGATGCCGGCCCCAACCAGTACTACGTCGACTGCTTCGTTATGCGCCATTTAACGCGTCTCCAAAATCTGCAGCACCAAATTGTCGGCATAGCTGCCAGGAGTTACGGGGCATGCTCTGTAGAGCCCCAGGTCACCCATGGCCAGGATCGCCATGTCCGAATCTTCGCAATTTATCGCAACTTCGACAGACGTTACCTACTGGCCTCAGGGTTCCCATGAACTCATTTCAGCGCGCGGCAGGCAATTCGACTTATGGTCGATACGTCCGTTTGTGCAACCAAATCCGTAGCGGACAGGCTTCAGGCTCCGGTATTCGAGGCGTATCCGGTCCTGTGTCGTTGGGCTGTTGTAGACGCTAATGGTGCATATTCAGACGCAAAACTATTCATTTGCTCGCCACACTCTTGTGAAGTTGTGAAAACCCGTTTTTTCACGCTCTTTTGAAGACGTGAACCTCAAAAAGGGCTATCTGCGCCTGGCACCGGACCCGCGTTAAAAACGGGCAAACAGCTCAGTGGCCGAGCGTCATGACAGCTCTGCAGATTCGCGAAAAGTGGTGGTTTGCAAGATAAACAGCAAGCTCGCCAGCTTCACTCGATCTGTGTGGGCGGCTCTCTGTGGGCGGTGCGGGGGTGCCAATACGCAGGTATCAGCGGTGCTGCGAGGCCCGATCAGGAGACGTCCTTATAATCGGGGGGAGATTGTAGCGAAGAAACGCAGGGAAATGGTCGTGTTTAATGACTTTTATTAGCCGTTCGGTCAGCCGGCCAGTGCCGAGTGCAACCTGAGGCGACGAATGCGCGGGCTCAGGCGGGCGCTGGCGGGCAGTGGCTGGTGCAACCAGTGGGGGCGAATCTCGTTGATTTCGACCCAGCCATCGCCCATCGGAGGCATCTGGCAGTGCTTGAATGCTAGGCAGCGTTCGGCGCTGTCGAGTCGGGCGAAGTAACGATAGGTGCGGCGTGGAGCGAAAAGCGACCAGAGAAAATGCATGGCGATGCCCTCGTTCAGTGACAGCGTTGAAGTTAGCAGTGTGGCATGACACTCCCGTGACCGAGCAGTCGCGCGCGATGACATTGCACAAGTCTTCAGCCGGTGTTCAGGGTTGCTGGTTTGCAGCCGGTGCCGACCGCTATACTGCGCGTCTGTCTGTGCCTGATTCTGGAGAGAAACGCATGTTGCAACGCCTGTTGTTCGGTTTGATCACTGTGACCAGTTTGACCCTGGTTGGCTGCGCCCACAGCCCGCAACAACTCGCCCCGGAGCCGAAGCTGACGACTCAGTTGGCACCGGTCGGGCGTGGCCAGCCGGTGGTGGTGAAGGTGGTGGACGGTCGTCCGTCGCCGACCCTGGGCACCCGTGGTGGTTTGTACCCTGAAACCAGCGCGATCACAGTGCAGAGCGCGCAGATCCTGCCCAAGCTACAGGCCCAGGCCGAAGCAGCTGTGCGGCTGCTGGGCTTCACCCCGACCGCCAATGCGCTGAATGCCCCGCAGTTGACGGTGACCCTGGCGGAACTGAAGTATCAGTCGCCCAAGGAAGGCATGTACGTGACCGAGGCCACCATTGGCGCGACCTTCCGCTCTGATGTGCAGAACGCCGGTCGCCGTTACAGCGGGCGTTACGGTGCCTCGCTGGACCAGCGCTTTGGCATGGCGCCGAACCAGGAGACCAACACCAAGCTGGTCAGCGATGTGTTGAGTGATGCGTTGACCCGCCTGTTCAAGGACCCGACTGTGGGTCAGATCCTGGCCGAGTAACGCTTTGTAGTGCGTTTACCAAACCCGGTGCCAGTCATGGCCCGGGTTTTTTAATGTCTGTGGGAGCCGCTCACGCTGCCTGCGAATAGAAATCCAGCACGCTCACTCCGGTCAGCAGGTCGGTTTCCGGCAAGTCGGCATGCTGGTGTCCGCCCAGGGCGCAATACACCAGCCAGTGACGATCCTGGACATTGAAGGCCAGGCTGCCGACGAGGGCCTGTTGTTCGTCGGTTGGGGTGATGAGGTACAGGCGGTCCTGGTTTTCGGCGTGCAGCATGACAAGCTCCGTGTCGGTTTCGAGGGGCGACAGACTGGCGTATTTAGATGACGAAGCCGTGACGCAGAACATTAGTCAGGCAGATGTTTCGTTTTTTGTCGGAAAGCCCGGGCAGACAGTGCGGGTTTGGGTAGAATTCGCGCCGCGCATGCCCTGTTTCGATTGAGGTCCACGATGTCACTGCAACTCTGGTCGCTGTTTTCCGCTCATCCCGCCAAGCTGATCAACCTCCTCGCACTGCTGTTCGCCTGCCCGGGTGGTTGGCTGCTTCACTCGACCCGTCGCCGCGAGCAACAGGCGCGGGCCAGCCTGGCAGCCCAGGCCGGGCGTGCCAGTGCCGACAACCAGATGCATCTGGCGAGCATCGCCACCTTGCGCATGAATCGGGTCTTCTATGCTTTTGGTTTCGCCTGCCTGGGCCTGGCGCTGCTGGTGTCGTGGATCAGCACCCGGGTCTGATGCACAGATAAAAAAACGGCGCTCAAGGCGCCGTTTATTATTGCCGGCAGAGCCCTACAGGGGGAGCCCGGCCTTGACCCGATACTGGTTACGCACAGGGGTGGCGTACTGCAGCACCAGGAACGGACGGTGCTCCTCGGGGCACGCCGCGAGGCGGTCTTGCCATTCTTGCCGGGCCTTGGCCAGTTCGTCGGCCGGGAACAGCTCGGCGGCACTCGGCACGCTCAATTGTGGGTCGGCGTCCTGCCACTGGGCGTAGGCCAGGTGGTGCACCGGGAACAGGCGGTAGCCACCGAGAATCTGCCGGTCCATCTCGATTGCCAATTGCTTGGTGTCTTCGAATCGCTCGCTGATCGGCGCGGCAAAGTTCACGTGGACCCGGCCCTTGTAGCCGGTAATGCCCTTGGCGATGCTTACGTCATCTTCGCCGGGCTCCTTGGTGTAGCTGCCGGTGGTGGCGCGGATGTACAGCTCGCGAGCCTTGGCCTGGTCGCACGGGTCGTACTCGTAGCTGATCGAGACCGGGGTCAGGTTCAGCGACAGGATCACCTCGGCAAACGGCTCGTCCTTGCGGCTCATGTGGAACATCTTGAGGATTGCCGATTCGGTACGGTCGTCACCGTCCTTGGCGCGGCCTTCGGCCTGGGCGATCCAGATCGATTGGCAATCGTTGCGAATCGAGTGGTTGATATACGCCGACAGCAATTGATAGGCCGCCATCTTCTCCCGTCGACCGCTGATGGAGCGGTGCACGATGAAGCTCTTGTTCAGGCGCATCAGGTCGCTGACGAAGGGCTTTTGCAGCAGGTTGTCGCCAATCGCGATGCGCGGCGTGGGCAGGCCTGCGTGATAGATCGCGTAATTGACGAAGGCCGGGTCCATCACGATGTCGCGATGGTTGGCCAGGAACAGATAGGCACTGCCGGACTTGAATTGCTCGACACCGGTATAGGTCACGCCGTCGGTGGCGCGCTCGATGGTGTGGTCGACATAGAACTCGACTTTGTCCTGCAAAGTGGCAACCGAGCTGACACCCGCGAACTCACGGCGCAGCCGATGAGCTATAAGGGGTTTGAGCATCCAGCCCAAGGCGCCGGCAAACCGCGGAAAGCGAAAGTGGGTGAGGATATCTAGAAACGCCTTGTCGCTCAGCAGCCGTGCCAGCACCGCTGGGACTTCGCTGTCGTCGTAAGGTCGGATGGCATCGAATTCGCCCATCATGCTCTCTTGTTAGAAACGGCTAGGGTAAGTAATGGATTGGATCAAATCCACACAGGGTACGGTCTGAAAAATCTGCTCAAACAAAAATAGCCCTGCAAATAGACCGGCGATTATACGCACAAGTCACTTGGGAGACCGCGATGCTGGAAACCGAGCACTATGAGTGCCCTTATTGTGGTGAAGACGCCGAAGCGGTCCTGGATTTGTCCGGGGGCGACCAGACGTATGTCGAGGACTGCCCGGTGTGTTGTCGGCCGATAGTGTTCACGCTGCAGACCGATGGTCAGGAATGGATGCTCGAAGTTCACAGTGAAAACGAGTGAGGAGTGGCCTCTATGCAGCGCATCTACGAGCCGGAAAACCTGATGGAAGGTGAGTTGCTGCAAGGGATGCTGGCCAGCGAAGGGGTCGAGGCCCATCTGGTGGGGCGTGATCTGCTCGGGGCGGCAGGGGAGTTGCCGGTGTTCGGCCTGCTGGGCCTGGCGGTGGATAATGATCAGGCGCAATACGCCCGTGAGCTGATCGCCGCGTACAATGCGGCGTTGCCGATGCCCGGCGACGAACCGGATAGCTTCCCGGGCGTGCTGGTCTGTTAGGCTGACGTTCGTTTGATCAAGAGTCGTGTTGCCCCATGTGTGGACGTTTTGCCCTGTTTCGCTGGAACCCCGCGTTCGCGGCCTTGCCCGGTTTTCCGGCCGATCAGCAGGCGCAGTGGAATATTTCGCCGAATGCTTCGGTGCTGATCCTGCGTGCCGAAGCCGGTGAGCGCACGTTGGCACGTGCCCGTTGGGGTTTGACGCCGCCCTGGCTGACTGACCTGTCGAAGACGCCGGCCCATGCCCGGGCGGAAACTGTCGCCGAACAGCCGATGTTTCGTGAGGCCTTCCGTCAGCGGCGCTGCCTGCTGCCGGCCAACGGTTTTTACGAATGGCGCGGCACCGCGCGCAAGCGCCCGTATTGGCTGACTCCGGGTGAGGGATCGTCGCTGTTTTTTGCGGCCATCTGGGAAGCCTATCCAGTGCAGGAACAACTGTGGTTGAGCACGGCGGTGATTACCCAACCGGCGGCCAGCCAACGGCGACCATTGATTCTCGACGCAGCCGGCCAGGAGGCCTGGCTTGACCCGCAGACTCCGCTGCATGCCCTGCAGGCACTGCTTGCCAGCGAGCCCGCGGCCCTGCGTGAGCGGGTCCTGGCGAACCTGGTCAATGACCCCAAGCTCAATGCCCCGGAGTGCCTGACCCCAGGTTGAGTCGCTGCGCCACGTTTCACTCGGTAAATGATGGGTTGCGCGTCTGTTACATCTGGCGCCGACTCCCGCCACCGCCTACGATACGCGCCATGTTTTCAGGGAGTGTATTCATGAACAAGAATTGGGTTGTGTGCGCGCTGGGCGTCAGTCTGTTGCTCAGTGGTTGTCAGTCGGTCAACACCACCAGCGGTGGGGCCGTGGGCGTAGAGCGCTCGCAGTGGATGTTCAGCATGCTGTCGACCGATGAGGTCAACCAGATGTACGCCCAGTCTTACCAGAAGACCGTGGGCGAGGCGGGCAGCAAGGGCGTGCTGGACAGGACCAGCAGTGATGCCAAACGGGTCCAGGCCATCGCCACTCGTCTGATCGCCCAGGCGCCGGTATTCCGTCCGGATTCGGCGCAGTGGAAGTGGGAAGTCAACCTGATCAAGAGTGATGAACTCAACGCCAACTGCGGTCCTGGCGGCAAGATCATTTTCTACACCGGGCTGATCGATACGCTGAAACTTAACGACGATGAAATCGCCGCGATCATGGGCCATGAAATCGCCCACGCCCTGCGCGAGCATGGCCGTGAAGCGATGTCCAAGGCCTATGGCATCGAAATGGCCAAGCAGGGCGCGGGTGCCTTGCTCGGTCTGGGCCAGGACACCCTGGCCCTGGCCGATACCGTGGCCAACTACGGCATGACCTTGCCCAACAGCCGGGCCAACGAGAACGAAGCCGACCTGATCGGCCTGGAGCTGGCGGCCCGTGCCGGCTATGACCCGAACGCCGCGATCACCTTGTGGAACAAGATGAGCAAACTGAACGAGGGCGCGCCGCCGGAGTTCATGAGTACGCACCCGGCCTCGGCCAGCCGGATTTCCTCGTTGCAGGCGGCGATTCCGAAAGTCATGCCGCTGTATCAGCAAGCCAAGAAGTCCTGAGGAGTGTGCGGCGCTTGTAGCGCCGCGCCATCCGTCTTAAACCCAGCCACTGCTCTGCATCGCCTTGTACACCGCGACGATCGCCAGGATCAGGAATGCCGATGCCGCCAGGCGTCGGATCAGGGTCAGGGGCAGTTTGTCTGCGGCAAAGTTGCCCGCCAGCACCACCGGTACGTTGGCGATCAGCATGCCGACGGTGGTGCCGATGATCACCAGCCACAGTTCAGGGTATTGCGCTGCGAGCATCACCGTGGCGACCTGGGTCTTGTCCCCCATCTCCGCCAGGAAGAACGCGATCAGCGTGGTCAGGAACGGCCCGAACTTGCGGGCGGTGCTGGTCTCGTCGTCATCCATCTTGTCCGGCACCAGGGTCCACAGCGCGGTGGCGGCAAAGCTGGCGGCGAGAATCCAGTGCAGGGTCGCATCCGAGAAGAAGCTGCCGAACCAGGCACCCACGGCGCCAGCGGCGGCGTGGTTGGCCAGGGTCGCGGCGACAATGCCGGCGATGATCGGCCAGGGTTTGCGGAAGCGGGCGGCGAGAATAAGCGCGAGCAGTTGCGTCTTGTCGCCGATTTCGGCCAAGGCAACGATTGCGGTAGGAACGAGTAGCGAATCCAGCATCAGGGTTTTCCTAAGGGGCGGGTCGACACGGCTATGACACGTACAGCCTTCCCGCCCCGGGTAAGGTGTGCGTGTCATAGGTCTTGTCAAACCCTGCGGTCCGTCTGTGCGGACGCTTGGGTCGCATACGCCATGGCCTGTTGACCAAGTATGTTGACGTATGCCGGACGAGCATGGCGCTCGTGGGAGACTACTCCCCTAGGACGGAGCGGATTCTGCCTAGGCAAAATCCATTCGGCAAGCCTTCTTTTTCATCCGGTGTTTCAGCCGCGCTTGGCCCGGTAGATGCGGAAACCCTGTCCTTCGGCCTTGATCGAGCACTGCCCCAAGTGCTCTTCGATCAGCGGCTGGTACTTCAGGAAACTGTTGGCTACCAGTCGTAGTTCGCCGCCAGTTTTCAGATGTTTAACCGCTTTTCGCAGCAAGTTTTCCGTGGCGAAGTAGTCCGTGTGGACACCTACATGGAACGGTGGATTGCTCAGGATCGCACTCAATCCCATGGGGGCAGCGTCGATGCCATCGCCGGTCAGGACTTCGGCTTCAAGACCATTGGCTGCCAGGGTCAGGCGGCTGCTGGCGGCGGCAAAGGCGTCGACGTCGAGTAGGGTCACGGTGTTGTGCGGATAACGGCGCTTGACCGCCGCGCCCAGTACGCCGGCACCACAACCGAAGTCCAGCAGATGGCCGCTGGGCAGCTTGTCGAGATGCTCGAGCAGCAGGGCACTGCCGCGATCCAGTCGACCGTGGCTGAACACGCCCGGCAGGCTAATGACCGTCAACGGGCCTTCGGCCAGCGGCAACTCATACGTCTGTGCCAGGCTTTCCAGGGACTTGGCTTGAGGTGCATTGGCCACGGTCACTTGCCACAACTGGCAGTGCCGCGCGCTGTCGAGCTTGCGTGGTTTACCGAATGGGTTGAGCTGCTTGGCGGCGCCTTCGATGCCGCTGCGTTTTTCCCCCACCAGGTACAGTTCACAACCGGCCAGGCGCGAGGCGAGGGCGTTGAGGATGTAGTCGGTCAGGTCCTTGGACTTGGGCAGGAACAGCACCGCCGTTGCAAACTCACGCGTGGGCGCGTTCACCCCGAAATGGCTGCGCTCGGCAAAACGCGCGTCCAGGGCCGCCTGATCGCCGGCGTGCCAGCACCAGCCATGGGCGTCGGGCAACTTTCCCAGCAAGTCGTCGGCAGGCAAACCGGCCAGCAGCACGTTGCCTTGAAACAATTCAGCCTGTCGAAGCAGTACTTCACTGCGCGGATCCATACTCTGCTCCTAGAAAAAAAGTGCGGCAGTTTATCAACTGACGACCCGCAGCGGTGTACCGCTGAAAAAGCCCCGGGCATTTTCGCGCAACTGGCCGACGATCCGCTGGCGCGCTTCGCGGCTGCCCCAGGCGTTGTGCGGGGTGACGATCAGGCGCGGGATATCGCTGGCCAGCAGCGGATTGCCGGCGGTCGGCGGCTCGACGCTCAGCACATCGCTGGCTGCCCCTCCCAGATGGCCACTGCGCAAGGCATCGGCTAACGCCTGTTCATCGATCAGGCCTCCGCGCGCCGTGTTGACCACGAAAGCGCCGGGCTTGAGCAGCGCCAGTTCGCGGGCGCCAATGAAGTGGCGAGTGTGTTCGTTGAGCGGGCAGTGCAGGGTCAGGGCGTCGACCTGGGGCAGCAACTCATCCAGCGGCATCCGGTCGATCCGGGCTGGGCGGCCGGGAAGCTGGCCCGAGACCACCCGCATGCCAAAGGCTTCGGCCAGTCGCGCCACCGCACCGCCCAGTTCGCCGTGGCCGAGCAGGCCGAGGGTTTTGCCCTGCAACTCGACAATCGGGTAGTCCAGCAGGCAGAACTGTTTGGCCTGCTGCCAGCGGCCTGCGTCGACGGCTTTGCGATAGTCACCCAGGCGGGTAGCCAGGTTGAGCAGCAGCATGATCGTGTGCTGGGCCACCGACGGTGTGCCGTAGCCCTGGCAGTTGCACACGGTAATCCCCTGGGCGCGGGCGGCGGCGAGGTCGACGTTATTGGTACCGGTGGCGGTGATCAGGATCAGTTTCAGGTCCGGATTGGCGGCCATGGCACTGGCATCGATCATTATCTTGTTGGTGATCGCCACCGTGGCGCCTTGCAGGCGTTCGGCCACTTGTCCGGGTTCGGTCTGGGCGAACAGTTGCAGTTCGCTGAAGCAGTCGCGCAATGCACTGAGGTCGAGGTCGCCCAAGTCCAGTGATGGGTGATCAAGGAAAACGGCGCGGCGATTGTTCGTCATTAACTGTACCTTTTGCGCGTGAGTCTGAAGGCGTAATCTGCCGAGCCTACCAGATGAAATAAATAGTTACGCTTGCCCTCAAGGAGCTCCAATGTACTGGACAGAGTTTTTGACCGTTGCCCTGATTCACCTGCTGGCCGTCGCAAGTCCCGGTCCGGACTTTGCCGTGGTGGTGCGCGAGGCCGTGACCCACGGTCGGCGCGCGGGTACCTGGACGGCGTTGGGGGTAGGCAGCGCGATCTTCCTGCACGTGGGTTACTCGTTGCTGGGCATCGGCTTGATCGTGTCGCAGTCGATCGTGCTGTTCAACGCCCTGAAGTGGCTGGCGGCGGCCTACTTGCTGTACATCGGCTACAAGGCCCTGCGCGCGCAGCCGGCCAAGCCAGCCACTGAAGACCTGCACAAGGAAGCCGGCGTTCGTACGGCGCGCGGCGCCTTTACCTCGGGCTTCGTCACCAACGGCCTGAACCCCAAGGCCACGCTGTTCTTCCTGTCCCTGTTCACCGTGGTGATCAACCCGCATACGCCGCTGTCGATTCAGGCCGGCTATGGCATCTACCTGGCCGTGGCGACTGCCATCTGGTTCTGCCTGGTGGCGATGCTGTTCAGCCAGCAGCGAGTGCGCGCCGGTTTTGCCCGCATGGGGCACTGGTTCGACCGCATGATGGGGGTGGTGCTGATCGCCATCGGTGTGAAGCTGGCCTTTACCGAGATGCATTGATCGCGCTGAGCTGATTCAGCGCGCCGAGGTATTCCCGGGGGTTGTGCCCCAGCAACCGCCGGAACATCGCGCTGAAGGCTCGGGCACTGCCATAGCCCAATTGATCGGCAACGCTCTGCACGCTTTGCCCGGCGATCAGTCGCGGCAGGGCTTCCATCAGGCGCAGTTGCTGGCGCCAGGCGTTGAAACTCATCTTCAACTGTTGCTGGAACAGTCGCGCCAGGGTGCGTGAACTGGCGCCGACCTGTTGCGCCCAATCTTCCAGGGTATTGGGATGGTCGGGAGTTTGCAGCAGGGCCATGCAGATCCCTTGCAAGCGTCGGTCCTCGGGCATGGGGATGTGCAGCGGGAGGTTTTCCAGGCCGGCAATTTCTTCGAGCATCAACTGTTGGATCAGCGGGTTCTTTGCATGGCGGGGGGCTTGCACCGCCTTCAGGATCAGCTCGCGCAGCAACGGGGTGACGGCCAGTACGCAGCATTGGCTGAGGTTGGCGGGCGACAGTTCGGGGTCAATGAACAGCGAGCGCATGCACACCTTGCCCGACATGAAGATCTCGTGCTCGATCCACGGTGCAATCCACACCGCCCGTGTCGGCGGAATCACCCACGCACCTTGGGCCGTGACCACGCGCATGGTGCCGCACATGGCGTACAGCAATTGCGCCTCGCGATGGATATGTCGCTCCTGATGCGCGCCATCCGGGTAATCCCGCGGATGGGCGCTGACCGGGCCATGGTGGAAGTGGCTGATTAACATTGTCTGATTCGATGAGTTTGTTGTCAGGAATGCGTGTTATTGCCAACTTAGCATAACGCCACACCCTCAACGAATAGTGTGCCGCCATGCATCAACCCAGAAATGTCATCCGCTACATCAACGCCGCCCATGTGATCGACCACATGTTCATGCTGATTTTCCCCGCCGCCGTGCTGGGCATGACCGAGGTCTTTGGCCTGGACTACGCCGCCATGATCGGCCTGTCCCTGGGTGGGTTCATTGCCTTTGGTGCCTGTTCGCTGCCGGCGGGTTGGCTGGGCGACCACTGGAGCCGACGCCAGATGATGCTGGTGTTTTTCTTCGGGATTGGCGCCTCGGCGATTTTCACCGGTCTGAGCAGCTCTGCGCCGATGCTGGTCCTGGGGTTGACGCTGATCGGGGTGTTTGCTGCGATTTATCACCCGGTGGGCACTGCGATGCTGGTGGCCTACGCCCAGAACCGAGGCCGGGAAATTGGCATCAACGGCATGTGGGGCAATCTGGGGGTGGCGTTTTCGGCCTTGGTCACCGGTTTGCTGGTGGCGCAGTTTGGCTGGCGTTCGGCGTTTATCCTGCCGGGTGTCGCCGCCATCGCCCTGGGCATCGGCTTTGCCTTGCAGGTACGCGAGGAGCCGATTCCCGTGCGCGCCCATGCCCCGCTCAAGGGCGCCGCGGGCCAGCGGATCTCCATGGTCATGGTGTTCGGGGTACTGGCCCTGGCTACCGCCACGGGTGGCGTGGTGTTCAATGCCACGACCATGACCTATCCGAAGTTGTTCCAGGAACGCCTGCATGACCTGTTCGCCTCACCGCAAACCCTTGGGGTGGTGGTCAGCCTGGCTTACGCCTTTGGCGCGGTGGCGCAGTTGAGTATCGGTCGGGTGTTGCATCGCTTCAGCCTGAAATGGCCGTTCATGCTCCTCACCCTGTGCCAGGCCCCGCTGTTGTTTGCCATGGCTTATGTCGAGGGCTCGGCCGTCATAGTGCTGGGTGCCGCCTTCATGTTCGTGGTGTTCGGGCAGGTCACGGTGAATGACGCGATGGTCGCCAACTTCGTTGCGCCGCAATGGCAATCGCGGGTGTTCGCCTTGCGCTACTGCCTGTCCTTCGGTGCCAGCGCCACGGCCATCCCATTGATTGCCTTTGTCGAGCCCCGCCAGGGTTTTGTCGGGCTGTACCTGATCCTGGCCGGTTTTGCTGCTTTGACCTTCCTCTCGGCGCTGATATTCCCACGCACACCGGCCGAGGCAGCAGTAGGACAAGCGGCCTGACGGAGGGCGTCTTTTCCACAGCGGTGCTGGCTTAGAGCCAGCATTTGCCCTGTTCTCAAATCATTCCTTTGGCTGATTTAGCGCGCGTCCAGGCTGACTAAAGTGCAGTCTTTACGCCAAGACCGTGCAGTCAGATGAAAGGGATGCTTATGTTGCAGACTCGCGTTATTCCGCCAGCCGAAGGTGCTTATCGATACCCGCTGTTGATCAAGCGATTGCTGATGTCGGGCAGTCGGTATGAGAAAACCCGCGAGATTGTCTACCGCGACCAGTTGCGCTACAGCTATCCGACCCTGATCGAGCGCGTCGCGCGGCTGGCCAACGTGCTGACGGCGGCAGGGGTCAAGGCCGGTGATACCGTGGCGGTGATGGACTGGGACAGCCATCGTTACCTGGAATGCATGTTCGCCATCCCGATGATCGGCGCGGTGATCCACACCATCAACGTTCGCCTGTCGCCTGAGCAGATCCTCTACACCATGAACCACGCCGAGGACCGCTTCGTGCTGGTCAACAGTGAGTTCGTCGGGTTGTACCAGGCCATCGCCGGGCACCTGACCACGGTGGAGAAAACCCTCCTGCTCACCGACTTGCCGCAAAAGACTGCCGAGCTGCCAAACCTGGTGGGTGAGTACGAGCAACTGCTGGCGGGGGCGAGCCCGCAGTACGATTTCGCCGACTTCGATGAGAACTCGGTAGCGACTACCTTCTACACCACCGGCACCACCGGCAACCCCAAGGGGGTGTACTTCACCCACCGGCAACTGGTGCTGCACACCATGGGCGTGTCGACGATCATGGGCAGCATCGACAGCGTGCGCCTGCTGGGGACCAACGATGTGTACATGCCCATCACCCCGATGTTCCACGTCCACGCCTGGGGCCTGCCTTATGTGGCCACCATGCTTGGCCTCAAGCAGGTCTACCCTGGCCGTTACGACCCGGAATACCTGGTGGAGCTGTGGCGCAAGGAAAAAGTCAGCTTCTCCCACTGCGTACCGACCATCCTGCAAATGCTGCTCAACTCCAAGGCGGCGCAAAACACCGATTTTGCGGGCTGGAAAATCGTCATTGGCGGCAGCGCGCTGAACCGTGCGCTGTACGAAGCGGCCAAGGCCAAGGGGATTCAGCTCACTGCGGCCTACGGCATGTCGGAAACCGGGCCGCTGGTGTCCTGTGCCCACCTCAACGATGAGTTGATGGCCGGTACCGAGGACGAACGCACCACCTACCGGATCAAGGCCGGGGTGCCGGTGCCATTGGTGGATGCGGCAGTAATCGACGCCGAGGGTAACTTTCTGCCGGCCGATGGCGAGTCCCAGGGCGAGTTGGTGCTGCGCGCACCGTGGCTCACCGAAGGTTATTTCAACGAGCCGCAGAAGGGCGCAGAACTCTGGGCCGGGGGCTGGCTGCATACCGGGGACGTCGCGACCCTGGACAGCATGGGAGTGATCGACATCCGCGACCGGATCAAGGACGTGATCAAGACCGGCGGCGAGTGGATCTCGTCCCTGGACCTCGAGGACTTGATCAGCCGGCACGTGGCGGTACGTGAAGTAGCAGTAGTGGGCATTCCCGATCCGCAGTGGGGAGAGCGCCCGTTTGCCTTGTTGGTGATCCGTGAGGGCCACGTGATTGGGGCCAAGGAACTCAAGGAGCACCTCAAGCCATTCGTCGAATTGGGCCACCTGAGCAAGTGGGCCATCCCGAGTCAGATCGCCCTTGTTACGGAAATTCCCAAGACCAGTGTCGGCAAGCTCGACAAGAAACGCATTCGCCTCGACATCACACAGTGGCAGGCCAACAACAGCACCTTCCTGTCGACGCTTTAAGTCTCCTGTGTCGTGCCCGAAAGGGCACGACACGCCCACCAAGCAAGCGCTTGGCTTGTTAATTCCGAATTTTCAGCCATCCTTGCCGTGCCGGCATCTGCCGGACTGGCAGAAGGACCGTTCCAGAGTGGTTGGGGGCTGCAAATCACACTTTAGAGGGATCAAGCAGTACAGCCTGCTGGATATAGTCCGTTCAAGGATTTTTAAGAGCGAGACGCACGCACGAACAGGGGCGATGCAACTTTGGATGACTTCGCGAGCGCATGGCTCACTGTCCTCCAGAGCGTTTTTAAAAGTGCTCACTGCCATAACAATAAAAGCACATGGAGTAGCGTCGATGACATCAGTAAACCAGTTCTGGCGCCGGGCGAAACTGCCCTTGGCGGTCAGTCTCGCCTCTACGCTCGCCGGGCCTGCATTCGGCGTCAGTTTCAACGTTGGTGAAATCGAAGGTCAATTCGACTCGTCCCTCTCGTTGGGCATGAGTGTGTCGACCCAATCGCCAAACAAGAACCTCATCGGCGTCAACAACGGTGGGCACGGTCTGTCCCAGACCTCCGATGACGGCCACTTGAACTTCAAGAGCGGGCAAGCGTTCTCGA
This sequence comes from Pseudomonas sp. Irchel 3H3, assembly GCF_900187635.1. NCBI lineage: Bacteria > Pseudomonadati > Pseudomonadota > Gammaproteobacteria > Pseudomonadales > Pseudomonadaceae > Pseudomonas > Pseudomonas sp. Irchel 3H3. The sequence goes on along the minus strand of NZ_FYEC01000012.1, from coordinate 92,294 downwards.
AGATCTTCAAAGGCATTCATGACCTTGAACTGAAGTACGGTGACACCGGCGTGTTTGTCCGGGGCAAGTACTGGTATGACTTCGCGCTGCAGAACGAGGAGCTGGAATTCAAGGACGTCAGCAACGACAACCGCAAGGAAGGCGCCAAGTCCTCCGGCGGGCAGATCCTCGACGCCTTCGTCTACCACAACTACGCGATTGCCGATCAGCCGGGCTCCGTGCGTCTGGGCAAACAGGTGGTCAGTTGGGGTGAGAGTACCTTCATCGGCGGCGGCATCAACTCCATCAACCCGATCGATGTGTCCGCATTCCGTCGTCCGGGTGCCGAGATCAAGGAAGGCCTGATCCCGGTCAACATGTTCTACGTGTCCCAGAGCCTGACCGAAAACCTCTCGGCCGAGGCGTTCTATCAACTGGAATGGGACCAGACCGTTGTCGATAACTGCGGCACCTTCTTCTCCCAGCCGGACATCGTCGCCGACGGTTGCGACAACAACCTGCGCGTACTGAACAAGCGCTCGACCCTGCCGGCTGCAGCCCTGGGCCCAGCAGCTGCACTGGGTGTCGACGTCAACGAGGAAGGCGTGCTGGTACGTCGCGGTCCGGACCGCGATGCACGGGACAGCGGCCAGTGGGGCGCATCCTTCAAGTACATGTTCGACCCGCTGGACACCGAGTTCGGTGCTTACTTCATGAACTACCACAGCCGGGCACCAATCTTCAGCGCCACCGGTGGCCCGCAATCGATTTACAACCTTGCCTCGTCGCTTCAGGGGCCGATCGCCCGTCTGGCGCCATTGCTGGTAGCAGGTAACTCGCAGTATTTCATCGAGTATCCGGAGGATATTCGTCTGTACGGCCTGAGCTTCTCCACCACTTTGCCAACCGGTACGGCGTGGCAAGGCGAGGTCAGCTACCGTCCTAACGCACCGGTGCAACTGAACTCCACGGATATCCTCTTTGCCGGTGTGACGCCGTTGCCGGGCTATCAAAACGCATCGCTCTTGCAGGGCACTCCGGGTAGTGACCTGCACGGCTACCGCCGCAAGGAAGTGACTCAGTTCCAGACTACCTTGACGCACTTCTTCGACCAGGTCATGGGCGCCAGCCGCCTGACCCTGGTGGGTGAAGTCGGCGTGACCCACGTTGGCGGGCTGGAAAGCACCTCGGACGTGCGTTATGGCCGTGACCCTGTCTACGGTCCGGGCGAACTGCCAGGCGGCACTTGCCAGGCCCTCAACGCCAGCACCATTGCCGGTGCAGGTCCGGGTGCTGCGACCAACAACGCCACGCGCAATTGCACCGACGAAGGTTTCACCACCTCGACCTCCTGGGGCTACCGTGGTCGTGCGATCTGGGATTACAACGACGTATTCGCCGGGGTCAACCTCAAGCCGAACGTGGCCTGGTCCCATGACGTCAGCGGCTACTCGCCTGGTCCTGGCGGCAACTTCGAGGAGGGTCGCAAGGCCGTCAGCCTGGGTCTGGATGCCGAGTACCAGAACACCTACACCGCGAGCCTGGCCTACACCAACTTCTTCGACGGCAAGTACACCACCGTGGATGACCGTGACTTCGTCGCGCTCAGCGTCGGCGTGAACTTCTAAGCACTGCTTCTTCAGGACGAACAAGAAATGAAAATAACCAAGAATCTGGTGTACGTCGCAGGACTGGGGCTTTCGTTGCTGGCGACCGGCGTCATGGGCGCCGTTCCGGCAGCCGAAGCCGATAAGCTGGGCAAGAGCCTGACGCCGATGGGCGCAGAAATGACCGGCAATGCCGACGGCTCGATTCCGAGCTGGAAACCCCTGGCCAAGAATGCCGGCACGGTAGACAGCAAGGGCTTCCTGTCCAATCCCTATGCCAGCGAGCAACCGCTGTTCACCATCACCGCGCAGAACGTCGACAAGTACAAGGAAAAGCTGGCGCCGGGCCAATACGCGATGTTCAAGCGTTACCCGGAAACCTTCAAGATGCCGGTGTACACCTCTCACCGTGGCGCCACCGTGCCGCCTGAAGTGTTCGCGTCCATCAAGCGCAACGCCACCAACACCACCCTTGTATCGGGTGGCAACGGCCTGGAAAACTTCGAAACGGCCGTGCCGTTCCCAATCCCGAAAACCGGTGTGGAAGTGATCTGGAACCACATCACCCGCTACCGTGGTGGCAGCGTGACCCGCCTGGTCACCCAGGCCACGCCGCAAGCCAACGGCTCCTACAGCCTGGTGTACTTCCAGGACCAGTTCGTGTTCCGCGACAAAATGAAGGACTACGACCCGAAAAACCCGGGCAACATCCTGTTCTACTTCAAGCAGAAAGTAACCGCGCCGGCGCGTCTGGCTGGTGGTGTGCTGCTGGTCCACGAGACCCTCGACCAGGTCAAGGAGCCGCGTTCGGCGTGGGTCTACAATGCCGGCCAGCGTCGTGTGCGCCGTGCCCCGCAAGTGTCCTATGATGGCCCGGGTACTGCAGCCGACGGCCTGCGGACCTCCGACAACCTGGACATGTTCAACGGTGCACCGGACCGCTACGACTGGAAGCTCGAAGGCAAGAAAGAGATGTACATCGCCTCCGACAGCTACAAGCTTGACGATCCTAAGCTCAAGTACTCCGACATCATCAAGGCCGGGCACATCAACCAGGACCTGGCCCGCTACGAGCTGCGCCGCGTGTGGCATGTGGTTGCGACCCTGAAGGAAGGCCAGCGTCACATCTACGCCAAGCGTGACTTCTACATCGACGAAGACACCTGGCAAGCCGCGGTAATCGACCACTACGACGGTCGTGGTCAACTGTGGCGCGTGGCCGAAGCCCATGCCCAGGACTACTACGACAAACAAGTGCCGTGGTATGCCCTGGAAACCCTCTACGACCTGCAGTCCGGCCGTTACCTGGCACTGGGCATGAAGAACGAAGAGAAACAGGCTTACGACTTCGGCTTCACCGCCACCACCAGCGATTTCACCCCGGCCGCACTGCGTCAGGAAGGTGTTCGCTAATACGCTGCACCAGAGGCCGCATCCTCGAAAAACGCCCCGACTGGTTCGGGGCGTTTTTTTTGCCTTGGATAAAGTGATCGACACCCACCGAATCGGTGACGACGCCAGAGGGCGCTCAGACTTTTTGTAGCCATTTGTAGCAATTGCCTTCAAACCCTGGCGGTTTGCCGCTAGTCTGCGGACATCTGCAATGCCGACAACAGCACTTCAATAAGAGTTGGCTATGACTGACCTGTTCCGAATCCACAGCCCTCCTGGCCCGGCCGTACCGATGCTGGAAGGACGCTTTTACCGCCCCCCCTTGCCCGACGGCCACATTCTGCGGCCGCGGTTGTGCGAGCGGCTGAGTGCCGGTTTGACCGGGCGACTGCTGTTGGTCAGCGCCCCGGCCGGGTTTGGTAAAAGCTCACTGGCGGTGGAGTTCTGCCAGAGCCTGCCGGACCACTGGCAAAGCCTGTGGCTGGGACTCAGCCCGCGAGACAATGACCCGGGGCGTTTTCTCGAGCGGTTGCTCGAAGGCCTGCAGCACTATTTCCCTCGGCTGGGCGCCCAGGCCCTGGGCCTGCTGAAAATGCGCCAGCGTCATCAACCGTTCGCCTTCGAAGAGTGGCTGGACGGGCTACTCGACGAATTGGCGGTCCAGCTCTCGCCCAGCGCCCCATTGTTGCTGGTGCTGGATGACTATCACCTGGCCCAGGGCCCGGTGCTGGACCGCTGCCTGCAGTTTTTCCTCAATCACCTGCCCGATGGCCTGCTGGTGCTGGTGACCAGTCGCCAGCGGCCAGACTGGCACCTGGCTCGTTTACGCCTGTCGCGGCAATTACTCGAACTGCACGAGCAGGACCTGCGCCTGACGCACGACGAATCCCTGGCCCTATTGAACCGGCACAGCAGTTCGCTGCGTGGCGAGGCGCTGGAAAGCCTGATTGAGCGCAGCGAAGGCTGGGTGGCGGGGCTACGCTTCTGGTTGCTCGCGGCGTCGGAAGCCGGCAATGGCGCAACACTGCCACCGCCACTGCACGGTGGTGAAGGGCTGATCCGCGACTACCTGCTCGAAGAAGTCATTGATTGCCTGCCCGCCGAGGTCCAGGCCTTCCTCTACGACACCGCGCCCCAGGAGCGCTTTTGCAGCGAACTGTGCGACGCGGTGCGCGAAGCCCACGACAGTGCGCAAATCCTGCGTTACCTGCTGTCCCACCAGGTGTTCCTGGTCCCGCTCGACGAGCAGGGGCACTGGTTCCGCTATCACCACCTGTTTTCCGACCTGCTGCGCAGCCGCCCGACCGTTAACGCCATGGTGCCCGTCGCCAGCCTGCACCTGCGGGCGTGTCGCTGGTTCAATGCCCAGGGCCTGCTCGACGAAGCCGTAGAGCAGGCCTTGCGGGCCGGGCACTTGGATGTGGCGGCGAACCTGGTGCAAAACCTGTCCGAAGAACAACTGCTGGCCGAACAGAACGTCGGCATGTTGCTGCGCTGGAAAATGGACTTGCCCGACAGCCTGCTGGTCAGCACCCCACGGCTGATCGTGCTGTACAGCTGGGCCCTGGGCCTGGCCTGCCAGCTGGATGCTGCGCAAGAGTTGGCCAGCCACCTCAGCCGGTTCCTGCCGGCGCCTTCGGCCACTGCGCAAAAATCCATGTTGGCGCAATGGTTGGCCTTGAGCGGGATCATCGCCCGTGGCCGCGGCCAGCGCGACTTGACCTTGCTGTACTGCACCGAGGCCCTGCAAAGCCTGCCGCACAAACGCTATGGCCAGCGGCTGATGTGCCTGTCGACCCTGTCCAACCTGGCCATCGCCGACGCCGACCTGTGGCGTGCCCGAGAGCTGAACCGCGAATCCCTGGAGCTGGCACAACGGGTCGGCAATCCCCTGTTCGAAGCGCTGGCCCATTACGACCGCGCCCGGGTGCTGCAGGCGCGAGGGGAAATCCTGCGCGCCCTGGACGAAGTCCACCAGGGCCAGCAACGCTTGCAGGGCCTGTCGCCGCAACGGCTGTATGCGGTGCGCGCGCGCCTGACCCTGTACGAAGGCTTCCTGCTGGTCCTGCGCCTGCAACCCGAACTCGGGCTTGCCCGCCTGCACGCCGGCCTGACGGAAGCACGGGCCTGCCGCGACATCAGCGTGCTGATCGGCCACAGTGTGATCGCCCGGCTGGAAGGCAGCCGGGGCGAGTTTGCCAAGGCGTTCGCCGAACTGGCCGAGGCCGAGCGGCTGATGCACATCTGGGACGTGCCGCCGATCTACTACCTGGCCATGCTGACCTTGGTCAAATGTGAACTGTGGCTGGCCCAGGGGCGTACCGACCTGGCCGGCGCCTGGCTGACACGCCTGGGCCAGACCTACAACGGAGAACAGGCCGCGGCGCCCCCCGAATTCCACCCGCAAATGCCCCTGCACATCGAGTTGCAGCAAGCCCTGCTGGAGTCGATGCAAAACCAGCCAATGCTGGCCGAAGGGCGTCTCAATGTCTTGTTCGAGCATGGGCAAAAGAGTGGGCGGCAGATGCTCAGCGTGATGGCGCTGATTCAGAAAGTCAGCCTGTTGCTGGGCCATGGGCGCGAGCCAGAAGCACGTCGGGCCATGGCCCAGGCGTTCGAGGCCGCCAGCGGTGGCGTGTTGCAGCCTTTTGATGGGTTATTGCGCGAGCGACCGGACTGGCTGCGTGAGCAACTGGCCCACTGTCCACCCACGGCTCTGCGCCAGAGCCTGATGGAACACTTGCCTCACGTCGCGATTCGCGAAAGCGTTGAGAGCCAACCCGGCGGCGAAGCCCTCAGTGTTCGTGAGCAAGCGGTGCTGCAACTGATTGCCCGGGGCTGTTCGAACCAGGAAATCAGCGATCAGTTGTTCATCTCGTTGCACACGGTGAAAACCCACGCCAGCCACATCAACAGCAAGCTCGGCGTCGAGCGTCGCACCCAGGCCGTGGCCCGGGCGAAAGAACTGGGACTGTTGGCCTGACCAGGGCTCGTCACATCAGGCCGATCCCAGGGCCTTGGCCGTCAACTGCTCCCGGCAGTAATCGGCAAACAACTGCGCCGGCTTGGTCAATTGCCCGCGCTTGAGCCAGGCGGCCACCAACCCGGAACCGGTGACGTCTTCGACGATGTCCACGCACACCACTTTTTGTCCATCGTAGGTGCATTGCGAATGTGGCCGGGTGACCAGGATCGAAAAACCGAAACCTTGGCCGACCATGCCACGCACCATCTCGATCGAGGGTGAGCTGAAGGCGATTCGTGGGGTCAGCCCCAGCTCATCGAACAGGCTGACGAAGTAGGTCCGGCTCGGCTGCACATCCAGCAGAATCATCGGCTCCAGGCACAGGTCGCGCAGTGACACCTGGGCCTGCTGGGCGAAGCGGTGATCGGCCGGCAGCAGGGCATAAGGGCGTTGCGCCGGCATCAAGGGTTCGGTCTGGATGGTGCCATCCAGGTCGTGCTCATAGAGGATCGCCAGGTCAAAGGCGCCCGACGTCAACCCCTGCACCAGCTCCTGCTGTTCGCCATCGCGAATACGGATCTCCACCCCCGGGTACAGCGCCGAAAACCCGGCCATCAGTTGCGGCAGGTACAACGGTGCCACCGTCTCGAAGCAGCCGATGTCGATCTGCCCGGACACCACATCGTTGTCGGCCAGGGCGTTCTGCTCGAACTCCTTGGCCATGCGCAGCAGCTCCTGGGCCTTGCGATAGAAGCGTGCGCCGCTGGGGGTGAGGGAGACGCCCTGGGCGTGATGGCGGATCAGCAACTGCACCCCGAAGCTGTCTTCCAGGCCCTTGATGGCCGTGGAGATCGACGGCTGGGCGATGTACAGCTTGCGCGAGGCCTCGGCGACGCTGCCGCATTCCACGGTAGTGATGAAGTACTTCAGTTGACGCAGATTGTAGGCAGCCACGGCAAACCTCGGGGTGATGGGGCAGGTGTCGGTCTCGACCGCTGATCCCAAGCAATTTGCGCACCGCCCAGGTCCGCGTGGGCGACGATTGGGTCATGCCTGAACAATAACCACATGACGCGCGCATGGGGGAAATCGCTGCCTAGTTTTTTCATCGCCTGCGAACACATTTTTACTATTTTTGCCCTGCGGGTACCTGGGCCACTATCGATCACCACAACGGAGAACTGGCGATGACCACCCCACGTGAAACCCGCGACTACCAGGCCGCCGACGCTGCACATCACATCCACGCGTTCGTCGATCAGAAAGCCCTCAACGACGAAGGGCCGCGCGTGATGGTGCGAGGCGAGCGCCTGCACCTGTGGGACAACGACGGGCGGCGTTACCTGGATGGCATGTCGGGGCTGTGGTGCACCAATCTGGGCTATGGGCGCAAGGACCTGGCCGCCGCGGCGACCCGGCAACTCGAGCAGTTGCCGTACTACAACATGTTTTTCCACACTACCCACCCGCAGGTCATCGAGCTGTCGGAGCTGCTGTTCAGCCTGTTGCCGGGGCATTACAGCCACGCGATCTACACCAACTCCGGTTCCGAAGCCAACGAAGTGCTGATCCGCACCGTGCGCCGTTACTGGCAAGTGCTCGGTAAGCCCGAGAAGAAGGTGATGATCGGCCGCTGGAACGGTTATCACGGTTCGACCCTGGCGGCCACGGCGCTCGGCGGCATGAAGTTCATGCACGAGATGGGTGGCATGCTGCCGGACATCGCGCACATCGACGAGCCGTACTTTTTTGCCCATGAAGGCAACCTGACCCCGGCCGAATTTGGCCTGCGGGCGGCGCAACAACTGGAGGCCAAGATCCTCGAACTGGGGGCCGACAAGGTTGCCGGATTCATCGCCGAACCCTTCCAGGGCGCGGGCGGGATGATCTTCCCGCCAGAGAGCTACTGGCCGGAAATCCAGCGCATCTGCCGCCAGTACGACGTGTTGTTGTGTGCCGACGAAGTGATCGGTGGCTTCGGTCGCACTGGTGAATGGTTCGCCCATGAGCACTTCGGATTCGAGCCCGATACCCTGTCGATCGCCAAGGGCCTGACCTCGGGTTACATCCCCATGGGCGGGCTGATCCTGTCGAAGAAAATGGCTCAGGTGCTGGTGGAGCAGGGCGGGGTATTCGCCCACGGCCTGACCTATTCCGGGCACCCAGTGGCCGCCGCGGTGGCGATCGCCAATCTCAAGGCACTGCGCGATGAAGGAGTGGTCACTCGGGTCAAGGAGGACATCGGGCCTTACCTGCAACAGTGCCTGCGCGAGGTGTTCGGCCAGCACCCGCTGGTGGGCGATATCCAGGGCGTGGGCATGGTCGCGGCCTTACAGCTGGCCGAGGATCGGGGCAGTCGTAAACGGTTTGTCAACGAGAATGACATCGCCTGGCGCTGCCGAACCCTGGGCTTTGAAGAGGGAGTGATCATCCGCTCCACCCTGGGGCGCATGATCATGGCCCCGGCGTTGATCGCCAGCCGCGAAGAAGTCGACGAACTGGTCGCCAAGACACTGCGGGCACTGGATCGCACGGCGCAGGAGTATGGCCGGCTCTAACCCTTTCTGAAGGTCTTGTCGCGGGCGAGCCTTGCTCCTACAGTTCACCTCGGTCTTGTCGCGGGCCTCCTGTCCGCCAGGAAAATTCAAACGCAAGAAACGTAGTTCTTGCGTTTGAACCCTGGATTACCCTGAATACGTTCTCTGACAACTCAACGACCGCACCTGAACAGTCGGATCCAGGAGTCACCCATGTCATACGTATTCAAACGGATGCCGTCACCGGTCGGCACCCTGACCCTGATCGCCAGCGGCGACAAACTCTGCGCGATCCTCTGGGAAAACGAACGCCTCAACCGCGTGCGCATCGGCCCGCTGCAGGAAGATATCCACAGCCCGCTGCTGCAGGAAACCGAACGCCAGCTGCAGCAGTACTTCGCCGGTGAGCGCGAGCACTTTGACCTGCAACTGGACTTTGTCGGCACCGAGTTCCAGCAAAAGGTCTGGCAGGCCCTGCTGACCATCCCCTTCGGCGAAACCCGCAGCTACAGCCAGATCGCCCAACAGATCGGCAACCCCAAGGCCGTCCGCGCGGTGGGCGCCGCCAACGGCAAGAACCCGATCTCGATCGTCACCCCCTGCCACCGGGTGATTGGCGCATCAGGCAGCCTGACCGGGTTTGCCGGCGGCCTGGAGGCCAAGCAGTACCTGTTGGGGCTGGAGGGGAAGGAGACGTTGCAGTTGGCGTTTTGAGAGGGGATTAGATACGCGGCCCTTCGGCTACGGGTGTCGACGCCGCCACTCATCGACCACATCGCCCAGGGTTGCAGGCGTTCCGCTGCGGATCCAGGCCATGAAGTCGCGGTCGAAGCGGAAGTCTGCGCCGCAGTGCTCGTGCATGAAGCGACGGACGTTCTGGGTGTTTTTGTAGTGTTTGTCGAGCGGGGTTGCGGTTGTCAGTAGTTCGCTGTGCCAGTTGAACGTCATGGGTGTGTCCGTGTTGGGGCGGCAGTTCAGGCATTGGCGAATGCCAGGGCCGGGGGCGTTTTGTTACCGGCCTGCCATCGGCGATTGTCGCGGGCTGTGCCAGAATAGCCGATCCATTTTTTCCAGGAACATCCATGGACGCTGCCAAACCCGCGCTGATCCGCGAAACCTTCCCCGTCGGCCCGTTGCAGTGCAACTGCACGATCATTGGCGACCCGATCACCAAAAAGGCCATCGTCGTCGATCCGGGTGGCAATCATGAATTGATCCTGGCGCGCCTCGAGGCCCTGGGCCTGAAGGTGGTGAGCATCATTCATACCCATGCGCACCTGGATCATTTCCTGGCTTCGGGCCAGTTGAAGGAAAAAACCGGTGCTACCCTGCATCTGCACAAGGAGGATCAGTTCCTCTGGGACAACCTGGAGATGCAATGCCAGATGTTTCGCGTGCCCTATACCCCGGTGCCGTCTCCGGATCGCTGGCTGGATGATGATGAAGAGCTGGCGTGCGGCTGTGGTGTCGCGTTGCACACACCAGGTCACACACCGGGCTCCATGAGTTTCTGGTTTGCAGAGGCTAAGCTGCTGATAGCCGGCGACACCTTGTTTCGGCGTGGGGTAGGGCGCACGGATTTGTGGGGCGGTGACCAGGCGACTATCGTGCGCTCGATCAAGCAACGCCTGTACACCCTCGATGAAGAGGCGACGGTGGTCACCGGGCATGGTCCCGATACCCGCCTGGGCGACGAGATGCGTGAAAATCCGTTTGTCCGCGCCTAGGACTGCCGGTGTTACAGGTCGCCACGGAATTTTTGTCGGTTGCCGTGTTCCAACGCCCGCAGGGGTCCATTGCTAACGTCCGCTGCACCACAGAATGTAAAAGTAGGAGCTCTCCATGTTCACCTCGCGTCGTTTGATTATTGTCGCAACTGCCGTGGCCTTGTTGTCGGGCTGTGCGTCCCCTAACCCTTATGACAACCAGGGTCAGGCCGACGGTGGCTCCACGGGCATGAGCAAAACCGCCAAGTACGGTGGCTTGGGAGCCCTGGCTGGCGCCTTGGCGGGTGCTGCCATCGACCACAACAACCGTGGCAAGGGGGCGCTGATCGGCGCCGCCGTGGTCGGTGCTTCCGCCGCCGGTTATGGCTACTACGCCGACCAGCAGGAAAAGAAACTGCGCGCCAGCATGGCCAACACCGGGGTTGAAGTGCAGCGCCAGGGCGATCAGATCAAGCTGATCATGCCGGGCAACATCACCTTCGCCACCGATTCGGCGAACATCGCTCCAAGTTTCTACCAGCCGCTCAACAACCTGGCCGGCTCGCTGAAAGAGTTCAACCAGAACCAGATCGAAATCGTTGGCTACACCGACAGCACCGGCAGCCGCCAGCACAACATGGACCTGTCCCAGCGTCGTGCGCAAAGCGTGGCGACCTACCTGACGTCCCAGGGCGTCAGCGGTGCCAACCTGTCGGCACGTGGCGCAGGCCCGGACAACCCGGTTGCCAGCAACGGCGACGTCAACGGTCGGGCGCAGAACCGCCGTGTCGAGGTCAACCTCAAGGCAATTCCTGGCCAGCAGTATGGCGGCCAGCAGCAAGGGCAAGTGCAGCAGTACCCATGAACATCTGACTGAACCCCAGGTGTCAGACAAGCCCGCCCGGTCCTGGTGACCGGGCGGGCTTTTTTATGGCCATTGACGGCCTCTCGTGGGCAAGACCCACAGGCACAAAAAAGCCCCCGGGCAATCACTCGTCCGGGGGCTTTTGGCGATCGCCTGAAAGCGTATTACTTCTTCAGGCCGTAATGCTCATCGAGCATGCCCGGTGCGTTGGGCGTTTTTGGCGCGTAGTCGCGAGGTGGTTCCTGGTCGCGCGGTGGCGTCAGGCGTTCCCGTGGGGCCTGGGCGGCATCGGCGTGCAGCGCGGCCAGCAGGCGTTGGCGAGTCTGCTCGTCCAGGGCCAGCCGGTTGGCACCCTCGGCGAGGTGGTCTTGTACTTCCTGGTAGCTCTGGGTGAGTTTTTTCACCAGCGTTGCGGTGCTGTTGAAGTGGGTGACCACTTCATTCTGATAGCTGTCAAAACGTTCCTGAATGTCATCCAGCTGACGCTGCGTGCTGTTAGGCACGGCATTGGGCAGCAGACGCGCAACCAGGAATCCAATAGCGACACCGGCAACCAGGGCAAGAGTCGGCAACAACCAAACTAAGAGCGAGTGTTCCACGAGTCCTTCCTCTATAAACGGCTTTGCTTTACGTTAACGGCTCGGACCTGCGCTGTATACCGCGACGAGATCGCAATCATGCCAGGCGCAGACTTTTAGCTAGACGAGTCGACCCTTCGAGAGGTCACGGAGTTCCTTCCTTGCTTATGCGTGAAACCCCTGTAGAGATTGCTGGCCCGGTGGGTCAATTGGAAGCCTTGTACCTGGATTCCCCCGAACCACGTGGCCTGGCGCTGATCTGCCATCCCAATCCGGTGCAGGGCGGCACCATGCTCAATAAAGTGGTTTCGACCCTGCAGCGCACCGCGCGCGATGCCGGCTTTATTACTTTGCGATTCAACTACCGTGGCGTGGGTGCCAGTGCCGGCAGCCATGACATGGGCACTGGTGAAGTCGATGATGCCCAGGCGGCTGCCCAATGGCTACGGGCCCGGCACCCTGACTTGCCCCTGACCTTGCTCGGTTTTTCCTTCGGCGGTTTTGTCGCGGCCAGCCTCGGTGGGCGCCTGGAGGCCAAGGGCGAACCCCTGGCCCGGCTGTTCATGGTGGCACCGGCGGTGATGCGCCTGGGGGATCAGGACCCGTTGCCGCAGCACGGCGCCCTGACCCTGATCCAGCCGGAAACCGACGAAGTGATCGACCCGCAGCTGGTTTACGATTGGTCCGCGGCCCTTGATCGCCCCCATGAGCTGCTGAAAGTGGCAGAATGCGGACACTTTTTTCACGGCAAGCTGACCGATCTCAAGGATCTGCTGCTGCCGCGCCTTTCGAATTGATAGCAGTCTGATAAGCGATTACCCATGACTACTCGTACGCGCATCCTCACCGGCATCACCACCACCGGCACCCCGCACCTGGGCAACTACGCCGGGGCGATCCGCCCGGCGATCGTCGCCAGCCGCGACAGCAATGCCGATTCGTTCTATTTCCTGGCCGACTACCACGCCTTGATCAAGTGCGACGACCCGCTGCGTATCCAGCGCTCGCGCCTGGAAATCGCCGCGACCTGGCTGGCCGGTGGCCTGGATGTGGACCGGGTAACCTTCTACCGTCAGTCCGATATCCCGGAGATTCCTGAGCTGACCTGGCTGCTGACCTGCGTCGCGGCCAAGGGCCTGCTCAACCGTGCGCACGCCTACAAGGCGTCGGTGGACAAGAACCTGGAGACCGGCGAAGACCCGGACGCCGGCATCACCATGGGCCTGTACAGCTACCCGGTGCTGATGGCCGCGGACATCCTGATGTTCAACGCGCACAAGGTGCCGGTCGGCCGCGACCAGATCCAGCACGTGGAAATGGCCCGCGACATCGGCCAGCGCTTCAACCACCTGTTCGGCCAGGGCAAGGAGTTTTTCACCATGCCCGAGGCGCTGATCGAAGAAAGCGTCGCCACCTTGCCCGGCCTGGATGGGCGCAAGATGTCGAAAAGCTACGACAACACCATTCCGTTGTTCACCAGCGCCAAGGACATGAAGGATGCGATCTCGCGCATCGTCACCGACTCCCGCGCCCCAGGCGAAGCCAAGGACCCGGACAACTCGCACCTGTTCACCCTGTTCCAAGCGTTCGCCACTGCGGCCCAAGCCGCTGAGTTCCGCAGCGAACTGTTGCAGGGCCTGGGTTGGGGGGAAGCGAAAAATCGTCTGTTCCAGCTGCTCGACAGCGAACTGGGCGAGTCCCGCGAGCGTTATCACCAACTGATTGCGCGCCCATCGGACCTGGAAGACATCCTGCAGGTCGGTGCGAAAAAAGCCCGCGCCGTGGCCACCCCGTTCCTCAACGAACTGCGTGAGGCGGTCGGCCTGCGTTCTTTCGTCAATCAGACGCAAGTCGCTGCCAGCACCAAGAAAAAAGCCGCCAAGGCCGCGCGTTTTGTCAGCTTCCGTGAAGACGACGGCAGTTTCCGCTTCCGTCTGCTGGCGGCCGATGGCGAGCAACTGTTGCTGTCGCGCAACTTTGCCGATGGCAAAGCCGCAGGGCAGGTGACCAAGCAGCTGCAATCCGGCCAGGCGCTGGATGTGCGCAGCGACGACCTGGGTTTCAGCGTCTGGCTCGAAGGCGCGTGCGTCGGCGACAGCCCGGCCTTTGCCGACAGTGCAGCGCGGGACCTGGCCATCGACGCCCTGCGGGTCGCTCTGATGCCAGTCCAGGAATAATCAGCGGCGCGGCCCGACCAAGGGCCGATTGCCATTCTTTCGGGCCGTCGCTACAGTGACGGCCCGTTTTTGTTGCCTTGCTAACGAATTATGACGCCCCTAGAACGATATCAAGCTGATCTCAAACGTCCGGAGTTCTTCCATGACGCCGCCCAGGAAACTGCCGTGCGTCATTTGCAGCGCCTGTACGACGACCTGGTTGCAGCCTCGCAGAACAAGCCGGGCCTGCTCGGCAAGCTGTTCGGCAAGAAAGACCAGGCGCCGGTCAAGGGCCTGTACTTCTGGGGCGGCGTAGGTCGCGGCAAGACTTACCTGGTCGACACCTTCTATGAAGCACTGCCGTTCAAGGAAAAGACCCGGACCCACTTCCACCGCTTCATGAAGCGCGTGCACGAAGAGATGAAGACCCTCGGTGGCGAGAAGAACCCGCTGACCATCATCGCCAAGCGTTTTTCCAACGAGGCGCGGGTCATCTGCTTCGATGAGTTCTTCGTTTCCGATATCACCGACGCGATGATCCTCGGCACCTTGATGGAAGAGTTGTTCAAGAACGGCGTGACCCTGGTCGCGACTTCCAACATTGTGCCGGACGGCCTGTACAAGGACGGTCTGCAACGTGCGCGGTTCCTGCCGGCGATTGCGCTGATCAAGCAGAACACCGACATCGTCAACGTCGACAGCGGCGTCGATTACCGTCTGCGTCACCTTGAGCAAGCAGAGCTGTTCCACTTCCCGCTCGACGAAGCGTCCCACGAGAGCCTGCGCAAAAGCTTCCGCGCGCTGACACCGGAATGCACGGCCGCGGTGGAAAACGACGTGCTGATGATCGAGAACCGCGAGATTCGTGCCCTGCGTACGTGTGACGACGTGGCCTGGTTCGACTTCCGCGAACTGTGCGACGGCCCACGCAGCCAGAACGACTACATCGAACTGGGCAAGATCTTCCATGCCGTGCTGCTCAGTGGCGTGGAGCAGATGAGCGTTACCACCGACGACATCGCCCGACGTTTCATCAACATGGTCGACGAGTTCTACGACCGTAACGTGAAACTGATCATTTCTGCCGAAGTCGAGCTCAAAGACTTGTACACCGGCGGTCGCTTGAACTTCGAGTTCCAGCGCACCTTGAGTCGCCTGCTGGAGATGCAATCCCACGAGTTCCTGTCGCGGGCGCATAAGCCGTAAGGTGTTTCGGAATATAAAAAAGGGCCTGCGATTGCAGGCCCTTTTTTGTCAGCGCAAATCCTCCGCCCACAGGTTTGTACATTGTTTTGAAGTCAAATATCTTCGTTGAGATACTGCGCAAGCTCGTGCTGCCGTTGGCAACCAAGCAGCAACCAAAGCAGAATTCTGGCTTTTCGCGGACATAGAAAACCCGCCATCGATGCCCCCTTGCGGATCAAGTCCATTTCACCACCGCCAAAACCGTAAGAGGCACGTGCGGTGGAGCCGGAGCCGGTTCGGGTCGCAATGATCACCGGGATTCGTTTGGCAATATGCTCAATCGTTGTCGCCCAGCGCTGCGAGATGTGGCCAGCGCCGAAACCGCCGATCACCAGCCCGTCGTAATCGAGTGCGAGAATATTTTCCAGTAGCAGGGTGTCGGCCGAAAGTGAGGCCTCAAGTAGTGCAACTTTCTGTGTGGTCCGTTGCGGCATCGGTAACACCGTGCGCGGCCCCGGCGGGCGCAGGTAGCGAACACGGTCTTCCACCAGTAGGCCCGCGGGCCCCACGACTGGAGAGGAAAACGCCTGCAATGCCAGCGAATCGGTTTTGCGTACGCTGCACGCTTGATGAATCTGTCCGTTCATTACGACCTGGACACCGCGCTGCCGGCTGTTCTGCGCCAAGGCAACGCGACATGCATCCAGTAGATTGGCCGGTCCATCGGCACCTGGCTGCGCTGCGGAACGCATGGCACCGGTCAGCACCAAGGGGGTGTCGTAAGGCCACAGGTAATCCAAAAACACCGCGGCTTCTTCGAGTGTGTCGGTGCCCTGGGTTATCACGACCCCAACGGCGCCCTGTTTGACCTGAAACTCAGCCCAGGACAATACGTTCAGCAAAAACTCGAAATCCAGGGACGCACTGGGCAGCAGGCCGAGGGTCTCGACGGTGACTCCGGCCAGTGTCGTCAGTTCCGGTATGGAAGTCAGCAGGGCTTCGCCGCTGACGGTCGGGATGACGCCTTCACCGGCATTGCTCGCTTGCATGCTTACCGTGCCGCCAAGTGCCGCGATGGACAGTTTGGGCAGGTCCATGGGATACCTCGCTTGTTTGTAATGGAAAGTGGCTGTATCCGCTATTGAGGCCGCGATACAGCCGAATGGCTGGGGCATTAATCAGCGATCAGAAAACCGATCAGCGGCACGATCAGCAGTGTACTGATGGCCATCGACAGTACATTGGCGATGTAGGCATGCATGTCGGCCGGTAATTTCCTGGCAATCACACAGGCCAGCGGTGGTGCGAGCAATGCCCCCAGCAGTGCACTTGAGACGATTATCTGCCAGCTGCCGCCATAGGCCAGGATCGCCGCGGGCACCACTGAAACCAGCGGGATGTAAGTGGGATACCAGCCGCGCAACATCCATTGTCGACGCCAGATCAGCACGCCGATGGCCGAGGCTAATGCCTGCGCGCCAATGATGTGCAGCAACAGGCCTGATCCGTACGCGGGGCTTGAAGGGTTCAAGCTGTACGCCAGCAGTGCACCCAGTATCAGGCCAAGGCTGGCCAGCTCATTGCCGAAGAACGGTGCTTCGGAAAAGTCCGCCAGAATCCGGCGCAGGCTCCAGATAACGCCATAGTCGGGCGCCTTGGCGGGGGCTATGGAGGCGGGTGGCGTTTGCGACGACCTGGATTTCACCAGGTTCGGCCAATAGCGGCAGAGCAGAAACGCCAGGACGCTGGCAACCGCCATGCCCAGCACATTGCCAATCACTGCAGGCAAGGCCAGGGGTTGGCACACGTAGTTGACGATCAGTAGGCACATCGGTGTGACGAGTACGGCGCCCATGAGTGCGCCGTTGATCGTGACCTTCCAGCCTCCGCCAAACATCAGCACCATCGCCGCTGGCAGCGAGACGAATGCTACGAATGTGGGTTGCCAGGTTGTGGCTGTCACCGTCCAGCCCCACAGCAGATTGCTCAGCAGCAGCCCGAGCAACGAACTGGTGACCAGCCAGGGCCAAAGTCCCGTTCCATAGGAGATGGCAAACCCTTGCCAGGATTTCCCCGTTCGATTCGCCCAGTAAGCCAGATAAGCGCCCGCCAGCAGGCCGATCGAGGCGAACTCGTGCTTGTAGAAAGCCACCTCGCTGATGTCACCTAACACCCAACGCAACCAGGCACTCGGTTCGGGTAGCAGCGATACCATGTCGCCGTACCCGGGCCAATGCGCTCCCCAGAAAGTCCGGTTGCTGAAAGAAAGCCAGACGATCAGCAGTGTCGCGCCGATCATTAGCAGGGCGACGGCTGTATCAATCGGTGATTTGCGCGATGGTTGGTTTTTGTCGGTTGTAACTTCCATGCGATAGGCCTCCTGATCAACGTGGGAGGCAAGGGTGTTGGGTGTAGCCGAGCATCTGATCGTAAAGATCGGCCCGACGATCGCGATGCAGATCGTTCAGGTTGTTCCAGATGGGCGCACTGCGGGAGCTGGTCAGGTCGACATCGGCAAACAGGATTTCCTGCCTGTCTGCCGAAGCCACGGCGCCAATCGGCCAGCCGTTGGTTCCGGCAATCAGCGAGCAACCCAGATAGCGTGCGCCGCGCTCCTCGCCGATCCGGCTGGCGGCAGCGATAAACACGTTGTTGACGTGAGCGGCGGTCATCGTCAGATAAGACGCCATGCACTTACCGGCATCGTCGAACAGCGGCGGCGGTGTCCAGACCCAGTTGTTCAGGCTGCAAATGATGTCTGCGCCTTGTTGGGCGAGGATCCGTGGCACCTCCGGGAACCAGATGTCCCAGCAGATCAATAGCCCGATGCGGCCGATCGGTGTGTCGAAAACCGGGAAACCCAGGTCGCCGGGGGTGAACCAGAGCTTCTCCAGATTCCACAAATGGGCTTTGCGGTATTTGCCGATAAAACCATCTGGTCCCACCAGAACGCCGGTGTTGAAGAGTCGCATGCCGTCGCGTTCGGCGAGACCGGCCACGAGGTAAACGTTGTGCTCGCGGGCGAAGTCGATCCAGCTCTGCACGCTTGGCCCGTCAGGAACCGCTTCGGCATGGGCGAAGGCATCCTGTCGATTGCTGAAGAAATAGCCGGTATTGGAAAGTTCGGGCAGAACGATGAGATTCGCACCTCGGTTTACCGCTTCAAGCGCCAATTCCAGGCTGCGACGCAGATTACCTACACATTTTTCGATGCCGACTTGTGGATCGAATTGCACGACTGCTACACGAACAGGGCTTGTTGGCTCATTCATTTTCGTCGTTCCTCTTTTTATTGTTTTTCAAGCTGTTAAATGGCGTGTGTATGAGAGAGGAATCAGGAATGGGGTGTAAGTCAGCTACTTCCGTTTAGGTCGTAGTCCTTGTCCGAAAATGGATCAGAGTGATGTTTGATGGCCCTGGGTAGTCGGCGCGAGAGGTAGAGCCATGTATTGCGTGCATGGCTCTGAAACGGGGGGATCAGATTTTGATTTGGTAGTGCGGGTAGTCGCTCAAGGAAAATCCGCCATTGAACGTCGCGGCGGTTTTGTTGCAGATATGAATCACTGCATCGACAGCACCGCGAAAACATGGCTCCGTCCAACCGGCATCGACGGAAAATGACTCGCCGGACAAATACAAGCCTGAAACATGAGCAAAGTCCCGGTTGTACTTCATCAGGCTGACGGCATCGTAGTAGGTGCCCGGTCGGTAAAGCTTGGCACAGCCCAGAGCATTTTTATCAGTGATCCAGCGCTGAACCACGGCTTGCTCAATGCCGATGTAGGGAGAGATTTTTTCCTGGACGTTGGCAGAGTTCATGAGTATGCGATCCAGCTCTTCGGCGCATCTTGATACCAGCTCCTTATCGCTGAATGAGGCGAGTTTGGTTGCGTCATCTTCCCAGGTATAACTCAGCAGGATGCAGTCATAGCTGTAATTGTCGTTGTAGCGGTAGGTATAGACATCGTGGATGAAACTGTCGGTTACGATGGCTTGCGGGATGTTTTTGTTTTTCGAGAGAAATGATTTTTTCAGCGGTGCAAACACTTTGCAGCTAGTTTCCCAGTGTGCGGTTTTGTAGGCGTTAATCGTCTCGAAAGGCAGCATCTCCCGGGTGAAATTTTCGAGCTTGATTCGAGTTTCAATCAGCCAGGAGGGTAGTGTCATGATGACCGAGTCAAAGTCATCAAATTGCTCCTGGATTTGCTCGGGTTGATTGTGTTTCCAGTTGTAATGGACGCGTATTTTTTGATTGGTCAGCTTTTCCAGTTTTGTAACGGATGAGTCGGTGAGAAGCCCATTGCTTCTTTCGAGGCAATGTTCGTAGATGGACTTTCCGGTTTCATCGGTTTTCACAAACAGCAGGCATTCGTCCAAAGCGGCGAGACCGATGTAGCGGGGCTTGTCAAAACTCTGCCCCATTGAGTCAAAAACGGCTTCGCTATTCAGGTAGGGCGAATCCAGTGGATCGCCGTTTGAGTCCACACGACCATGGATCAGTTGCAATTGGCTGCTGAAACCGAAAATCGCAGTACGCAGAGGGTAGAGGCAGCAGACGTCATAAAAAGCTCCCCAGCTACCGTCACCTATACCTATTGCGTAAAAAATTGCGGACTCTTGCGCAGACATTCCCATTCCGCCGAAATCCCCGGGTGAGCGGGCATCCCAAGCTTCCAGTGCTGGCATGCTGACCAGGTCGCGGAACGAGACACTCTCGTATTTTTCAACGATAGAAGCCCATATGGCTTCCCATTCCTGGCTCGCGTAGAGCTCAGCAACGTGGCGGGTCATGCGATCGGCAAAGGCTTTCCATTTGGAATAAACCTTTTGCAACTCATCGCCGGGAGGCGGTGTGACGCCGTCTTCGTTTTTCCATATCAACATTTGCGGCGCCGATCCGCCGCCCATGCTGCCCTCCCGGAGATAGATGCCTGTCGAGTTAACCCATTGGCTGCCGGGGTTGGCGAAGTCTGAAAACGCCAATTCAAATTGATTGGCGTAGTAAGCCATCAGCGACCGACCTTCTGTCGGTGGCTCATCCGCCCATTTCAAACGGTGTATGGCTTGCTGTCGAGTTTCGGCTGCCGGGAACGGTCAGATGCCTGCCGCCGATGCGCCTGGATTGCTCGATGAGAGTGATATGGGTAAAGCCGCAGCGATAGAGCTCTCTGGCGGCGGTCAGGCCTGTGACGCCGGCGCCGATGATGCAGATTTTATGTTGCGGGTCAGTTGCCCTGGCGATGCCGTTTTCCTGCTCTACCAGTGCACGATAGTCAAAGCACAAATCCGGCGGATTGGGAAAGCGAGCCGCCCATTTATTTTTAGCCGAGCGCTTTGTTCGGTCGGTCTCCTTGGCGATGTATGAAGGGTAGTTGTAGCTTGATCCGATAGTCATGTTTGATCTTCCCTGATGGTCTGCAGGGAAGATGTTGAAGTTTTTAAGGGGTTGCGTCTGTGGGTAGGGTTGGGTTCTCCGGCGCTATGTATTCCGCTTTTTGCGTAGGAAAATGCACAGCGAAAGAACTGCGTGGCCGGCGCAAGATTCTGTGTGGAAGCGAGCAGGCTCGCTTCCACATTCGGTTGGTGTTCGGCTACGCCGCCTGCTGAAACTGCTGCCGGTACTGGTTGGGCGACAATTCGGTGTGCTGGCGGAACAGTCGGGCGAAGAAGCTCGCATCGTCGTAGCCGACTTCGTAGCTGATGGTCTTGATGCTCTTGCGGCTGCCGGACAGCAAGCCCTTGGCGGTTTCGATGCGCAGGCGTTGCAGGTAGTGCAGCGGCTTGTCGCCGGTGGCGGTCTGGAAGCGACGCATGAAGTTGCGGATGCTCATGCCGTGCTCGCGGGCGACGTCTTCGAAGCGGAACTTGTCGGCAAAATGCTCTTCGAGCCAGTGCTGGATCTGCAGGATGATTACGTCCTGGTGCAGCTTCTGTCCGCCGAAGCCGATGCGGCCGGGGGAATAGCTGCGTTGCACCTCATACAGGATGTCGCGGGCCACGGCCTGGGCCACATTGGCCCCGCAGAAGCGCTCGATCAGGTAAATGTAGAGGTCGCAGGCCGAGGTGGTGCCGCCGGCACAAAACAGGTTGTCGGCGTCCGTTAGGTGCTTGTCCTTGTTGAGCTGGACCTTGGGGAAACGCTCTTCGAAAGTGTTGAAAAAGCGCCAGTAGGTGGTCGCTTCCTTGCCATCGAGCAAGCCAGCCTCGGCCAGCCAGAACACCCCGGTGGCTTCGCCGCAGAGCACTGCGCCCCGTGCATGCTGCTCACGCAGCCACGGCAACACCTGTGGATAACGCTGGCACAACGTGTCGAAGTCGTCCCAGAACGCCGGGAGGATGATGATATCGGCATTTTCCAGGCCGCCGTCCACCGGCATCAGCACATCGCTGAAGCTGTTGACGGGCTTGCCGTCGGGGCTGACTACACGGGTTTCAAAGCCGGGGGTCAGGCCCTGGCCCTGTTGCTTGCCGTACCGCAGGCTGGCCAGGTGGAAAAAATCCTTGGCCTGCATGAGGGTGTAGGCAAACACCCGGTCGATCGCCAGGATGCTGACGCGCCGCAACGGCGCAGAAGATTGGATAGACATAATTCAATTTATTCTTATAGGGGAAAGTGGTCACCAAGCGGCTGGATCGTCTTATTTTTTGGCGGATGTGTCCAGTGTCCCGTTACAGGTGGTGGGATTAGTCTCTGGCATACATTTTCGTTCAACAATAACGACAGGTGCCCCGATGATCCCTAGAACCTTGTTCAGCTCCGAGCACGAATTGTTTCGCGATAGCGTGCGCACCTTCCTCGAAAAGGAAGCCGTGCCGTTTCATGCTCAATGGGAAAAACAGGGCTACATCGACCGCAAGCTGTGGAACAAGGCGGGGGAGGCGGGGATGCTCTGCTCCCATCTGCCGGAGGAGTACGGCGGCCTGGGGGCGGACTTTCTCTACAGCACGGTGGTGATCGAGGAAGTCGGGCGGCTGGGCTTGACCGGCATCGGCTTCTCCCTGCATTCGGACATCGTTGCGCCGTATATCCTGCATTACGGCAGTGAGGCCTTGAAACACAAATACCTGCCCAAGCTGGTTTCGGGCGAGATGGTCACGGCCATTGCCATGACCGAGCCGGGCGCGGGGTCCGACCTGCAAGGGGTGAAGACCACCGCGGTGCTGGATGGCGACGAATATGTGATCAACGGCTCGAAGACCTTTATCACCAACGGCTACCTGGCGGACCTGGTGATTGTGGTCGCCAAGACCGATCCCAAGGCGGGGGCCAAGGGCACCAGCCTGTTCCTGGTGGAAGCCGACACCCCGGGCTTTGCCAAGGGCAAGCGCCTGGAAAAGGTCGGCATGAAGGCCCAGGACACCTCCGAGCTGTTCTTCCAGGACGTCCGGGTGCCCAAGGAGAACCTGCTGGGGCAGGCCGGGATGGGCTTCGCCTATCTGATGCAGGAGTTGCCACAGGAGCGCCTGACGGTGGCCGTAGGCGGCCTGGCGTCGGCGGAGGCCGCCCTGCAATGGACCCTGGATTACACCCGCGAGCGCAAGGCGTTCGGCAAGTCGATTGCGGACTTCCAGAACACCCGCTTCAAGCTGGCGGAAATGGCCACTGAGATCCAGATTGGCCGGGTGTTTGTCGATCGCTGCCTGGAACTGCACCTGCAAGGCAAGCTAGACGTGCCGACGGCGGCGATGGCCAAGTACTGGGGCACTGACCTGCAATGCAAGGTGCTCGACGAATGCGTGCAGTTGCATGGCGGCTACGGCTTCATGTGGGAATACCCGATCGCCCGGGCCTGGGCCGATGCGCGGGTGCAGCGGATTTATGCGGGGACCAACGAGATCATGAAGGAGATCATTGCCAGATCATTGTAGGAACAGCTCGCTCGCGATGGTCGTCAACGATAGCGTTGAAAGCCTGGCACCCAGGGTGTGCTCAGGCTTTTCGCGAGCAAGCTCGCTCCTACAAGTGGGGGTTATGGCGCCGGGTTCGGGTGATCCTGGTGGATCGCCTCGATCCCCGCCAGCACTTCATCCGACAGCTTCAGGTCGAAGCTGGCAATGTTGCTGTCCAGTTGTTCGATCGTGGTCGCCCCGATGATGTTGCTGGTGACGAACGGTTGCTGGGTGACGAAGGCCAGGGCCATTTGTGCCGGGTCCAGGCCGTATTCACGGGCCAGCGCGACATAACGGCTGCAGGCAGCTTCCGATTGCGGGTTGAAATAGCGACTGAAGCGACTGTAGAGGCTCAGGCGGCCTTTTGCCGGGCGCGCGCCACCTTCGTATTTGCCTGACAGGAAACCGAACGCCAGCGGCGAGTAGGCGAGCAGGCCGCATTGTTCGCGGATGGCGATTTCCGCCAGGCCCACTTCAAAGCTGCGGTTGAGCAGGTTGTAGGGGTTCTGGATGGTCACCGCACGCGGCCAGCCACGGGCTTCGGCCAGGGCGAGAAAACGCATGGTGCCCCATGGGGTTTCGTTGGATAGGCCGATGTGACGGATCTTGCCGGCCTTGACCTGTTCATCCAGGGCTTGGAGGGTATCCTCAAGCGGCGTCAGGTTGACTTCGCTCTTGTGCTTGTAGCCCAGTTGGCCAAAAAAGTTGGTGCTGCGCTCTGGCCAATGCAACTGGTAGAGGTCGATCCAATCGGTTTGCAGACGCTTGAGGCTGGCGTCCAGGGCCTGGACGATGTGTTCGCGGTTGTGCTTGAGGTGACCGTCGCGAATATAGTCGATGGTGTTGCCGGGGCCAGCGATCTTGCTGGCCAGGATCCAGTCGGCTCGGTCGCCACGGCTCTTGAAGTAGTTGCCGATGTAGCGTTCGGTGCTGGCGTAGGTTTGCGCCTGGGGTGGGACCGGGTACATCTCGGCGGTGTCGATGAAGTTGATCCCGGCGCTCTTGGCTCGCTCGATCTGCGCGAAGGCCTCTGCCTCGCTGTTTTGCTCGCCCCAGGTCATGGTTCCGAGGCAGATGGCACTGACATTCAGGTCGGTGCGGCCTAGCTGGCGATAGTCCATCGGGTGCTCCCTTGGCAAAACAATCATAAAAGCAGGTTGAAAAATTTTTCGCAATCTGCATAATTGCGCACCTCTTTCTGCAGTGGAAGTGATGCGCCGCCGCCGAAGAATCTTGCCGTTGAACGGACGCGCCGACCCGAGCCCCCGATAGCGTCTGTACCCGGCTGCCTTTGACTTGTCAAAGTACGCACTATTCAGTAAGATCCGCCGTCTAATTTACAGGGCGGCCCCTGAGGCTATAAAGAATGAAAACTTTTACTGCTAAACCGGAAACAGTACAGCGCGACTGGTTTGTCGTCGACGCTGCAGGTCAGACCCTGGGTCGTCTGGCCACCGAAATCGCGAGCCGTCTGCGTGGCAAGCATAAAGCTGAGTACACTCCTCACGTTGACACCGGCGACTACATCGTCGTTATCAATGCCGAGCAGATTCGTGTAACCGGTGCTAAAACCACCGACAAAATCTACTACTCCCACTCCGGTTTCCCGGGCGGCATCAAGTCGATCAACTTCGAAAAGCTGATCGCTAAAGCCCCTGAGCGCGTGATCGAGACCGCGGTTAAAGGCATGCTGCCTAAGAACCCACTGGGTCGCGACATGTATCGTAAGCTGAAAGTCTATGCGGGCGCTGTTCACCCTCATACTGCTCAGCAGCCCCAAGAACTGAAGTTTTAACGGAATAGTTCATTATGTCGGCGACTCAAAATTACGGCACTGGCCGTCGCAAGACCGCAACCGCACGCGTTTTCCTGCGTCCGGGCACTGGTAACATCTCCATCAACAACCGTTCGCTGGAAAATTTCTTCGGTCGCGAAACTGCCCGCATGGTAGTTCGTCAGCCGCTGGAATTGACTGAGACTGTCGAGAAGTTCGACATCTACGTCACCGTGATCGGTGGTGGTGTAAGTGGTCAAGCTGGCGCAATCCGCCACGGCATCACTCGCGCTCTGATGGATTACGACGAAACTCTGCGCGGTGCACTGCGTAAAGCTGGCTTCGTAACCCGTGACGCGCGTGAAGTTGAACGTAAGAAAGTTGGTCTGCGTAAAGCGCGTAAGCGTCCGCAGTACTCGAAGCGTTAATTCGCTTTCGCGTTCAAAGCGCCCAGTCTCCTCGCGGAGCTGGGCGTTTTTTATGGGCGATGATTTTTGGTGTGACAACTTGCCACATCCGCAGAAGCCCTATACTACAAGGCTTGGCGGTACCCATGGGTGGTAATTACCTTGTCAGAATTGGGGCTTTTCATTACCATTCTGCAAAATTTTTATAAGTTCAGATTTTTACTTAGTAGATGCCTGATTTAACAGGCCACAAAGCTGATGGGAGAGGACTGGATGAGCAATGACGGCGTGAATACAGGCCGGCGTCGCTTCTTGGTAGCAGCCACATCCGTGGTGGGTGCTGCAGGAGCGGTGGGGGCTGCGGTCCCGTTCGTGGGGTCGTGGTTTCCCAGTGCCAAGGCGAAAGCCGCAGGTGCACCGGTGAAAGTGAATGTCAGCAAAATCGAGCCAGGTCAGCAAATGATTGCCGAATGGCGCGGTCAGCCGGTATTCATCGTCCGCCGCACCCAGGAGATTCTGGGGAACCTGACGAAGATCGAGGGGGATCTCTCCGATCCGGACTCCAAGGCCTCGGTACAGCCGACCTATGTGGATCCCAAGACGCGTTCGATCAAGCCGGAAGTGCTGCTGCTGATCGGTATCTGCACGCACCTGGGCTGTTCACCGACCTTCCGTCCAGAAGTGGCGCCGGCCGACCTCGGTCCAAAATGGGTGGGCGGCTACTTCTGCCCTTGCCATGGCTCCCACTACGACCTGGCTGGCCGTGTCTTCAAATCGCAGCCTGCGCCTTTGAACCTGCCAGTTCCCCCGCATTCCTATGAGTCGGACGACATCATTGTCGTCGGCGTCGATACGGAGAACGCGTGATGAGCAAGTTCATGGATTGGGTTGATGCGCGCTTTCCTGCGACCAAGATGTGGGAAGACCATCTCAGCAAGTATTACGCTCCGAAGAACTTCAACTTCTTCTACTTCTTTGGCTCCCTGGCACTGCTGGTTCTGGTTAACCAGATCGTTACCGGTGTCTGGCTGACCATGAGCTACACCCCGTCGGCGGAAGAGGCGTTTGCCTCCGTCGAATACATCATGCGCGACGTCGAGTACGGCTCGATCCTGCGTCTGCTGCACTCCACCGGCGCTTCGGCGTTCTTCGTCGTGGTCTATCTGCACATGTTCCGTGGCTTGCTCTACGGTTCGTACCAGAAGCCGCGTGAGCTGGTGTGGGTGTTCGGCATGCTGATCTACCTGGCCCTGATGGCGGAAGCCTTCATGGGTTACCTGCTGCCGTGGGGCCAGATGTCCTACTGGGGTGCCCAGGTGATCATCTCGCTGTTTGGTGCGATTCCGGTCATCGGCGACGACCTGACCCAGTGGATCCGTGGTGACTACCTGATTTCCGGGATCACCCTGAACCGCTTCTTCGCCTTGCACGTGGTGGCCTTGCCGATCGTCATTCTTGGCCTGGTAGTGCTGCACGTCCTGGCGCTGCACGAAGTCGGTTCGAACAACCCGGACGGCGTCGACATCAAGAAATACAAAGACGAAAACGGCGTACCGCTGGACGGCATTGCCTTCCACCCGTACTACACCGTGAAAGATATCGTCGGCGTGGTGGTGTTCCTGTTCATCTTCTGCTCGATCGTGTTCTTCTTCCCGGAAATGGGCGGTTACTTCCTCGAGAAGCCGAACTTCGAAGTGGCGAACGCCTTCAAGACCCCAGAGCACATCGCTCCGGTCTGGTACTTCACCCCGTTCTACGCGATCTTGCGTGCCGTTCCCGACAAGCTCCTGGGCGTTATCGCCATGGGCGCCGCGATCGCCGTGCTGTTCGTCCTGCCATGGCTTGACCGTAGCCCGGTCAAATCCATGCGCTACAAGGGCTGGATGAGCAAGATCTGGCTCTGGGTGTTCTGCATTTCGTTCGTGATCCTGGGTGTGTTGGGTGTTCTGGCGCCAACGCCAGGTCGTACGCTGTTGTCGCAGGTATGTACCTTCCTGTACTTCGCCTACTTCATTCTGATGCCGTTCTACACCCGGCTCGAGAAGACAAAACCGGTTCCGGAAAGGGTGACTGGCTGATGAAAAAGCTATTTGCTGTACTGATTCTTGCTGCTTTGCCTGTGTTCTCGTTCGCATCCACCGCGGGCGGTCCTGAGCTGGAAAAGGTCGACATCGACGTCTCCGATAAAGCGGCAATGCAAGATGGCGCACGTACCTTCGCCAACTACTGCATGGGCTGCCACAGTGCCAAGTTCCAGCGCTATGAGCGCGTTGCCGACGATCTGGGGATTCCTCACGATCTGATGCTCAAGAACCTGGTGTTCACCGGCGCCAAGATCGGCGACCACATGAACATTGGCATGCAGCCGGCAGACGCCAAGGCCTGGTTCGGCGCTGCGCCGCCTGACCTGACCCTGGTAGCTCGGGTGCGTGGCACTGACTGGCTCTACGGCTACCTGAAGTCGTTCTACGAAGATCCGTCGCGTCCTTGGGGCGTGAACAACAAGGTGTTCCCGAACGTCGGCATGCCCAACGTGCTGGTCGGCCTGCAAGGTCGCCAGGTCGTAGGCTGCAAACAGGTGCAGATCGTCGAGGACGGCAAGAAGCAATATGATCCGCTGACCGGTACGCCGCTGACTCATGAAGCGTGCGATCAGTTGACCATCGTGCCGAAGTCCGGTGCCCTGACCGAAGAGCAGTTCGATGAGAAGGTCAAGAATCTGGTAACCTTCCTCGCTTACTCGGCTAACCCGGTTAAGCTGGAGCATCAGCGCATTGGTACCTACGTACTGTTGTACCTGGCGTTCTTCTTCGTATTCGCTTACTTGCTCAAGCGCGAATACTGGAAAGATGTGCATTGATCTAGCTTCAAGCATTTGCTGTTAATCGCGCGCGCCCAAGGGCGTCTCTGTAAACGTAACGAATCTGGTCATCCAGGCGTTACGGGAGACGCCCTCTGGGCGCGCTCGTTTTTCCGCTTTCAATAATTTCAACAAGCGAGGAGGACCGCCATGGGCGTGACCAACCGGTTGGCCTGTTACTCCGACCCCGCCGACCACTATTCCCACCGAGTGCGAATCGTACTGGCAGAGAAGGGTGTCAGCGCCGAGATCATCAGTGTGGAGGCGGGCCGTCAGCCGCCAAAGCTGATCGAAGTGAACCCTTACGGCAGCTTGCCCACCCTGGTCGATCGTGACCTGGCGTTGTGGGAGTCGACCGTGGTGATGGAATACCTGGATGAGCGTTATCCCCATCCACCTTTGCTGCCGGTTTATCCGGTGGCGCGGGCCAATAGCCGCCTGCTGATCCATCGCATCCAGCGTGACTGGTGTGGCCTGGTGGATCTGATTTTGGACTCACGGACCAAGGAGCCAGCACGCGTGCAGGCGCGCAAGGAGCTGCGAGAGAGCCTCACGGGTGTCTCGCCGTTGTTCGCCGACAAGCCGTTTTTCCTCAGTGAGGAACAAAGTCTGGTGGATTGCTGCCTACTACCGATACTCTGGCGTTTGCCGATCCTGGGTATTGAACTGCCGCGGCCGGCCAAGCCGCTGCTTGATTATATGGAGCGCCAGTTTGCGCGTGAGGCATTCCAGGCGAGCCTGTCTGGTGTCGAACGCGATATGCGCTAAGGCTTAAGGAGCCGCTATGAACTCCAGTCGTCCTTATCTCGTCCGTGCGCTCTATGAGTGGATTGTCGATAACGATTGCACCCCGCACATGCTGGTCAACTCCGAGTTTCCTTCGGTGCAGGTGCCACAAGGATTTGCCAGTGACGGACAGATTGTCCTGAACGTTTCGCCCGCTGCCGTGCGTCATCTGCACATGGATAACGATGCAGTGAGCTTTGAAGGTCGCTTCGGTGGTGTGCCGCACACCCTGTACGTGCCTATAGCTGCAATCCTGGGTATTTACGCTCGGGAGAATGGCCAGGGTATGGTGTTTGACTTGGAGTCGCCGGTAGAGGGCGAGGACGAGTTCGAGCCCGAAGATGATCTGCCGCCACCCGACAACGAGCCGCCGCGCCCTAGCGGACGGCCAAGCTTGAAGGTGGTGAAGTAATAAAAAAGGCGATCCATTCGGATCGCCTTTTTTATTACTTGCAGGAGCCGTGCTCCTGCAGGAGAGCGTGTCAGTCAATGTACTCAAACAGTTTCACGATCTTCTGCACCCCGGAAACGCCCTGCACCAGGTTGGTGGCCTGGGCCGCTTCCTGCTTGGTCAGCAAGCCCAGCAGGTAGACGATGCCGTTTTCAGTCACGACCTTGATGCGCGAGCCGGGAATGCTGGCGTCGGTGAGCATCTGGGTCTTGATCTTGGTGGTCAGCCAGGCGTCGTTGTTGCGTGCCAACAGTGACGAGGGTTGCATGACCTGCAGTTCGTTGTGCACCGTCTTGACCCGCTGCACAGCGGCAGCGGCCTGCTCGGCCTGGGCCTTGAGGTCGGCGCGGGGCGTTTGCCCGGCCAGCAGCACCACGCCGTTGAAGCTGGTGACGACGATGTGTGATTGGGTGTCCAGATCCGGGTTGGCCTTGGCCACGTTCACGCCAACCTTGGTTTCGATCAACGAGTCGTCGATCTTGCTGCCGAAGGTGCGAGTGCCACGGTCATCCTGGATGGGGCTTTCACGGCTGGCGTTCACCACCGAGGTGCATCCGCTGATGCCGAGGCACAGCGTCAGGGCCAGTAGGCCTAGGCGATTAGGGGTCATTCTTCACTCCCGAACAATTGGCTGTCGATCAAGTCGCAGAGGCAATGGATCGCCAGCAGGTGGACTTCCTGAATGCGTGCGGTGACGTTGGCCGGTACGCGAATCTCCACGTCTTCCGGCAATAGCAGCGACGCCATGCCGCCGCCATCGCGACCGGTCAATGCTACGACAATCATTTCGCGATCATGTGCGGCCTGGATCGCTTGAATTATGTTGGCCGAGTTGCCGCTGGTGGAAATCGCCAGCAGGACGTCTCCGGGCTGGCCCAGGGCGCGGATCTGCTTGGAGAAGATTTCGTTGTAGCTGTAGTCGTTGGCGATCGAGGTGATCGTCGAGCTGTCAGTAGTCAGGGCGATGGCCGGCAGGCTGGGGCGTTCGCGCTCGAAGCGGTTGAGCAGCTCGGAGGAAAAGTGCTGTGCGTCACCGGCCGAACCGCCGTTGCCACACGAGAGCATTTTGCCTTCGTTGAGCAGGGCGTTGACCATCACTTGGCTGGCTTGCTCGATGTGCGGTGCAAGTACGTCCATCGCCTGTTGCTTGGTATCGATACTGGCCTGAAAAAGCTGGCGAATTCGGGATTGCATGTCCATCTGTGTGACCTTAAGTGGCGCGGCCTGGTGGCACAGCAATGTGCGGCCCGCAAAGCAAAGAGCAAAAGTGTTGGGTGAAAATCGGTCCTGCCCGACAGCGGTCAGCTATCAAAGGCATTCCGTAGCCAGTTCAGATGCGCTGCAGTGCTGTCTATGGCAACCACATCAAAACGGCAGGGGGAGTCGGCCCAGCGTGACTCGCTCTGCAGGAAATACTGCGCGGCGAGTACCAGTTTTTGACGCTTGCGCGCATCGATACTGCCGAGCGCGCCACCCCATTGGGTGTTTTTTCTGTAGCGGACTTCGACGAATACTACTGTATCGCCGTCAAGCATGACCAGATCAAGCTCGCCGCGTTTACACAACCAGTTCTGCGCCAGCAGGCGCAGTCCCTGTTGCTGGAGATGCTGGAGCGCCTGGCTTTCAGCATCTCGACCGCTTTGCTGGCGTGACCTGTCGGGCATCAGCGCGGGGTGTCCGGCAGGCGTTGGACCTGGCCGTTGACGAATTGCGCCCAGGGCAGCTGGCGTTGAACCCGTTGCGTCGGGCTCATGCTCAGGTTGCCGGACTGGCCTTCGATGGTGCTGTCCGGCAGGGCCTTGAGTTGACCCAGGCGCGGGGCCAGGCGGTAGGCGTCGACGCCCATGGCGTACAGCCGACCCAGGCTGCTATTGGCTTGTGGCCATTGTGCAGTCACTTGCTGGCGCAGCGGGTCGCTGGTGTTGAGCAGCCATGGGGTTTCGCAGAAGCGCACGCCGTTCATGTCGTTGTACTGGTTCTGGTCGCCACTGGCGCTGTACACGTGGGACGTGGCGTAGACCGGCACGTCACCCGCGTATTGGAAGTTCAGCGTGGGTTTGATCTGTTGCGCCTGTTGTGGGGTCGAGGCGAGGAAGATGAACTCGATGTCCTGGCGGCGCGACGGCTGTGCGGCGATCTGCGAGCCGACGGTGCTTTGCAGGCTCTTGGCGCGACCTTCGCTCTGGCGCAGTTGGAACAGGTCGGCGATCTGCTGGGCCAGTTGCACGGGTTGGTCTACACGTTCGACACCGATGATGCTGCCGCCATTGGCTTGCCAGTCCTGGCTGAAGGCCTTGAGGACGCGGTCGCCCCATTCGCCTTTAGGTACCAGGACCGCAGCGCGATGCAGGCCGTCGGCACGTGCGCGACGGGATACTTCGCGCGCCTCGTCCTCGGCCGCGAGGCCGAACTGGAACAGTTGGGCCGGGCCTTGGTCGCCTTCGCTGTAGTTCAGCGCCAGGGTGGTGATCGGCAGTTGAGGGCGCGCGTTGAGTTGCTTGACCAGGGGTTTTTCCAGCGGGCCGACTACCAGTTGCACGCCATCGGCTTGGGCCTTGCGATAGAAGTCGTCCAGCGAGGTCAGGCGCGAGCTGTCATAGAACTCGATGGCGGGTGGGTTCTGTCCGGCCTGTTGGGCCTGGTAGTGAGCAGCCATGAAACCTTCGCGCAGGGCCTTGGCCACCGAGGCCAGCGGACCTTCCTGGGGCAGCAGCAGGGCGATCTTGCCGAGCGGCTGGCTGGCCAGTTGCTTGAGTTGGGTCAGTGGCAGTGGCAACTGCAGGGCAGCAGGATGCTTCGGGTGCTGGGCTTTCCAGTTGTCGATGGCGGCCTGTTGCAGTTCCAGGGTGCCGGCGGTTTTTACCGCCACGGCCAGGCTCATCCAACCGCCGAGCACGTCGTCGGTGATCGGTTGCAACTGGTCGGTGGGCAGCGAGGCAATCAGCGCCCAGATCGCCTCGTGGTTCTTGTTCGCGGCTTCGCCTTCGAGCATCGGCGCGATGGCAATCCGCTCGCGGGCGGCGGCCAGCGTCTGGCCGTCGGCTTCGAGGGCGCGGGCACGCACGGTGCCGGTGCGAACCTGTTGCTCGTCCGGCAATTCGCTCAGGCGCTGCAGGCTTGGGTGGCTCAGGGCGGTCAGTGCCGCCTTGGGCTGGTTGCGGGTCATCGCCAGTTCGGCGGCCAGGGTGCTGGCATAGACCTGTTGGCCCGGCTTGAGCGTTTCCAGCGGAACCTGTTGCAGGATTTGCGCGGACTGGCCGGCGTTACCCTGGCGATACGCCAGGTCGGCCGCGCTCAGGCGCAGCAGGGCAGCCTTTTCCGGATTGGTGCTGGTGGCAGCCTGTTCGAGCAGTTGCTCGATACTGGCATCGGCCGTCCGTGGAAGGTCGCCAAGGCTGGACGAGGGCGAGCTGGCGCAAGCCGCCAACAGGGCAGCGAGGCAGAGGGCAGTGAACAGCCGCAGGCAAGCGATCATGTAAGTGTTCCTGATACTCGATCAAATTAGCGTGGAATTGTACCCAAGCACTGGCCGGGGCGCGATGTTACTGGCGTGAATCGTGCAATTTAGGTCGTGTAAATGTTGCCGTGCTCACGAAAAGGTAGTGCGTCCTGATGACAGTGGTGCGCATCCAGCGGGCTTCTACGCGCTACAATGGCGCTTTTACCGATCATGAGGTGTGCGCTTTGACTGCTCCAGGTGCTTTGAATTCCGCTGCTGGCTCGCTTTATGTGGTGGCGACGCCCATCGGCAACCTGGATGACATCAGTGCCCGCGCGCTGAAGATCTTGCGTGAGGTGGCGTTGATCGCCGCCGAAGACACGCGCCACTCCCTGCGGTTGCTGCAACATTTCGGTATCGCTACGCCCTTGGCTGCTTGTCACGAACACAACGAACGCGACGAAGGCAGTCGCTTCATCACGCGGTTGCTGGCCGGTGACAATGTTGCGCTGATTTCCGATGCCGGCACGCCGCTGATTTCCGATCCGGGTTACCACCTGGTGCGTCAGGCACGCGCTGCCGGTATCAATGTAGTCCCGGTTCCCGGGGCGTGCGCGCTGATCGCCGCATTGTCGGCGGCGGGATTGCCGTCCGACCGGTTTATCTTCGAAGGTTTCCTGCCGGCCAAGGCCGTTGGCCGGCGCGCGCGCCTGGAGTCCATTAAGGAAGAGCCGCGGACCCTGATCTTTTATGAGGCGCCTCACCGGATCCTCGAATGCCTGCAGGACATGGAGTTGGTGTTCGGCCCCGAGCGGCCAGCCTTGTTGGCGCGCGAGCTGACCAAGACCTTCGAGACCCTTAAGGGCCTGCCCCTGGCCGAGCTGCGTGCGTTCGTCGAGGGCGACAGCAATCAGCAGCGTGGCGAGTGCGTGGTGCTGGTGGCGGGCTGGACCGCGCCAGAGACTGAGGAGGCGGTCAGCAGCGAGGCCATGCGCATCCTCAATCTGTTGCTCGAGGAGATGCCGCTCAAGCGTGCCGCGGCGTTGGCGGCGCAAATTACCGGTGAGCGCAAGAATGTGCTCTATCAAGTGGCCCTGGAAAAACAGAAGGGCGAGTAAAAACGGGGCCTGCAGAGCGGCAAAAGGCTTTTATTGCTTGTTCTTCGGGCGCTGTGCCGTTAACCTTCGCGGCGGAGAGTCGATTGGACAGTCGCTGCCCTCTATGAAAATTAGGGGGGGGAGGAAAGTCCGGGCTCCATAGGGCGAAGTGCCAGGTAATGCCTGGGAGGCGTGAGCCTACGGAAAGTGCCACAGAAAATAACCGCCTAAGCGCTTCGGTGCCGGTAAGGGTGAAAAGGTGCGGTAAGAGCGCACCGCACGACTGGCAACAGTTCGTGGCTAGGTAAACCCCACTTGGAGCAAGACCAAATAGGGTCCCAAGGCGTGGCCCGCGCTGGGACCGGGTAGGTTGCTAAAGGTGTCCAGTGATGGCCATCGTAGACGAATGACTGTTCAAGACAGAACCCGGCTTATAGATCGACTCTCCACCTTTTTTCGCTTTTGTGCTTGAATCACCGGCACAGGGGCTTGGTATTATCGGTTCACCGCCCGCAGCATGTTGTGGGCACGTGTTACTTGATATCGATATGCCATCATCTCGTTTGACCCCCTTGTAGAGGCGCGCGTGTAGTAGCAATTACCCACCCTGCTGAATCAATAGCAGAAGCGCTTTCGTAATACCGAAAAAATCTTACTCTTAACAAATTACTTTAACTTCTGAACGTAGCCTCCTGCGCTGCTTCAAGTTATTGAGCTGAATCATCCGCCAAATACTCGTAACCCCTTCTTTTGTACCGCTAAATCTCCGATCTGTAAGGGTTTTCCTTTACTGCGCGCCTTGACGGTGCGGTAGGCGCATTCCTATAGTGTGCGCAAGTGGCGGAAAGTGGCATGAAGTGGGTTTTTTGAGCGTAAAACGCTAGAATTTGGAGAAACGCTGACGTGTTTCGCGGAGCTAACGCTATCAGTCTCGATGCAAAAGGCCGTCTCGCTATGCCGAGCCGGTATCGTGACGAGTTGGTTTCGCGCAGTTCCGGGCAACTGATCGTGACCATTGATGCGGTTGATCCTTGTTTGTGTGTTTACCCCCTCGATGAGTGGGAGCTGATTGAAACCAAACTGCGCGCACTGCCTTCGCTTCGCGAAGAGAACCGTCGCCTGCAACGTTTGCTGATTGGTAATGCCGTCGACCTCGAACTCGACGGCAGTGGTCGTTTTCTGGTTCCGCCGCGTCTGCGTGAATATGCCAAGTTGGATAAGCGCGCGATGTTGGTAGGCCAACTGAACAAGTTCCAATTGTGGGACGAGGATGCCTGGGATGCAGTGTCTGCTGCTGACCTGGCTGCTATTCAACAACCGGGCGCTATGCCTGATGAACTGCGTGATTTGATCCTGTGACTATTGATAGCGGCTTTAACCACATCACCGTACTGCTTGACGAAGCCGTCGAGGCTCTCGCCGTACGCCCTGATGGTTGCTATCTCGATGGCACGTTCGGGCGCGGCGGCCACAGCCGCCTGATACTCAGCCAGCTCGGTCCTGATGGCCGGTTGCTGGGGTTTGACAAAGATCCTCAAGCGATTGCCACCGGGCAAACGCTAGCGGCCGAAGACGGCCGCTTTGTCGTTGTGCAGCGCAGCTTTGCCGAACTGGGTTCGGAAGTTGCCGAGCGCGGCCTGGCCGGCAAAGTCAGCGGTGTGCTGCTCGACCTGGGCGTGTCTTCGCCCCAGCTAGACGACCCTGAGCGTGGCTTCAGCTTCCTCAATGACGGCCCCCTGGACATGCGCATGGACCCGTCCCGCGGGATCAGTGCTGCCGAGTTCGTCAACACCGCGCCCGTCGAAGAAATCGCCCGGGTGTTCAAGGAATATGGCGAAGAACGTTTCTCCGGGCGCATGGCCCGTGCCGTGGCTGAGCGTCGCGACATCAAGCCGTTCGAGCGCACTGGTGACCTGGCAGAAGTGCTGAAAGTCGCCAACCCGGCGTGGGAAAAAGGTAAGAACCCAGCTACCCGTGCCTTCCAGGGCCTGCGAATTCACGTCAACAATGAACTGGGCGATCTCGAAGCCGGCCTCGAAGCAGCACTCGAGGCGCTGGAAATCGGCGGCCGCCTGGTAGTGATCAGCTTCCACTCGCTGGAAGATCGCATCGTCAAGCTGTTCATGCGCAAACTGGTCAAGGGTGAAACCGACAACCTGCCGCGCAACCTGCCGGTACGTTTCGAAGCTTTTGTGCCGAAAATCAAAGTCCATGGCAAAGCGCAGTTCGCCGGCGAAGCCGAACTCAAAGCCAACCCACGTTCCCGTAGCGCTGTCATGCGTGTCGCGGAGAAGCTGCGGTGAGCAAGCTTTTCGCCAAGCCTCTTCCAGGCGGCAGCTTTATCATGCTGCTGCTGTTTATCGGCGTGCTGGTTTCCGCGATCGCGGTGTCCTACAGCGCCCACTGGAATCGGCAATTGCTCAACTCGCTGTACGGCGAGTTGAGTGTGCGCGACAAGGCGCAGGCGGAGTGGGGGCGGTTGATTCTCGAGCAGAGCACCTGGACCGCTCATAGCCGTATTGAAGTGCTGGCCACCGAACAACTGAAGATGCGCATTCCCGGCGCGGCAGAAGTTCGGATGGTGGCGCCATGATGAAACTCGAGGGGGCACTCTTTCCGTGGCGGTTTCGCTTGGTCGTGGGCTTGCTCGGGATCATGGTGGCGGCGATTGCCTGGCGCATCATTGACCTGCAAGTGGTCGACCGTGCCTTCCTCAAGGGCCAGGGTGACGCGCGCAGCATGCGCCACATCCCGATTCCCGCGCACCGTGGCCTGATCACCGATCGTAACGGCGAACCTTTGGCGGTCAGTACTCCGGTCACCACCCTGTGGGCCAACGCCAAGGAAATGCAGAGCGCCAAGGACCGCTGGCCGGCCCTGGCTGCTGCATTGGGCCAGGACCCGCGTGCGCTGACCGAGCGCCTGGAAGCCCAGGCCAATAAAGAATTCATCTACCTGGTGCGCGGCCTGACGCCGGAGCAAGGCCAGGTGGTGCTCGACCTGAAAGTGCCTGGCGTCTATGGCATCGAAGAGTTCCGGCGCTTCTACCCGGCCGGGGAAGTCACCGCCCACATGGTCGGCTTTACCGATATCGACGACCATGGCCGCGAAGGCGTGGAGCTGGCCTATGACGAATGGCTGGCCGGGGTCCCCGGTAAACGCCAGGTCATCAAGGACCGGCGCGGCAGACTGATCAAAGATGTTCAGGTCACCAAAAACGCCAAGGCCGGCAAGCCCTTGGCGTTGTCGATTGACCTGCGCCTGCAATACCTGGCCAACCGCGAACTGCGCAACGCGATCATCGAGAACGGTGCCAAGGCTGGCAGCCTGGTGATCATGGACGTCAAGTCCGGCGAGATCCTGGCCATGGTCAACCAGCCGACCTACAACCCGAACAACCGTCGCAACCTGCAGCCGGCGATGATGCGTAACCGCGCGATGATCGACGTGTTCGAGCCGGGCTCGACCATGAAGGCCATCTCCATGAGTGCCGCGCTGGAAACCGGGCGCTGGAAGCCGAGTGATCGGGTCGAGGTCTATCCGGGCACCCTGCAACTGGGCAAGTACACCATTCGTGACGTGTCCAGGAGCGAAGGCCCGGTGCTTGACCTGACCGGGATCCTGATCAACTCCAGTAACGTGGGCATGAGCAAGATCGCCTTCGATATTGGCGGCGAGACTATTTTCCGCCTGGCTCAGAAAATCGGCCTGGGCCAGGACACTGGCCTGGGCTTCCCGGGCGAGCGCGTCGGCAACCTGCCCAACTACCGCGAATGGCGCAAGGCCGAGACGGCCACGCTGTCGTACGGCTACGGTCTGTCGGTAACCGCGATCCAGTTGGTCCACGCGTTCTCGGCATTGGCCAACAACGGCCGTATCGCGCCCCTGACCCTGGTCAAGACCGACAAGCTGCCGCAAACCACCCAGGTGATCCCGGAAGACGTCGCCAAGACCATGCAGGGCATGCTGCAGCAAGTGATCGAGGCGCCGCGCGGGGTATTCCGTGCGCAGGTTCCGGCCTATCACGTGGCCGGCAAGTCCGGTACTGCACGTAAGACTTCCGCTGGTCTCAAGGGCTACGCCGTCAATTCCTACCGCTCGCTGTTTGCCGGTTTCGGCCCGATGAGCGACCCGCGTTTTGCCATCGTCGTGGTGATCGATGAACCGAGCAAGGCCGGCTACTTCGGTGGCCTGGTTTCGGCACCGGTGTTCAGCAAAGTGATGTCGGGCACCCTGCGCCTGATGAACATCTCGCCGGACAACCTGCCGCCGACCCAGCAAGCCAATGCCACCCCGGCGATCCCACTCAAAGCCAACGGAGGGCGCGGCTGATGTCTCTGAGCCTGAACAAGATTTTCGCCCATGCCGGCCGCGACCTGTTGATTCGCGAACTGGCCCTGGACAGCCGCAATGTGCGCGCCGGGGACCTGTTCCTCGCAGTGCCTGGTGGCAAGTTCGATGGCCGTGCGCATATCGCCGATGCCCTGCAACGCGGTGCGGCAGCCGTGGCCTATGAAGTCGAAGGGGCGACCGTCCTGCCGATTACCGATGTGCCGCTGATCCCGGTCAAAGGCCTGGCCGCGCAACTGTCGGACATCGCTGGACGCTTCTATGGTGACCCGAGCCGGCATCTGAACCTGGTCGGTGTCACCGGCACCAACGGCAAAACCAGTGTGACCCAGTTGGTTGCCCAGGCCCTCGATTTGCTCGGCCAGCACTGCGGCATCGTCGGCACTCTGGGCAGTGGTTTCTACGGCGCGCTGCAAAGTGGCCTGCACACCACGCCCAACCCGATCGACATGCAAGCCACCCTGGCCGACCTGAAAAAGGCCGGTGCCAAGGCGGTGGCCATGGAAGTTTCTTCCCACGGCCTGGATCAGGGACGCGTCAGCGCGCTGGCCTTCGACGTGGCAGTGATGACCAACCTGTCCCGCGATCACCTGGACTATCACGGCACCATGCAGGCCTATGGTGAAGCCAAGGCCAAGTTGTTCGCCTGGAATGACCTGAAGTGCCGGGTGGTCAACCTCGACGACGAATTCGGTCGCCAACTGGCCGCCGACAAGGGCGAATCGCGGCTGATCACCTACAGCCTGGAAGACGCCAGCGCCTACCTGTATTGCCGCGAAGCGCAGTTCGACGACGAGGGTGTGCGTGCCACGCTGGTAACGCCTCAGGGCGAACACCATTTGCGCAGCGCCTTGCTCGGTCGTTTTAACCTGAGCAACGTGCTGGCCGCGGTCGGTGCCTTGCTCGGCCTGGACTATGCGCTGGACGAAATCCTCCGTGTGCTGCCCAAGCTCGAAGGCCCGGCCGGTCGCATGCAGCGCCTGGGTGGCGGCACCCAGCCATTGGTGGTAGTCGACTACGCCCATACCCCCGATGCCCTGGAAAAAGTCCTGCTGGCCCTGCGTCCCCACGCCAAGGGTCAGTTGTTGTGCCTGTTCGGCTGCGGCGGCGATCGCGATCGTGGCAAGCGTCCGCTGATGGCCGAAGTGGTCGAGCGCCTGGCCGATGGCGTTCTGGTGACCGATGACAACCCGCGCAGCGAAGACCCACTGCAGATTTTCGACGACATCCGCGCCGGTTTCAGCGCGGTGGATAACGTACGTTTTGTCGCCGGTCGTGGTCAGGCGATTGCCGAAATTGTTGCTGGCGCCAGCGCCGATGACGTGATCGTCCTGGCTGGCAAAGGTCATGAGGACTATCAGGAAATCAATGGCCAGCGCCATGCCTTCTCTGACCTGGTGGAGGCCGATCGCGCCTTGACCGCCTGGGAGGTGAACCATGCTTAAGGCCCTGCAATTGAGCGAAGTGGCGGGTCCACTGGGTGGCCACCTGGTCAGCACCGACAGCCGCTTCGAGGGCGTGAGCATCGACAGCCGGGCCATCGTGCCGGGCCAACTGTTCGTGGCCCTGGCCGGTCCGCGTTTCGACGGGCACGACTACCTCAACGAAGTGGCCGGCAAAGGTGCGGTCGCAGCCTTGGTCGAGCGTGCAGTGGCCAACGCCACCTTGCCGCAACTGCTGGTCAAGGACACTCGGCAGGCCCTGGGTCAACTGGGCGCCCTGAACCGTGCGGCCTTTACCAAGCCGGTCGCGGCAATCACCGGTTCCAGCGGCAAGACCACGGTCAAGGAAATGCTCGCGAGCATCCTGCGCACCCGCGGTCCGGTGCTGGCGACCCGTGGCAACCTGAACAACGACCTCGGCGTGCCCCTGACCCTGCTGGAACTGGCGGCCGAACACAGTGCTGCGGTGATCGAGCTGGGCGCCTCGCGCATCGGCGAGATCGCCTACACCGTGGCCATGACCAAGCCCCACGTAGCCGTGCTCAACAATGCCGGGACCGCCCACGTCGGTGAGTTCGGCGGGCCGGAAAAAATCGTCGAGGCCAAGGGCGAGATTCTCGAAGGGCTGGACGCCGATGGCGTCGCCGTACTGAACCTCGACGACAAGGCATTCGCCATCTGGAAGGCCCGCGCAGCCGGGCGCCAGGTGCTGACCTTCGCCCTGCACGACAGCCAGGCCGACTTCCATGCCAGCGACCTGGATCGCGACGCACGGGGCTGT
The DNA here is from genome assembly GCF_900187635.1 of Pseudomonas sp. Irchel 3H3. Classification (NCBI taxonomy): domain Bacteria; kingdom Pseudomonadati; phylum Pseudomonadota; class Gammaproteobacteria; order Pseudomonadales; family Pseudomonadaceae; genus Pseudomonas; species Pseudomonas sp. Irchel 3H3. The sequence continues at coordinate 52,047 of NZ_FYEC01000012.1, read as the reverse complement.
CCGTCCTTCAAGCTGCACAGTCCACTGGGTGTCGAGCACGTCCAGTTGAACCTGCTGGGCACCCACAACGTGGCCAACGCCCTGGCGGCCGCCGCCGCTGCCCACGCCCTCGGGGTGTCGCTGTTCGGCATCGTCACCGGCCTGAACGCCGTGCAACCGGTCAAGGGACGCGCGGTGGCGCAACTGGCGAGCAATGGCATGCGGGTCATTGATGATTCTTACAACGCAAACCCCACCTCGATGTGCGCTGCGGTTGATATACTTGCCGGCTTTTCCGGCCGCACCGTCCTGGTGCTCGGAGATATCGGCGAGTTGGGCGAGTGGGCGGAGCAGGGGCACCGCGAAGTTGGCGCGTATGCCAGCGGCAAGGTTTCTGCACTTTACGCCGTAGGGCCGTTGATGGCGCATGCCGTCGCCGCCTTCGGTGAGCAGGCCCGTCACTTTGCCACTCAGGCCGACCTGATTGCGGCGCTGGGCGCCGAACACGATTCAAACACCACTATTTTGATCAAGGGCTCGCGCAGCGCGGCGATGGAAAACATCGTTGCGGCTCTGTGCGGTTCGAGCGGGGAGAAACATTAATGCTGCTGCTGCTAGCGGAGTATCTGCAACAGTTCTACAAAGGCTTCGCGGTCTTCCAGTACCTGACCCTGCGCGGGATTCTGGGTGTACTGACCGCGCTGTCGCTGTCGCTGTGCTTCGGGCCGTGGATGATCCGCACCCTGCAGAATCGTCAGATTGGCCAATCGGTACGTAACGACGGGCCGCAATCGCACCTGTCCAAGTCCGGCACCCCGACCATGGGTGGCGCGCTGATCCTGTCCGCCATTGGCGTCAGCACCCTGCTGTGGGCCGACCTGACAAACCGATATGTCTGGGTCGTGCTGCTGGTGACCCTGCTGTTCGGCGCCATCGGCTGGGTCGACGACTACCGCAAAGTCATCGAGAAGAACTCCCGTGGCTTGCCGAGCCGCTGGAAGTACTTCTGGCAGTCGGTGTTTGGCCTGGGCGCGGCGATCTTCCTTTATATGACCGCCGCCAGTCCGGTGGAAACCACCCTGATCCTGCCGATGCTCAAGGACTACAGCATTCCGCTGGGTGCCGGCTTCATCGTCCTGACCTACTTCGTGATCGTCGGCTCCAGCAACGCCGTCAACCTGACCGATGGCCTCGATGGCCTGGCGATCATGCCGACCGTGATGGTCGGCGGCGCCCTGGGGATCTTCTGCTACCTGTCGGGTAACGTGAAATTCGCCGAATACCTGTTGATCCCTTATGTCCCGGGCGCGGGTGAACTGATTGTGTTCTGCGGCGCGCTGATTGGTGCCGGCCTGGGCTTCCTGTGGTTCAACACCTACCCGGCGCAAGTGTTCATGGGCGACGTCGGCGCATTGGCGTTGGGCGCGGCCCTGGGCACCATCGCAGTGATCGTGCGCCAGGAAATCGTGCTGTTCATCATGGGCGGCGTGTTCGTGATGGAAACCCTGTCGGTGGTGATCCAGGTCGCGTCCTTCAAGCTGACCGGTCGCCGGGTGTTTCGCATGGCGCCGATCCACCACCACTTTGAACTCAAGGGCTGGCCCGAGCCACGCGTGATCGTCCGATTCTGGATCATCACCGTGATTCTCGTGCTGTTCGGCCTTGCCACCCTGAAGCTGAGGTAGAACGAGTGTCTCTGATCGCTTCTGACCACTTCCGCATCGTTGTCGGCCTCGGCAAGAGCGGCATGTCCCTGGTTCGCTTCCTGGCGAACCGGGGCGTGGCGTTCGCTGTGGCTGACACGCGGGACAATCCACCGGAGCTGGTCACGCTGCGCCGTGACTACCCGCACGTGGAAGTGCGTTGTGGCGAGCTGGATGTCGAGTTCCTGTGCCGTGCCGACGAGCTCTACGTGAGCCCCGGCCTGGCGCTGGCTACACCAGCCCTGCAGGCGGCGGCTGCCCGTGGCGTGAAACTGTCCGGTGACATCGAGCTGTTCGCGCGTAACGCGAAAGCGCCGATCGTGGCCATCAGCGGCTCCAACGCGAAAAGCACGGTGACCACCCTGGTCGGCGACATGGCGGCTGCGGCCGGCAAGCGTGTGGCCGTGGGCGGCAACCTCGGAACGCCGGCGCTCGACCTGCTGAGCGACGATGTCGAGCTGTACGTGATGGAGTTGTCCAGCTTCCAGCTCGAAACCACCGATCACCTGGGCGCTGAAGTGGCCACCGTGCTCAACGTCAGCGAAGACCACATGGACCGCTACAGCGGCCTGCCTGCCTACCACCTGGCCAAGCACCGGATCTTCCGCGGCGCGCGGCAAGTGGTGGTCAATCGCCAGGACGCCCTGAGCCGGCCGTTGATGGGCGAGGGCCTGCCGTGCTGGACCTTCGGCCTCGGCAAACCTGACTTCAAGGCCTTTGGCCTGCGTGAAGAGAACGGCGAGAAATACCTGGCCTTCGAATTCACCAACCTGATGCCGGTGCGCGAGCTGAAAATCCGTGGCGCCCACAACCAGTCCAACGCCCTCGCGGCCTTGGCGCTGGGGCACGCCGTCGGCCTGCCGTTCGACGCCATGCTCGCCACCCTGCGTACCTTCGCCGGCCTCGAGCACCGCTGCCAGTGGGTGCGTGACCTGGACGGCGTGAGCTACTACAACGACTCCAAGGCCACCAACGTCGGTGCCGCCCTGGCGGCGATCGAAGGCCTGGGCGCCGACATCGACGGCAAACTCGTGCTGATTGCCGGCGGCGATGGCAAGGGCGCCGAATTCAAGGACCTGCGTGATCCGGTCGCGGCAAACTGCCGTGCGGTGGTGTTGATGGGCCGTGACAGCGAGCTGATCGGCCAGGCCATCGGCGACGGTGTACCGCAGATTCGCGTCGACTCGCTGCTCGAAGCGGTCGCGCAATGCCGCGCCGTGGCCCAGCCCGGTGATGCCGTGCTGCTGTCGCCGGCCTGCGCCAGTTTCGACATGTTCAAGAACTACGAAGAGCGTGGGCACCTGTTCGCCCAGGCCGTGGAGGACTTGGCATGAACTTGAGAAACATCATCAAGCCTTACCCGTCGCCGATCATCACCGGGCGCGGTATCGACCTCGACTTCCCGATGCTCGCCGGGTGCCTGGCGCTGATCGGCCTGGGGCTGGTGATGATTGCATCGGCCTCCACTGAAGTGGCAGCCGTGCAGTCGGGCAGCGCCCTGTATTACATGATTCGTCACCTGATCTACGTCCTGCTTGGCCTTGGGGCCTGCATCGTCACCATGATGATTCCGATCGCCACCTGGCAACGCCTGGGCTGGCTGATGCTGATTGGTGCGTTCGGCCTGCTGGTGATGGTGATCATCCCGGGGATCGGCCGCGAAGTGAACGGCTCGATGCGCTGGATCGGCTTCAGTTTCTTCAACGTCCAGCCTTCGGAAATCGCCAAGGTGTTCGTGGTGATCTACCTCGCCGGTTATCTGGTGCGCCGGCAAAAAGAAGTGCGTGAAAGCTGGATGGGCTTCTTCAAGCCGTTCATCGTGCTGCTGCCGATGGCGGGCCTGTTGCTGATGGAACCGGACTTCGGGGCCACCGTGGTGATGATGGGCGCGGCGGCAGCGATGCTGTTCCTCGGCGGGGTCGGGCTGTTCCGCTTCTCCCTGATGGTGGTCCTGGCCGTGGCGGCCGTGGTGCTGTTGATTCAGGTGCAGCCGTATCGAATGGCGCGCCTGACCAACTTTGCCGATCCATGGGCCGATCAGTTCGGCGCCGGTTACCAACTGTCCCAGGCCCTGATCGCGTTTGGTCGCGGTGAGTGGCTGGGAGTTGGCCTGGGCAACAGCGTGCAGAAGCAGTTCTACCTGCCGGAAGCCCACACCGACTTCGTGTTCTCGGTCCTGGCTGAAGAGCTGGGCGCCATTGGCTCGCTGTGCACCGTCGCACTGTTCACCTTTGTCTGCATCCGCGGCATGTACATCGGTTATTGGGCCGAGAAGTCCAAGCAGTTCTTCGCCGCCTACATCGCCTACGGCTTGTCGTTCCTGTGGATTGGTCAGTTCCTGATCAACATCGGGGTGAACGTCGGCCTGCTGCCAACCAAGGGCCTGACCTTGCCGTTCCTCAGCTATGGCGGCAGCTCGCTGGTGATCTGCTGTGCGTGCCTGGGGCTGTTGCTGCGTATCGAGTGGGAGAGTCGGACCCACCTGGGCAGCGAAGAGATGGAGTTCAAGGAGAGTGATTTTGCCGAGGAGCCAACCCATGGGCGCTAATGTGCTGATCATGGCGGGCGGCACCGGTGGCCACGTGTTCCCGGCACTGGCCTGTGCCCGCGAGTTCCAGGCGCGCGGCTACACCGTGCACTGGCTCGGCACGCCCCGTGGCATCGAAAACGAGCTGGTACCCAATGCGGGCCTGCCGTTGCACCTGATCAACGTCAGTGGCCTGCGCGGCAAGAGCAAGTTGTCCCTGCTCAAGGCACCTTTTGTGCTGCTCAAGGCGGTGTTCCAGGCGCGGGCAATCATTCGTCAGCTGAAGCCGGTGTGTGTCCTTGGTTTTGGCGGGTATGTCACCGGCCCTGGTGGCGTAGCAGCCAGGTTGGCCGGCGTGCCGGTGATCGTTCACGAACAGAATGCCGTGGCCGGTACCGCCAATCGGTTGCTGGTGCCCTTGGCCGCGCGAGTCTGCGAAGCTTTCCCGGACACCTTTGCTGCCCGTGGCAGCCGGCGGACCACCGGTAACCCGGTGCGCGCCGAGTTGTTCCTCGATACGCCGCGCCCGGCCCTGGCCGGACGCCAGGCGCGTTTGCTGGTCCTGGGCGGAAGCCTGGGGGCAGAACCCTTGAACAAATTGCTGCCTGAAGCCCTGTCGCAGGTTCCCGTCGAACTGCGCCCGGAAGTGTTCCACCAGGCTGGCAAAAACCACGATGAAGTGACTGCCGAGCGCTACCGCGCTGCCGGTGTCGAGGCGCAAGTGCAGCCGTTCATCAAAGACATGGCCCAAGCCTACGGCTGGGCCGACCTGGTGGTCTGTCGCGCAGGTGCGCTGACTGTCAGTGAGCTGGCTGCTGCCGGTCTGCCCTCGATGCTGGTGCCTCTGCCCCACGCGATCGACGATCACCAGACCCGCAATGCCGATTATTTGGCTCGTGAAGGCGCTGCCTTCCTGATGCCGCAAAGAACGACCGGCGCCGCAGAACTGGCTGCGCGCCTGACCGAGGTCCTGATGCAACCACAACGACTCAACGACATGGCTGGCGCAGCTCGTCGCCTGGCCAAACCGGATGCCACCCGTAACGTGGTCGATATCTGCCTGGAGGTGGTTCATGGTTGAGAATCAGAAAGCCATGCCGCAGCCGGAAATGCGCCGTATCCGTCGTATCCACTTCGTCGGCATCGGCGGTGTGGGCATGTGCGGGATCGCCGAAGTGTTGCTGAACCTGGGCTATGAAGTGTCCGGTTCCGACCTCAAGGCTTCCCCCGTGACGGAGCGCCTGGAATCCTTTGGTGCACAGATTTTCCTCGGCCACCGCGCCGAGAACGCCGCGAATGCCGATGTACTGGTGGTCTCCAGTGCCGTGAACACCTCCAACCCGGAAGTGGCGACCGCGCTCGAGCGCCGTATCCCGGTGGTGCCGCGTGCCGAGATGCTGGCCGAGCTGATGCGCTACCGCCACGGCATCGCCGTCGCCGGTACCCATGGCAAAACCACCACCACCAGCCTGATCGCCTCGGTGTTCGCCGCCGGTGGCCTGGACCCGACCTTCGTCATCGGTGGCCGCCTGAATGCAGCAGGTACCAATGCCCAGCTCGGCACCAGCCGCTACCTGATCGCCGAAGCCGATGAAAGCGACGCCAGTTTCCTGCACCTGCAGCCGCTGGTGGCCGTGGTCACCAACATCGACGCCGACCACATGGCGACCTACGACGGCGACTTCAACAAGTTGAAGAAAACCTTCGTCGAGTTCCTGCACAACCTGCCGTTCTACGGTCTGGCGGTGGTGTGCCTGGACGATCCGGTGGTTCGCGAGATCCTGCCGCAGGTCAAGCGCCCAACCGTCACCTACGGTTTCAGCGAAGACGCCGACGTGCGCGCAATCAATGTTCGCCAGCAGGGCATGCAGACCTTCTTCACCGTGCTGCGCCCTGATCGCGAGCCGCTGGATGTGTCGGTGAACATGCCGGGCAACCACAATGTGCTCAACTCCCTGGCGACCATCTGTATCGCCACTGACGAAGGCGTCAGCGATGAAGCCATCGTCCAGGGCCTGTCGGGCTTCCAGGGTGTCGGCCGCCGCTTCCAGGTCTACGGCGAGCTGCCGGTCGAAGGCGGCAGCGTGATGCTGGTGGACGACTACGGCCACCATCCGACCGAAGTGGCCGCGGTAATCCAGGCCGTGCGTGGTGGCTGGCCGGAGCGTCGCCTGGTGATGGTCTACCAGCCGCACCGCTACAGCCGCACTCGTGACCTGTATGACGACTTCGTCAATGTATTGGCCGACGCCAACGTGCTGCTGCTGATGGAAGTCTATCCGGCCGGCGAAGAGCCGATCCCGGGCGCCGACAGCCGCAAGCTGTGCAACAGCATTCGCCAGCGCGGCCAGCTTGACCCGATCTACATCGAGCGTGGCGTCGACCTTGCGCCGCTGGTCAAGCCGTTGCTGCGTGCCGGTGACATCCTTCTGTGCCAGGGCGCCGGTGATATCGGTGGCCTTGCACCCAAATTGTTGAAAAGTTCGTTGTTCGCAGGTGCCGTTGCCGCGCCTAGCGAGGGGAAGTTGAAATGACTGCAGCCTACGCCAACCTGTTCTCGACTATCGCCCCGCAAGACTTCGGGCGTGTCGCCGTGCTGTTCGGTGGCAAGAGCGCCGAACGCGAAGTCTCGCTGAAATCCGGCAATGCGGTGCTCAGTGCCCTGCAGAGCGCCGGTGTGGATGCGTTCGGGATCGACGTCGGTGACGACTTCCTGCAGCGCCTGCTCGATGAAAAGATCGACCGTGCGTTCATCATTCTCCACGGTCGCGGCGGTGAAGACGGCAGCATGCAAGGCCTGCTCGAGTGCCTGGGCATTCCGTACACCGGCAGCGGCATCCTCGCTTCAGCCCTGGCCATGGACAAACTGCGCACCAAGCAGGTCTGGCACACCCTGGGTATTCCGACCCCGCGTCACGCCGTGCTGAGCAGCGAAGCTGATTGTATTTCGGCAGCGACGGAACTGGGCTTCCCTTTGATCGTCAAACCGGCGCATGAAGGTTCAAGTATCGGTATGGCCAAAGTGACATCAGCGTCTGAATTGACCGACGCCTGGAAAGCGGCCAGTACCTACGATTCGCAAGTGTTGGTCGAGCAATGGATTCAAGGTCCGGAGTTCACCATCGCCACGCTGCGCGACCAGGTGTTGCCGCCGATCGCCCTGGGTACGCCGCACACTTTCTACGACTACGACGCCAAGTACCTGGCTTCCGATACCCAGTACCGGATCCCGTGTGGCCTCGACAGTGCCAAGGAACAAGAACTCATGGACCTTACGGCGAAAGCCTGTGAGGCGCTGGGTATCGCCGGTTGGGGACGGGCTGACGTGATGCAGGACGCCGAAGGGCAGTTCTGGTTCCTCGAAGTCAACACCGCACCGGGTATGACCGATCACAGCCTGGTGCCGATGGCGGCCCGGGCAGCCGGCCTGGATTTCCAACAGTTGGTGTTGGCGATCCTGGCTGCAAGCATTGAGCCGCGAGGGTAAGTCCATGCAAGGCGCCCAGCTACGTCATCAGCCACCCGCTCCCGGCCGTAAGCCGGTACCGCGGGGTGCCAGCCGAATGGTGGCCAAAGAGCCGATGTCGGTGCGCCTGCCGAAAGCCAATTTTGGTTTTCTCAAAGCGGTGTTCTGGCCGGTGCTGCTGGTGGCGTTGGGGTTCGGTACCTATGAGGGTGCCCAGCGCCTGATGCCGTACGCGGACCGCCCGATCACCAAGATCAACGTGCAGGGCGACTTGAGCTACATCAGCCAGCAAGCGGTACAGCAGCGGATCGCCCCCTACGTGGCGGCGAGCTTCTTCACCATCGACCTGGCGAGCATGCGCACCGAACTGGAACAGATGCCCTGGATTGCCCACGCCGAAGTGCGTCGCGTCTGGCCTGACCAGGTGGTGATTCGCCTGGAAGAACAACTGCCCGTGGCCCGTTGGGGTGACGAGGCCTTGCTGAACAACCAGGGCCAGGCGTTTACCCCGCGTGAACTGGCCAATTACGAACATTTGCCACAGTTGTTCGGCCCGCAGCGGGCCCAGCAGCAAGTGATGCAGCAGTATCAGGTGTTGAGCCAGATGCTTCGGCCACTGGGTTTCTCCATCGCCCGGCTGGAGTTGCGTGAACGCGGCAGCTGGTTCCTGACCACAGGTGCCGGCAGTGCGGGGCCGGGGATCGAGTTGTTGTTGGGCCGCGGCAACCTGGTGGAAAAGATGCGCCGCTTCTTTGCCATCTACGACAAGACGCTTAAAGAACAGATTACGAACATTGCGCGCATCGACCTGCGTTATGCCAACGGCCTTGCCGTCGGCTGGCGGGAACCTGTAGCGCCCACGACGGCCCAACCCGCCGTCGCGAAGAATTGAGAAGAGGCAGGACCATGGCAAACGTGCAAAGCGGCAAAATGATCGTCGGTCTGGATATCGGTACCTCCAAGGTGGTGGCACTGGTAGGCGAGGTCGCGGCCGATGGCCAACTGGAAATCGTCGGGATCGGTACCCATCCTTCCCGCGGCCTGAAGAAGGGCGTGGTGGTGAACATCGAGTCCACCGTGCAGTCGATCCAGCGCGCCATCGAAGAAGCGCAACTGATGGCCGGTTGCCGGATCCACTCGGCGTTCGTCGGCGTGGCGGGTAATCACATCCGCAGCCTGAACTCCCACGGCATCGTCGCGATCCGTGATCGTGAAGTCAGCTCCGCCGACCTCGAGCGCGTGCTCGATGCTGCCCAGGCAGTGGCGATCCCGGCCGACCAGCGGGTCCTGCACACCTTGCCGCAGGACTACGTGATCGATAACCAGGAAGGCGTGCGCGAGCCTCTGGGCATGTCCGGCGTGCGCCTGGAAGCCAAGGTCCACGTGGTCACCTGCGCGGTCAATGCGGCACAGAACATTGAAAAATGCGTGCGTCGCTGCGGCCTGGAAATCGACGACATCATCCTCGAGCAACTGGCTTCGGCGTACTCGGTACTGACCGATGACGAGAAAGAGCTGGGTGTGTGCCTGGTGGACATCGGTGGCGGTACCACCGACATCGCGATCTTCACCGAAGGCGCGATCCGCCATACCGCGGTGATCCCGATTGCCGGTGACCAGGTGACCAACGACATCGCCATGGCGTTGCGCACCCCGACCCAGTACGCCGAGGAAATCAAGATTCGTTACGCCTGCGCCCTGGCCAAGCTGGCCGGTGCCGGTGAAACCATCAAGGTGCCAAGCGTTGGTGACCGTCCGCCTCGCGAGCTGTCCCGCCAGGCCCTGGCCGAAGTGGTCGAGCCGCGTTACGACGAGCTGTTCACCCTGATCCAGGCCGAACTGCGTCGCAGCGGCTACGAAGACCTGATCCCGGCCGGCATCGTGCTGACTGGTGGCACGTCGAAGATGGAAGGCGCGGTCGAACTGGCCGAAGAGATTTTCCACATGCCAGTCCGCCTGGGCGTACCCCATGGCGTCAAGGGCCTGGACGATGTAGTACGCAACCCGATTTATTCAACCGGTGTTGGTTTGCTGATGTATGGCCTGCAAAAGCAGTCCGACGGCATTTCCTTCTCGGGGATCAGCAGCAGCCGCGATAGCTACAGCAACGAAGAGGCCAAGAGCCCGTTGCTCGACCGCATCAAGAGCTGGGTCCAGGGTAATTTCTAAAGCTTTACCGCAACACCGTTACAAGCAGTAGGCGCAGTAGGCGAAAAAAACTAGAGAATTGAAGGAGAGGGAAAATGTTCGAACTCGTAGACAACATCCCCGCAAGCCCGGTCATTAAAGTCATCGGTGTTGGCGGAGGCGGCGGCAACGCTGTCAACCACATGGTCAAGAGCAACATTGAAGGCGTTGAGTTCATCTGCGCCAACACTGATGCCCAGGCACTGAAAAGCATCAGCGCGCGGACCATCCTGCAACTGGGCACCAGCGTAACCAAAGGCCTGGGCGCCGGCGCGAATCCTGAAGTCGGTCGTCAGGCCGCCATGGAAGACCGTGAGCGCATCGCCGAAGTACTGGCGGGCACCAACATGGTGTTCATTACCACCGGCATGGGTGGTGGTACCGGTACCGGTGCTGCACCTGTAATCGCCGAAGTGGCCAAGGAAATGGGGATCCTCACCGTTGCGGTGGTGACCCGTCCGTTCCCGTTCGAAGGTCGCAAGCGTATGCAACTGGCCGACGAAGGTATTCGTCTGCTGTCCGAAAGCGTCGACTCGTTGATCACCATTCCCAACGAGAAGCTGCTGACCATCCTCGGCAAGGACGCCAGCCTGCTGTCGGCTTTCGCCAAGGCTGACGACGTGTTGGCCGGTGCCGTGCGCGGTATCTCCGACATCATCAAGCGTCCGGGCATGATCAACGTCGACTTCGCCGACGTGCGTACCGTGATGAGCGAAATGGGCATGGCGATGATGGGCACTGGCTGCGCCAGCGGTCCGAACCGTGCACGTGAAGCGACTGAAGCGGCCATCCGCAACCCGTTGCTCGAAGACGTCAACCTGCAAGGTGCGCGTGGCATCCTGGTGAACATCACCGCCGGTCCTGACCTGTCCCTGGGTGAGTACTCCGACGTGGGTAGCATCATCGAAGCCTTCGCTTCCGAGCACGCGATGGTCAAGGTCGGTACCGTTATCGATCCAGACATGCGCGACGAACTGCACGTGACCGTTGTTGCTACCGGTCTGGGCGCGAAAATCGAGAAGCCGGTCAAGGTCATCGACAACACCGTCCACACTTCCATGACCAGCGCCCCGGCTCCTTCTGCCGCTGCCGCACGTCCGGAAATGCCGTCGGTGAACTACCGCGACCTGGACCGTCCAACCGTGATGCGCAACCAGGCTCAGGCCGGCGCAGCGGCGGCGGCAAAGCTCAATCCGCAAGACGATCTGGATTACCTGGACATCCCGGCATTCCTGCGTCGTCAGGCCGATTGATGAAATGTATCAGGCGTATTAAGTTGATTGGTGTTCAGCAAAGGTCTGGTCTGCTATTATCGCCAGCCTTTGTTGATACCAGTTCGCACTTTGCGCTGAAGCGGCCCATGCCATGATTAAACAACGCACCCTGAAGAATATTATCCGTGCCACAGGTGTCGGCCTGCACTCCGGGGAGAAGGTCTACCTGACCCTCAAGCCTGCACCTGTCGACACTGGCATTGTGTTTTGTCGTGCCGATCTCGACCCTGTGGTGCAGATTCCTGCTCGCGCAGAAAACGTTGGCGAAACCACCATGTCGACCACTTTGGTCAACGGTGACGTCAAAGTGGACACGGTGGAGCACTTGCTCTCGGCCATGGCTGGCCTGGGCATCGATAACGCCTACGTCGAGCTCTCCGCGTCCGAAGTGCCAATCATGGATGGTAGCGCTGGACCTTTTGTATTCCTGATTCAATCGGCTGGCCTGGAAGAACAGGATGCCGCCAAGAAGTTCATCCGTATCCTGCGTGAAGTGACAGTGGAAGATGGCGACAAGCGCGCCACTTTTGTCCCTTTCGAAGGTTTCAAGGTGAGCTTCGAGATCGATTTCGATCACCCGGTGTTTCGTGACCGCACCCAAAGTGCCAGCGTGGATTTTTCCAGCACTTCGTTCGTAAAAGAAGTCAGCCGCGCCCGGACCTTTGGTTTCATGAGTGATATCGAGTACCTGCGCAAGCACAACCTCGCACTCGGCGGTAGCGTTGAAAATGCCATCGTGGTCGATGCGGACGGTGTATTGAACGAAGACGGCCTTCGCTACGAAGACGAATTCGTCAAGCACAAGATCCTCGACGCCATTGGCGACCTCTACCTGCTGGGCAATAGCCTGATTGGTGAGTTCAAGGGCTTCAAGTCCGGCCACGCACTGAACAACCAGCTTCTGCGCAAATTGATTGAGCAGACAGATGCTTGGGAAGTCGTGACTTTTGAAGACGCCAGCACTGCTCCGATCTCTTACATGCGCCCAGTTGCGGCAGTGTAAGTAAAAACCTCTCTAGTTTTTAAAGGCTGCCTTCGGGTGGCCTTTTTTTATGCCTGGCGCAAATGCCGGACCTACTCCTGCGCACTGACCACGCAGTTGCGTCCCCGATGCTTGGCCTGGTACAGCGCCTTGTCAGCGGTGTACATCAGGTTTTCCAGGCTCTGGTTCGGTTGCCCCGTGGAGGTACTGAGGCCGATGCTGACGGTCATGGGCGATTCGTCGGCGGCAAAGGGCGGTAGTCGTTCGACCGCCGCACGAATGTTTTCGGCGATGCGCAGTGCACCGGCGGTATCGGTTTCGGGCAGCACCGCGGCGAACTCTTCGCCGCCATAGCGTGCAGCGAGATCAGCCGGGCGGCGGATATTTTCGCTGATGACCCTGGCCAGCACGCGCAACGCATCATCCCCGCCTTGATGACCATGCCGGTCATTGAAGGCTTTGAAGTGATCGGCGTCGATCATCAGCACCGACAGCGGTTTCCCCGAGCGATGGGCACGCGACCATTCGCGATTCAATACCGTATCCAGGGTGCGGCGGTTGGCCACTCCGGTGAGCGAATCAATGGCCGCCTGCTGGGCGAGTTCCTGCTCGGCGTGCTGGCGCAAACGCAGTTCGCGACACAGCAGTAGGGCCAGCCACATCAGGCCGATGCACAGCACACCGGTGGCGCCACTGATCACATAGGCGGTGCGTTTCCAGGTGGCGAAGACTTCGTCCATGGACAGCGCCACGATCACCGTCAATGGAAGATTGCCGACGCGCGAGAAGGTGTACAGGCGATTGCGGTGGTCCATGCTTGAGACACTGCTGAAACTGCCTGTGCCTTCGCGCATGATTCGAACCACATTGGGGCGGTTGCCGAAGCTCTTGCCGATGCTGTTGTCACGCAGCATGGGTTTTTGCGCGAGCAGAATACCGTCCTTGTCGAGCACATTGAGGGTGCTGTCGTTGCCGATGTTCAGGCTCTTGAACAACTCGTCGAAATACGCGAGACGCATGGACGCCACGGCCACGCCGAGAAACTCGCCGGAGGGTGAAGAGATGCGCCGGCTGAAACTGATGCGCCACTGCTCGCTGTCGGGGCACTCACAGCGGGGTTTGAAAGGACGGCTGATAAACATCCCGGTGTCATCGTTGAACGCATGAGCCAGGAAGTAATCACGGTCGGCGAAGTTCCCCGGCTTCGGGGTCACCAGGGAGGAGTCGGCGATCACGTTGCCATACTTGTCCAGCAACAGCAGGTCGCCTTTGAAACGTGCGGTGCTGGAGCGATCGAACAGCACCAGGTGACGGATCTGTGCCGACACCTGTTGCAGGTCGTCACGCTGGGCGGCGGCAATCAGGCCTTGCAGTGACAGGTCATAGAGTTCGACGTTGCGCAGCACATCCGCGTCGATCAACTGCACGATATTGGTCGCGCTGCGAGTCGCCGCCTGCATCGCGTTGGCGTGCTCGCGTATCAGCAGGAAAGTGACGATGGCGATGATGGCAATGACGGTCAGCGAGCTGCCCAGAATCAGCATGAATTCGGGGCGGCGGGTGTTACCCGTCAAGTGGAGGTGCGTACGGCTTGCACTCATGGTTCTGATTTCTGCAGAGGGACATCATCAGCGTAGTTCCCGAACGGACCGGGCGGCATTGCAGATATCAGTTCGTTGATCGTTAGCTTGGTTGCATATATAGATCCCAGGCGCAAAAAACGCCAGCCCCGCGATGAAGCATTATGTAGGAGCGAGCTTGCTCGCGATGGACGTGAACGAAAACGCACGAATGCCGTGAACATCCGGCGCTCTGCGGTTCATCGCGAGCAGACGGAGGGCCGCCCGGCTCATTCCCATAGGTATGCGCAGGCGCGCCTTAGAAAACGTTCAGCGGGTAGTCGAGGATCACCCGGTACTCATCGGTGTCGTTGTCCAGTGCGCCATAGCCGTTGCCACCCCGGTTGGTTGCCCATTGCAGGCGCACGGCGAGGTTTTTCGCCGTGCCGTCCTGGACCACGTACTGCAGGTCGAGATCGCGCTCCCAGTGTTTGGCGTGCTGGCCGTCCGCGTTGTACCAGGCGCCATAGCCGGGGCTGTGCGGATCGACTTTGCGCAAGTCGAGGGTGCCGCGCGAATAGGACAGGGCCGAGGTCAGGCCGGGCATGCCCACAGCGGCAAAATCATAGGCGTACTTGAGCTTCCACGAACGCTCGTTGGGGCCGTTGAAGTCCGAGTATTGCTGCGAGTTGTCGAGGTAGACGCTGTCGCCCTGGGCGATGTAGTCAAACGGGGTATTACCGTTCACCCGCTGGTACGCCGCCGTGACGCTGTGATAACCGACACCGAGGGTCAAATGCAGGCTGTAGGTGTTGTTGTCGATCGCCCCCAGCAGCGCCTCGCCACTGTCCTGGGTGTGATAGTAGTGCAGGCCAGGGGTCAGGCTGACGTGCTCGTTCAGCGCGTAGCGGTAGTCGAGGTCGTAGTAGTACTGGTTCCACACGTCCTTGAGCTCGGAGGCATACAGGCTGCTGCTAAGCCCTGGCACCGCGCTCCAGGCCACGCCGGCCCAGTTCAGGTGGCGGCTTTCGTCACCCTCGGCCAAGGTCCCGTAGGCGGTGCCGATGCGCTGGTGCCCGCTCTGGTTGTAGGGCTTGGTGAAACTGGCCTGGCCACCTTCGAGCAGCCAGCCGTCGAAGCTGTGGTTGCTCAAGCTGACGCCGCGAAAGGTCTGCGGCAACATGCGGCTCATGCCGCCGGCGATCACCGGGTTATTGAGGAACAGGTCACCGGCCTTGAGCTCCGTGTCCATGGCGCGCATTTTCAGGGTCGCGCCGCTGGTGGAAAACGACCCCGGGGCTTTGCCGTTGCCATCGCCGGTCGGCAGGATGCTGGAGCCGTCGGTGCCGCCCCCGCCATCGAGTTTCAGCCCGAGCATGGCATTGGCGTCCAGGCCAAAACCCAGTGGCCCCTGGGTGTAACCCGACTCGAATTGTCCGAGAAAACCCTGGCCCCACTCGATGTTGTCATCAGCCTGCTGCAGGCGATTGCGGTTCATGTAGTAGTTGCGGGCACTGAGGTTGAGGCTGGAACCCTCGACAAAACCTTCGTGCGGGGAGTTTTCGGTGGCCTGGGCGGCGGTGGGGATCGTTGCGGCGATTGCAATGAACAGAGGGCACAGTTTGACGGTGATACTCACGTGGGGTACAGCTCCTTGGCGCAATGACCTGTAGGGTCATTGTTTGAAATCCGGTGTTTCTTATTAAGGGGGACGTGCGCGCGCGGGGCAAAAACACAATAAAAAAAAGCCGCTGATAGCAGCGGCTTTTAAGACAACTTCACTTGGGAAAGAGCCGAGTAAAGTGTCGAGGGAAACTCGAAACGCCGATCAATCAGCTGTCTTTCTCAACCTGCGGCTGAGCCTGGACAGTCGCTGCTTGCGGGGCGTGCTCAGGGTTTTGCGCCTTGGCGGTCAGTTCGTTCTGGGCCTTGTCGAAGGCGGCTGCACGCGCGGCATTCTGCGCGATAAAGGCTGGCGACTCTTCGGCCATGGCCAATGGCGAGAGGAACAAGGACGACAAAACGAAAGCGCTGGCAATACCCATACTGTTGGACATCTGAAAAACCTTCTTGCTTGGCAAGTGCTGTTTGGTGCGGGCAAAGATAAGGGGCGCGGGTAAAAGGAAACAGAGCGGATTACAGAAAGGACTGTTGCGGGAACAGCAATAGTTGGTGCCGCGCCCAGCCTGCGGATGCCATTAGATGGGCAGGTAGATACCGAAGGTATTGACCCCTTCGTCACTGCGCACAAACACATCGCCGCCGTGCATCAGCGCAATTGCTTTGACGATGGCCAGCCCCAGGCCGTGGTTGGCGCCACTGTTGCTGCGCGAGGCGTCGACCCGGTAGAAGCGTTCGAACAGGCGCGGCAGGTGTTCGCTGGCAATCGGCTCGCCGGGGTTGGTCACTCCAAGGCGAACCTGATGGTGTTCGGCGTCGATCCGCACCTCGATCACCTGTCCGGGTGCGGTGTGTTGTACCGCGTTGTTCAGCAGGTTGATCAAGGCCCGGCGCAGGTGGGCGATTTCAATCCGCACCTGGGCGTCACCGCTAACCCGGACCTGGACCTGGGCATCCTCGAGGATGAAGTCCAGGTAATCCAGGGTGGTCGCCACTTCATCGGCCAACGAGGTGCTGGTGAGTTTGGTGGCCTTGCTGCCCTGGTCGGCGCTGGCCAGGAACAGCATGTCGTTGATGATCGAGCGTAACCGCTCGAGCTCTTCCAGGTTCGATTGCAGCACTTCGAAGTAGTGTTCCGCCGAGCGTCCGCGCGTCAGGGCTACCTGGGTCTGGCCGATCAGGTTGGTCAGCGGTGAACGCAGTTCGTGAGCGACGTCGGCGTTGAACGATTCCAGGCGGGTATAGGCCTGTTCGACCCGCTCTAGGGTCGAGTTGAACGAGGTGACAAACTGATCGAGTTCCGGCGGCAAGGGCGACAGTTGCAAGCGCGCCGACAGCAGCGGTGGGGCCAGACGTTGCGCTTCCTGGGATAACTTGATCAATGGCTTGAGGCCAATTCGCGCGACCCAGTAACTCAATGCGGAGGCCAGCAGTACACCTATGATCGCCAGGCTGATCAGGGCGATCAGCAGGTGATGCTGGGTTTCATAAAAAGTCTGCGTGTCGATGCCGATCATGAAGCGCAACGGCGGGCGCTGATCCTTGGCCGGGAACTGGCTGACCAGCACTTTCAGTGGGTAGGGCTGCTCTGGTAGCTGCAGGTCGCGCATGCCCAGCGGGCCTGCGGCGAAGGCGCGGATCTGTGGGGTGATAGCGCCGTATTCGTAACGGCTATCGCCGCTGATGATCCAGAAACTGATGCACTTGTCACCTTCGCCCAGCAGATTGAGTTTGTTGTTGATCTTGACCCAATGTTCCGGGGTGCCATGACTGCCCACCGTGGATTCGAGCACTCTGTAGCGCGCATCCAGCTCCGCTTCCGGCAATAGGCCCAGAGCCTTGTCGACCTGCTGGTACAAGGCCCAGCCGATCACCAGGAACACCAGCGCGGCCACCAGGGTGAACATCGCGCTCAGGCGCAGGGCGATCGAGTTACGAGGCACGACGGCTCTCCAGCACATAGCCCATGCCACGGATGGTGTGCAGCAGTTTCTCGTCGAACGGGCCGTCGATTTTCGCCCGCAGGCGCTTGATCGCCACTTCAACGACATTGGCATCGCTGTCGAAATTGATGTCCCAGACCATTTCGGCAATCGAGGTTTTCGAGAGGATTTCACCTTGGCGCCGGGCCAGCACGCTGAGCAACGAGAATTCCTTGGCCGTCAGGTCCAGACGGGTACCGGCGCGGGTGGCCTTGCGGCTGAGCAGATCTATCCACAGGTCGGCCACGCTCACCTGCACCGGTTCATGCCCGCCACTGCGGCGGGTCAAGGCCTGCAGGCGGGCCACCAGTTCGAGGAACGAGAAGGGCTTGCCCAGGTAATCGTCGGCACCCTCGCGCAGGCCGCGGATCCGGTCCTCGACCCGCTCGCGGGCGGTGAGCATGATCACCGGCGTCTGTTTGCGTGCCCGCAAGGCCCGCAGCACGCCGTAGCCATCCAGCCCCGGCAGCATCACGTCGAGGACAATCACCGCGTAGTCGCACTCCAGTGCCAGGTGCAGGCCTTGGATGCCATCGGGGGCGACGTCCACGGTGTAGCCTTGTTCCGTCAGGCCGCGATACAGGTAGTCTGCGGTTTTTTCTTCGTCTTCAACGATCAGGACACGCATGACCCGCCTCAGTGTGTAGTCGCCAGCGCAGGTGCTGGTGTAGGCCGATGAAACAGCCGTTCAAGCCACAAGTATATGACGGGCGTGGTAAACAGCGTCAGCGCCTGGCTCACCAGCAAGCCGCCGACCACGGCAATCCCCAATGGCTGGCGCAATTCGGCACCGGGGCCGTGGCCCAGCATCAGCGGCAGGGCGCCCAGCAAGGCGGCGAGGGTGGTCATGATGATTGGCCGAAAGCGCGTGATACAGGCCTGATAAATCGCGTCCTCGGGCGTAAGCCCACCCTTGCGCTGGGCATCGAGGGCGAAGTCGATCATCAGGATGCCGTTTTTCTTGACGATGCCGATCAGCAACACCAGGCCGATCAGCGCCATGATCGAGAAGTCCTGGCCCAGCAACCACAACATGATCACGGCGCCGAGGCCCGCCGAGGGCAGGGTAGAGATGATCGTCAGCGGGTGCACGAAGCTCTCATAAAGCACCCCGAGAATGATGTACACCGCCACCAGCGCCGCCAGGATCAACCAGGGCTGGCTGGCCAGCGAGCTTTGGAATGCCTGGGCTGCGCCCTGGAAGTTGCCGTTGACCGAGGTCGGCATGCTGATTTCGGCTTTCGCCTGGTTGAGCAGGATCACCGCATCGCCCAGGGCCACACCAGGCGCCAGGTTGAACGACAGGTTGGCGGCGGGGAACATGCCGTCGTGGGCGATGGACAGCGGGCCGATGGTCGGTGCGTCGAAGCGGGCCAGCGCCGACAGCGGCACCATCTCGCCGCTCAGGGGCGAGCGCAGGTAGAAATACGCCAGGCTTTCGGCCTTGCCCCGTTGCCGGGTGTCCAGTTCGAGGATCACGTTGTACTGGTTGATCTGGGTCTGGAACTCATTGACCTGGCGCTGGCCGAAGGCGTCATAGAGTGCTTCGTCGACATCACTGGCGGTCAGCCCGAAACGCGCGGCCGCCGCTCGGTCGATGGTGATATGGGTGATGCTGCCGCCCAGTTGCAGGTCGTTGGAAATGTCGCGGAAAGCCGGGATGCCGCGCAGTTTTTCCGTCAGGCGTTGGGTCCATAGGTTCAACGTCGGGCCGTCGTTGCTCTTGAGTACGTACTGATACTGTGCCCGGCTGGGGCCGGAACTGAGGTTGATATCCTGACCAGCCCGCAGGTAGAGGACGATGCCGGGGACGTTCATCAGCTGTGGGCGAATCCGGTCGATGAACTCACTGGCCGACACATCGCGCTCGCTCCGAGGTTTGAGGGTGATCCAGAAGCGGCCGTTGGCGATGGTCTGGTTGCTGCCCGAGACGCCCACTGAGTGGGAGAACACCTCCACGGCCGGGTCGGCGGCGACGATCTTGGCCATTGCCAGGTGTTTTTTCACCATGTCGTTGTAGGAGATGTCGGCGGCGGCTTCTGTAGTGCCGAAGATGAAGCCGGTGTCCTGAATAGGAAAGAAGCCCTTGGGGATAAACACATAACCGGCGACGGCCATGCTCAGGGTCAAACCGAAGACCCCGAGCATCAACTTTTGGTGGGCCAGGGCGCGACGCAGTCCTTTTTCATAGAGCGCCAGCAGGTACTCACCAAAGCCAGGCTTGGCGTGGGCGTCATGTTTGGGGGCACGCATGAACAGCGCTGCCAGCGTGGGCGCCAGGGTCAGGGACACCACCACCGAAATCAGGATGGTCGAGGTGGCCGTCAAGGCAAACTCCTTGAACAGGCGCCCGACCACCCCGCCCATGAACAGCAACGGAATGAACGCGGCCACCAGCGAGAAGCTGATCGAGACCACGGTGAAGCCGATCTCGCTGGCGCCCTTGATCGCCGCCACGCGTTGGTCGTCGCCGGCCTCCAGGTGGCGGTGAATGTTCTCCACCACCACAATCGCATCGTCGACCACGAAGCCGACCGAAATCACGATCGCCACCAGTGTCAGGTTGTTGAGGCTGAAGCCCATCACATACATCAGGGCAAAACTGGCGATCAACGACACCGCGAGCACGCTGGAGACGATCAGCGTCGCCGACAGCTGGCGCAGGAACAGCGCCATCACGGCCACCACCAGCAACACCGCGATCAACAGCGTCAGTTCTACCTCGTGCAGCGAGGCGCGGATGGTCTGGGTACGGTCGATCAGCACCTTGACCTCGACCGACGCCGGCAGCATCGCCTGCAGGCTGGGCAACGCGGCCTGGATACGGTCGACGGTCTCGACGATATTGGCCCCCGGCTGGCGGAAAATCACCAGGTTGACCCCCGGCTGCGTGCCGGACCAGGCCTGCACGTAAGCGTCCTCAGCGCCGTTGACCACCCGGGCGACATCGCGCAGGTGCACCGGTGCGCCGTCTTTGTAGGAGACGATCAGTTCGCCGTATTCCTCGGGGTGGAACAGTTGGTCGTTGGTCGCCAGGGTGGAAATGCTCGACTCGCCGTACAGTGCGCCCTTGGCCAGGTTGAGGCTGGTCTGTTGGATGGCCAGGCGAATGTCGGCCAGGGTCAGGCCGATGGCAGCGAGCTTGTCGGCCGAGGCCTGGACCCGGATGGCCGGGCGCTGCTGGCCGGTGATGTTGACCTGGCCGACGCCGTCGACCTGGCTCAGTTGGCGCCCGAGCAGGGTTTCGGCGTAGTCGCTGAGTTCGGTGCCGGGCATTTGTGTCGAACTGACGCTGAGGATCAGCACCGGGCTGTCGGCCGGGTTGACCTTGCGCCAGGTTGGCAGGGTCGGCATGTCCTTGGGCAGTTTGCCCGCAGCGGTGTTGATCGCGGCCTGGACTTCCTGGGCGGCGGTGTCGATGCTCTTGTCGAGGGTGAACTGCAAGGTCAGGTTGGTCGAACCAAGGGCACTGCTGGAAGTCATCTGGGTCATGCCGGGGATGGCGCTGAATTGCACCTCCAGGGGCGTGGCCACCGACGAGGCCATGGTGTCCGGGCTGGCACCGGGCAGCAGGGCGTTGACCTGGATGGTCGGGAACTCGGCTTCCGGCAGGGGCGCAATCGGCAATCGCGGGAAGGCGATCAGGCCCAGCAGCACCAAGGCGAAGGTCAACAGGACGGTGGCCACCGGGTGATCGATGCACCAGGCGCTGATCCCCCTGCGGGCCGTCATGGCTGCTGCTCCGAAACGGTGGCCTGGGTCAGTTCCGGTGGTTCGTCGAGGATCTGCACGCGGCTCCCCGGCTTGAGTCGCGACTGGCCATCGCTGACCAGGACATCACCGGCCTGCACGCCCTTGATGATGTTCAGATCGCTGTTCTGATAGACCATCTGCACCGGCACCGATTCGACCTTGCCATCCGTCACCCGGTACACAAAGTGCTGGTCCAGGCCGCGCTGGACCACCGTCGGCGGTACTACCAGGGCCGCCTTGTCCAGCGCGGTCTGGATCTTGATCGTCACCAGTTGCCCGGGCCAGAGCTTTTGCCCGGGGTTGTTGAATTCGGCCTTGGCGCGAATGGTGCCGGTGTTGGCGTTGATCTGGTTATCGATCAGCGTCAGGTGGCCTTCCCCGAGCAAGTTGCCGGTCTGGCCGTCGGTATCGGCTCCCAGATAGGCGTCGACCGCGGCTGCGGGCGTCGCGCCGATCAGGCCTTGCAAGGTCGGTAGCATCTGCTGTGGCAGGGAGAACTCGACGGCGATCGGGTCGATCTGGGTCACTGAGAACAACCCTTGGGTATCGCTCATGCGCAGGAAGTTGCCCTCATCCACGGTGCGAATCCCGACCCGCCCGGTCACCGGTGAACGTATTTGGGTGTAGGAGAGTTGCACCTGCGCCGCGTCGATGGTGGCCTGGTTGCCCAGCAGGGTGGCTTTCAACTGATTGACCAGCGCCTGCTGCTGGTCGTAGGTCTGTTTCGACACCCCGTCATCGGCGCTCAGCAGCTTGTAGCGCTGCAGATTGACCTGGGCCACCTGCAACTGGGCCTGGCTTTCGCCCTGTTGCGCGCGGGCCTGATCGAGGCTGGCGCGGATCGAGCGATCGTCGATGGTGGCCAGTAGGTCGCCGGCTTTGACCCGTTGGCCTTCCTTGACCAGCAGGCGGGTGAGGATGCCGTCGATCTGCGGGCGAATGACCACGCTGTGCAACGACAACACCGAGCCGATGCCGCTGACATATCGCGGTACATCGCGCTGCGCGACGCTGACCACCCGCACCGGCACCGCCGTCGACGCGGCGAGTTTGCTCGAAGCTGGCCGGAGCAGGGTCCAGGTCCCGGCGGCGACAAGCACGACGAGGGTAGCGACAAGCAGGAGCGTGGTTTTTTTGCTGGGCATCAGGTCAATCGCCGGGGCCGGTGGGTCGGATAGGTAGCCAGTATGCCTCCGTTATAGCCCCACGATCCGGTCAGCAGGGTGACGGCTAACTGACAGGGCGGACAGCTTGGCGCTTGAAGCTTGCAGCTTGCCGCGGCTCTTCCCGCTATACTGCCGGCTTTTCGCGACCCATCATCCGGGCGCGACTCAACGCTACACCCGGAGCATTCATGACTTCCCCGACACAAGCGCCTGCGGCTGACGACCAGGCTGACCTGCCAGACAGCGTCGACTCCAGCGCCGACAGCGACAGCAACGCCGCGATCCCGGCCTTCAAGTTCCCGTTCAAGCCAGGTGCACTGGCTGCCGCCAAGGCTGGTAATCAGCCGTGGTACAAGAATGGCGCCAAGAATGGCCACACCAAGGTTCCGGGCGCTGCGCCGCCAGGTACCCGTCGCTCGATGGGCAAACGCTGATTTGCTGAGCTTGCGCAGTGGTCATCAGGCCACTGCCATTGCGGCCTAGGCCGCCTGCAACGAGATAAAGGCGTAATTCAGGGGCTGCGCAGTCGTCACCCGCGCTCCGGCGGCCTGCACCTGATCGGCCAGCGCTGCCCCCGACAGATGAAACTGCCATTGCCCGACCGCAGCCAATTGCGGTTCGGCCTGAATCTGGTCGATGGCGGCGGCAAACGCGGCCATATCTGGCAAATAGGCGGTAAAACCGTCGCCCTTGAGGGCTGCGGTGCAAATTCCCAGCTGTGTGCAAATCCCTTCCTTGGCTTGAATGTCGTCCCGATCGGCCTGGCGCGAATCTTCGATCAGGCTTGCCAGCGCCGGGTCGACCAATTGACCGCCGACGATCAACTCAGGCCCCTGCTGCCATGACTCGGGCGGGCAGTCCTTGGCTCCCGGTGTCAGGGGGATGTGTGGGTTGATCTCCATCGGGTAGATCCGGCACACCAGCGGCCGACGTTCATAGATCCGGCACAGGTTGTCTTCGTCAAGATTCCGGCAGCGGCCCGCATTGAAGGCGGCGAAGGTAATCGTCACGTAGGCGTGGGTGTCACCGCTGGGCACCACCACTGAACGGCGGCGGGCGTGTTCGCGCTGCACGGCCGGCAGGCCCAGGCCGTTGTCCAGGAACCCTTCGACCAGCACGATCACTGCGCCGCCATCCGCTGCCCACATGCGGGCTTCGGCGAGAGTCAGGGGCACATGGTGGTCATTGCAGCATTTGCCGCAGCCTACGCAGGAAAACGATGTGTTCATGGGGGCGTTCACAGTCCGAAAGCGTCAGCGCTGACAAAAAAACAGCGCCGGGGCCTGGTGCGAAGCAAGTTGTGCGCCAGTCATTGGCCCTGGGTGGCCGGGCGCACCGAGTCCCATTCTGTGACATGGGCGGTCTTGCTTTTCTTGTGGTAGAGGCACAGCTCCGTGCCCCGCTGTCCCTTCATGTGCTTTTGCGGGTACTGGCCCTCAAGCAGCAAGGCGCTGTAGCCGACGCGATCATCGAACAACGCGGCATTACCCACCGGCTTGGCGTGGCTCAACTGGCTGGCCTTGGTGCAACTGGCGAGTACGACCTTGTCGTAGGCGGCCCAGGCGTCGGGGCTCGAGGCCTGGGCGTGGAGTGCGAGGCTGGTCAGGGCGATGAAGAGCAGGGCAGGGGATCGCATGGCAGGACTCCAGATAGGTCGGATAGGGAGTATGCCTGATGCAGTTGTGGGGGGCGTTCTCAGTCGGGCACGGGTTCCCGGCGCACCAGGCGCATGCCGCAACTGTCATACAACTGCCGAGCCCGATGGTTGTCCTCCAGCACCTTCAAATCGACAAACCCTTCGCGACGCTGCTGGAAAACGTTGAAGGCATGCAGCAGCAACGCCCGTCCCAAGCCCTGCCCCCGGGCGCGGGGATGCACCACCAGGTGCTTGATGTAGGCGCTGGTCCAGCACTGGATCACGCCGACCAGGCCCTGGGCGTCGGAGGCGATGAAGCACAGTTGCGGATCGTATTCGGGGTCGCGCTCAAAACGTTCGCGCCAGGTAGCCAGAGCCGAGACCTGACCGCCGCCCTGGCGATAGCCGGCCTCTAGCAACTGATGCACCGCCTCGGCCATCGCCGGTTGGTAGCTGGTCAGGCTGATACCCGCCGGCCAGGCGCAGGGCGCGAGGGGGCCGGCCAGTTCGCGGCGCAATAATAGGCAGTAAGCCTGGGCCACGGCTCAATGACCCTGCTGCGCCACCGCTTTGGCGGCGTCGATCAGGCATTGGGTCAGCTCCGGCGAGGAGAATTTGGTCAGCACCGCATTGGCTCCGGACAGTCGGGCTTTTTCACTGTTCATCGCGCTGTCCAGGGAGGTATGCAGCAGCACGTAGAGGTGGGCAAAATCGGGGGTTTCGCGCAGGGTCCGGGTGAAGGCGTAGCCGTCCATTTCCGACATCTCGATGTCCGAGACAATCAGGTTGATCTGCTGCGCGGTGCCTTGCAGTTCCAGCAGGCAGTCGATGGCCTCCTTGGCACTGCGGGCGGTGTGGCATAACAGCCCGAGGTGACGCAGGGTATGTACCGACTGTTGCAGCGCCACCTGGCTGTCGTCGACCACCAGGATGCGCGCGTTGCCCAGCAACTCGGCATCTTCCATGCTCAACTCGGTGGGCGCCATTTGCACCGGCTCCGGGGCAATGCCGTGGATGACCTTCTCGATGTCCAGCACCTGCACCAGCGTGCCATCGACCGAGGTCACGCCAGTGATGTACGAACGTCCGCCGCCCGAGCCATACGGCGGCGGGCGAATATCGGAGGTCAGGCAGTGCACGATCTTGCTCACCGCCTGCACGTGCAGGCCCTGTTTCGAGCGGCTGACGTCAGTGACGATCAGGCAGCCACCGTCCGGGTCCGCCAGGGGCCGCTCGCCGATGGCGCGGCTCAGGTCGATGACCGACAACGAGTTGCCGCGCAGGGTGGCGATGCCTTTGACGTGGGGGTGCGACTCCGGTAGCCGGGTCAGCGGCGGGCAGGGGATGATTTCACTGACTTTCAGCAGGTTGATCGCCATCAGCTTGCCACTGCGCAAGGTAAACAGCAGAAGCGAAAGTGAATCTGCGCGGGCTTTGGTGGAGGACATAAAAACCTTCTGTGGAAAAGGTGGCGGAGGATCGCGGGAGCGCCGACAACTATTGATAACGGGTTATCGACTTGTCGGCGGCAGGCTTTAGGACCGGTACAACCTTTGTCGCCGCTGCCGAGCCCGCGAGGCTGCGTCAACGGCTGCAGGACGTTCATTTGGCTTGGCAATACCGTTGGGGGCGATCACTTCATGCCCAGCCGCTTGGCCATTCGCCCCAGGTTCGCCCGGTCCAGGCCCAGTTCGCGGGCGGCGCTGGCCCAGTTGTGCTGGTGGCGCTCCAGGCACGCGCTGATCAGTTGGCGCTGGTACTGCTCGGTGGCCTGGCGCAGGTCGCCGTTCATCTCCAATGCTGGCGCAGGTGCGGCGGGCGCAGGCACTGTGCTGATCTCAAGGGTGTCGTGGGGCAAGTCCAGGTCGATCGCACTGAGGCTGAGGATCTTCGGCCGCTCGCGGGAATTGCCCAGCGCCTTCAAGGCACTGCGACCGATCAGGTGTTCCAGTTCGCGGACATTGCCCGGCCAGCTGTAAGCCAGCAGCGCGGCCTGGGCATCGCTGGACAGGCGCAGACTGTTGAGGCCCATGCGCGAGCGATTCTGTTCGAGGAAATAGCCACTGAGCAGCAGCACATCGCGCCCGCGATCACGCAGGGCCGGCACCAGCAGTGGATACACGCTCAGGCGATGATAGAAGTCGGCGCGGTAGCGGCCACTGCGCACTTCTTCGGCGAGGTCGCGGTTGGTGGCGGCGATCAGGCGCACGTCGACCTGATGCTCCTTGTCCGACCCCAGGCGCTGCAGCTGGCCGCTTTGCAGGACGCGCAGCAACTTGGCCTGCACTGTCAGGGACAACTCGCCGACTTCGTCGAGAAACAGGGTGCCGCCATTGGCCAGTTCAAATTTGCCGCGGCGGTCACTGGTGGCGCCGGTGAAGGCCCCGCGCACATGGCCGAACAGCTCGCTCTCCACCAGGGTATCGGGCAGGGCGGCGCAGTTGAGGCTGATGATCGGCTTGTGGGCCCGCGCTGATGCGGCGTGAATTGCCTGGGCCACCAGCTCCTTGCCGACCCCGGTTTCCCCGGTGATCAGCACCGTCAGGTCGCTGCCGCCCACCAGTTTGATCTCCTCCACCAGGCGCTTGTGCGCCTTGCTCTGGCCGATCATTTCGCGGTCCTGCTGGCCGCTGGCCTGCCGATAGACCTCGGCCCGCTGGTGTTCGTCTTCGACCCGATTGGCCAGCCGCTCAATGCGCTCGGCGGCGTTGACCGTGGCGGCTGCCAGGCTGGCGAAGGCCTGCAGGGCATCCAGTTCGATGGGTTCGAAGCGTTCCGGGTCCAGCGCATCCAGGGTCAGCAAGCCCCAGGGCCGCTCATCGATAAACAGCGGGCAGCCCATGCAGTCGTGGACCTCCAGGTGCTCGTCGAGGCCATCGACCAGGCCGTCATAAGGGTCCGGCAGCTCGCTGTCGGCGGCAAAGCGTGTCGGGCCAGGGCTGCTGAGCAGCGCCTCGAAGCGCGGGTGCTCGCTGACCTTGAAGCGCCGGCCCAGGGTGTCGGTACTCAAGCCGTCGACCGCCAGCGGCACCAGCCATTCGCCATCCAGGCGCAGCAGGGCGGCGGCATCGCAGGGCAGCAGGGCACGCATGGCTTCCAGCAGGCGCCGGTAGCGCTCACCTTCGGGCAGTTCGCGGGACAGGTCAGAGACCAGCGGCAGCAGGGTGGTCAGCAGGGATTTTGCAGTCATATTGACTCCATGTAGTCGAGGTGACTATAAAACCCCAAGGGTCGTTATGACTACATATTAATCAAATCATTGATTTTATAACGATTTAATACTTGGCATGGAAACTGATACCCAAAGGGTAATCCATTAAAAGCAGTCGTTCAGGAGTTCATCCCCTTATGCTTAGCGCTCAAGACCGTGCCATCGTCAAATCCACTGTGCCACTGCTGGAAAGCGGTGGTGAAGCCCTGATCACCCACTTTTACCGCATGATGCTCAGCGAATACCCGCAAGTGCGCCCGCTGTTCAACCAGGCGCACCAGGCCAGCGGCGACCAGCCCCGGGCCCTGGCCAATGGCGTGCTGATGTATGCTCGGCACATCGACCAGCTCGACCAGTTGGGCGATCTGGTGGCGAAGATCATCAACAAGCATGTGGCCCTGCAGATTCTTCCCGAGCACTATCCGATTGTTGGCAGCTGCCTGTTGCGCGCCATCAGTGAAGTGCTCGGTGACGAGATCGCCACGCCCGAAGTGATGAATGCCTGGGGCGCGGCCTATGGCCAACTGGCTGAGATCCTGATCGGTGCCGAAGCCGCGATCTACGACCAGAAAGCCGAAGCTGTCGGCGGTTGGCGCGGGGCGCGCGAGTTCATCCTGGCCCAGCGGGTCGAGGAGAGCGCGGAAATCACCTCGTTCTACTTTGAACCCGCGGACAAGGGCCCGATCCTTGCCGCAGAGCCAGGCCAGTACATCGGCATGAAGCTGCTGCTGGACGGTGAAGAGATTCGTCGCAACTACTCGCTGTCGTCCCTGGGTACCGACGGCCAGTACCGCATCAGCGTCAAGCGCGAAGCCGGCGGCCGCGCTTCGAATTACCTGCATGACCAGTTCCAGGTCGGTGCCCGCATCGAACTGTTCCCGCCTGCTGGCGACTTTACCCTGACGGCCAGCGACAAGCCGCTAGTGCTGATCAGCGGCGGGGTGGGCATCACCCCGACCCTGGCCATGCTCGAAGCGGCCCTGGCAACCGAGCGGCCGGTGCACTTTATCCATTGCGCGCGTAATGGCAGGGTGCATGCCTTCCGTGACTGGATCGACGCCCTGGCCGCGCGTCATCCGCAACTCAAGCGCTTCTACTGCTACGCCGAAGATGACGGGATCAGCCCAGCGGCCGACCAGGTCGGGTTGCTGAGCCAGGAGCAGTTGGGCCACTGGTTGCCCGAGCAACGGGACCTGGATGCCTACTTCCTGGGGCCCAAGGGTTTCATGGCGGCGATCAAGCGTCACCTCAAGGCGTTGGGTGTGCCGGAGAGCCAGAGCCGTTACGAGTTCTTTGGGCCGGCTGCGGCGCTGGAATAACGGCAATGGGGCGATTTGGTCAGACCGAGTCGCCCCTATCGCGGGCAGGCTCGCTTCCACCAGTCTTTAGTCGAGGCAAGGTCAATTGTGGGAGATTCTATGGTGTTGAGGGTCTGTGGGAGCTGCTGAAGGTTGTGATCTTTTGATCTTGGATTTGAGGTATATCCATTGCTGCGGTTGTGGCGGCTAATGGTTCCGCCCTTACGGCGGGTCACTTTGGCAAACGCCCCAAAGTAACCAAAGGTCTTTGCCCCAGGCGTTCGGCCCCTCGCTAAGGCTCGGGGTCCCTTCGCTACGGTATCCATCCGGGGGCATCGCCTCCGGTTTGCTTCGCAGCACCTCCTCTCGATGTATGCGGCTTCGCCGCACGGCGCTCCGCGCCTCCCCCCTGATGGACACCTTCGCTCAGCCTGCCGATGGGGCGGGTGGATCAAGAGCAAAAGCACGGCGACCTGCCGGTCGGCCTGAGTGGCAAGGGCAGGCGAGGCGGCCTACCGGCCGGCCTGCTTTCCTGCGTTGGAGTATCTTTGTGGGAGCGGGCTTGCCCGCGATGAGGCCGGCATAGCCAACATTTATGCCCCCTGACCCACCGCCATCCCGGGCAAGCGGAGCGCCGCCTGGCCTGGTCCCACAGATTCACTGTGCGAGCTTGCTCGCGATGGCGTCATGCGCGTCAACACAGATTCCACGGGTTAATCCGCTGTTAATACCCCCCACCGTTAATTCCCAGCGAAAGGTCCGACACCACGCCACGTGCTGCATACGCACGCCTGGCGTGTAAACTGGCGGCCATAGCCTGATTTATGACGAAGGAAACGGGAATGAACGAGGATTCGATGCGCCTGGGCCGTGAGCGGCGCTTTCTGGTGTTGTTGGGCATCATCTGCCTGGCGCTGATCGGGGGCGCGCTGTACATGCAGATCGTGCTGGGCGAAGCCCCGTGCCCACTGTGCATCCTGCAGCGTTATGCATTGCTGCTGATCGCTCTCAGTGCGTTCGCCGGCGCGGCCATGCGCACCCGACGCAGCATCACGGTGTTCGAGACCCTGGTGGTGATCTTTGCCCTGGCGGGGGCGGGCACCGCGGCCCATCACGTCTACACCCAGTTCTATCCATCGGTGAGCTGCGGTATTGATGTGCTGCAGCCGATTGTCGATGGTTTGCCACTGGCGAAGATCTTCCCGCTGGGCTTCCAGGTCGACGGTTTCTGCTCCACGCCTTATCCGCCGATCCTCGGCCTGTCGCTGGCGCAATGGGCCCTGGTGGCCTTCGTCCTGACCGTGGTCCTGGTGCCGCTGCTGGTTTCGCGCAACCGCAAACAGCTGAACTGAGGCCGACACCCTCAACCACCGTCGTTGCACAAAAAACGCCCTGGTCCTCGAAAGAGGCCGGGGCGTTTGACGTTTCAGCGCGCCAGTAAAAAGTTCGTGATGTGGGGCAATCGAGGGTGCGGCGAGTGTGCGACATGTTGTCACAGCTCAAGTGTCGCAACTCATTTCAAGCTTCGTGTTTTGGCATGAAAAGATACAAAGATCTGCCCGGCGCCGGTCTTGGCCAAAAGCCAGCAAGAATGCCGCGACAGGCAGTTTTAACAGGCTTCGGCGAATCGCCACAGGCCTTGTGAAAAGGGGGCTTTGGCGAGCATGGCGGACCGAGCTTGGGCCTGGAAGCTGTCTGAACTGCGCACAGTAGGCCTACAATTTTTGGGGTTCTTGTTGAGAATGAATCGCGATAAAATCGGCAATCTTTACAGGATTGGTTAATGATTGTTGCCGTATCCGATAAAAATTATTTCGAGATGAGACATGGTTTATAAAACGTTACATATCTACAATCGCCCGCACTGAAATTCCGGCACTGCTCACCCCTGAGCAGAGAAGGGTGGTCGAGGAGCGGTTCGATAGCTTCGTGCGACCCCAGGTGTCGGTGCCTTTCCAATTATCCGCACCAAATGGAATTGGTCTGTAACAAGGCCTTTGACCACGAATTCGAATAAGAACTCACCGCTGGCCCAGGATGTGTCAATCAGCGTTTAACGCGTGACGGGCAAGCCCTTATTCAATCCAAGAAAAATGCCAACCCTTGGCAGGGTGAAGTGTTGGCGATCGAAACCCAACTGCATTGCGCAAGCTGCTTTAGAGGTCGTGAGATGAGTAAAAACAGGTACCCCAGACTACTAGGCTTATTGCCGCTGCTCGGCACGCTGTTGCTGGGAGGCTGCAACATGACCTTGCTCGATCCCAAGGGCCAGGTCGGCCTGGACGAGCGAAACCTGATCATCACCGCAACGCTGCTGATGCTCCTGGTCGTGGTTCCGGTCATCGTCATGACCTTCCTGTTCGCCTGGAAGTACCGTGCGTCCAACACCAGCGCCACCTACACGCCCAAGTGGAACCACTCCACCAAGATCGAAATCGCAGTGTGGGCTGTCCCGGTTCTGATCATCATTGCCCTGGGTTACGTCACCTACAAATCGACCCACGCCCTGGACCCGTACCGTCCGCTGGAGTCCGACGTCAAGCCTGTGACCATCGAAGTGGTCGCGCTGGACTGGAAGTGGCTGTTCATCTACCCGGAACAAGGCATCGCCACGGTCAACAAGATCGTGTTCCCGGCGCACACGCCAATCAACTTCAAGGTGACCTCGGACGCCGTGATGAACTCGTTCTTCATCCCGGGCCTGGGCGGCCAGATCTACGCGATGGCGGGCATGCAGACCAAGCTGCACCTGATCGCCAACCAGAACGCTGAAATGGACGGTATCTCCGCCAACTACAGCGGCGCTGGTTTCACCGGTATGAAATTCAAGGCAATCGCCACCACCCAGGAAGAGTTCGACGCCTGGGTAAGCGAAGTCAAAAAGGCACCTAAACAGCTTGAACAAGCTGAATACGCAGCCCTTTCCAAGCAGAGCCAGAACAACCCAGTCGAGCTCTACTCCTCGGTTACACCGAACCTGTTCCAGATCATCGTCGACAAGTACGAAGGGATGAAACCGGGTCCGAAGGTCAAGCACGAGAAGAAAGAGAAAGAAGTGGCCGCTACGGACATGGAATCGCATTCAGCTGCCGGGGCAGAGGAGTAAACGATGTTTGGTAAATTAAGTTGGGAAGCGGTCCCGTTCCACGAACCGATCGTGATGATTACCATCGCCATGATCGCGCTCGGTGGTCTGGCGCTGTTCGCTGCAATCACCTACTTCAAGAAGTGGACCTACCTGTGGACCGAGTGGTTGACCTCGGTCGACCACAAGAAAATTGGCGTGATGTACATCATCGTCGCCATGGTCATGCTGCTGCGCGGTTTTGCCGACGCCATCATGATGCGTACCCAGTTGGCCATGGCCACCGAGGGTTCGCCGGGCTACCTGCCTCCTGAACACTATGACCAGATCTTCACCGCTCACGGTGTGATCATGATCATCTTCATGGCGATGCCATTCTTCACCGGCCTGATGAACCTTGCAGTGCCGCTGCAGATCGGCGCGCGTGACGTTGCCTTCCCGTTCCTGAACTCCTTGAGCTTCTGGTTGCTGGTTTCCGGCGTGGTGCTGATCAACCTGTCCCTGGGCGTTGGCGAATTCGCCAAGACCGGTTGGGTTGCCTATCCGCCGCTGTCGGGCCTGCAATACAGTCCGGGCGTGGGGATGGATTACTACATCTGGGCGCTACAGCTATCCGGGCTAGGTACGACGCTGACGGGGGTCAACTTCCTGGCTACCGTGCTGAAAATGCGTACCCCGGGCATGAAGCTGATGGACATGCCGATCTTCACCTGGACCTGCACCTGGGCCAACGTCCTGATCGTCGCTTCGTTCCCGATCCTGACCGCTACCCTGGCACTGCTGACGCTTGACCGTTACATGGATTTCCACATTTTCACCAATGAACTTGGTGGCAATCCGATGATGTACGTCAACCTGTTCTGGGCCTGGGGTCACCCCGAGGTGTACATCCTGATTCTGCCGGCGTTCGGGATCTTCTCCGAAGTCATCTCGACCTTCACTGGCAAGAAACTGTTCGGCCACCATTCGATGATCTACGCTTCGGGCGCGATCTCGATCCTCGGCTTCATGGTCTGGCTGCACCACTTCTTCACCATGGGTTCGGGTGCCAGCGTCAACGCCTTCTTCGGCCTGGCGACGATGCTGATTTCGATCCCCACGGGTGTGAAACTATTCAACTGGCTGTTCACCATCTACCAGGGCCGCCTGCGTTTCACCAGCCAAGTGCTGTGGACCCTGGGCTTCATGGTGACCTTCGCCATTGGCGGCATGACCGGCGTACTGCTGGCCATCCCGGGTGCTGACTTCGTCCTGCACAACAGCCTGTTCGTGATCGCGCACTTCCACAACGTGATCATCGGCGGCGCCGTGTTCGGCTACATCGCAGGTTTCGGCTTCTACTTCCCGAAAGCGTTCGGCTTCAAGCTGCACGAAGGCTGGGGCAAGGCTGCATTCTGGTTCTGGATCACCGGCTTCTTCGTCGCATTCATGCCGCTCTACGTCCTGGGCTTCATGGGCATGACCCGTCGCCTGAACGCCACCACCAACCCGGAATGGGTACCGTACCTGTACGTCGCCATGTTCGGCGCCGTGATGATCGCTGTCGGCATCGCCTGCCAGTTGATCCAGCTGTACGTCAGCGTGCGTGATCGCAACAAGCCAGAAAACATGTGCGAACACGGTGACCCGTGGAATGCCCACACCCTGGAATGGTCGACCTCCTCGCCACCACCGTTCTACAACTTCGCCGTACTGCCAAAAGCCGATGTGATCGATCCGTTCACCGAAGCCAAGGAAAACGGTACTGCATACCAGGCGCCAAGCCGTTACGAACCGATCCACATGCCAAACAACACCGCCACCGGTGTGGTCATGGGCGCACTGTTGACAGTGTTCGGTTTCGCGATGATCTGGCACATCTGGTGGCTGGCCGCCTTCGGTCTGGTCGGCACCGTGGTGTACTTCGTGATCCACGCTGCGCGTGATGATCAGGGCTATATGGTGCCGGTCGACGTGATCGAGCGCATCGAAGCCGAGCAGCACAAGCGTCTGGTAGCGGCCGGGAAAGTTCCAGCCACCGCCACCCGTGTTGAAACCTCGTTGGAACAGGCTTAAACCATGTCGAACTTAGTGACCAATGCTGGACACACCCATGTCGATGGACATGGGCATGATGACCATCACCACGACTCGGGCGAGATGACCGTATACGGCTTCTGGCTCTACCTGATGACCGACTGCATCCTGTTTGCGTCGATCTTCGCGGTATACGCGGTACTGGTAAACAACGTCGCCGGTGGCCCGTCGGGCCACGACATCTTCGAACTGCCGTATGTACTGGGCGAAACCGCTCTGCTGCTGTTCAGTTCGATCACCTACGGCTTCGCCATGCTGGCGTTGTTCAAGGGCAAGAAGAGCCAGGTCCTGGGCTGGTTGGCCATGACCTTCATGTTCGGCGCCGGCTTTATCGCCATGGAGATCAACGAGTTCCACCTGCTGATCTCCGAAGGCTACGGCCCTAGCCGTTCCGGCTTCCTGTCCGGGTTCTTCACCCTGGTCGGTACCCACGGTCTGCACGTGACCAGCGGTCTGATCTGGATGGCGATCATGATGTACCAGGTGCAGAAAAACGGCCTGACGGCGACCAACAAGACCCGTCTGAGCTGCCTGAGCCTGTTCTGGCACTTCCTGGACGTCGTGTGGATCTGCGTATTCACCGTTGTTTATCTGATGGGGACTATGTAAATGGCTAACACATCACATTCCCACGACGACGCCGGTCACGGCAGCGTCAAGTCCTACGCCATCGGCTTCATCCTCTCGGTAATCCTGACGGTGATTCCTTTCGGCCTGGTGATGTACCCATCGCTGCCGAAGTCGATCACCTTGTGGATCGTCCTGGCATTCGCCGTGATCCAGGTGCTGGTGCACCTGGTGTACTTCCTCCACCTGGATCGTTCGCAGGCTCAGCGTAACAACGTGATCGCGTTTGTCTTCGCCGCACTGGTAATTGTCCTGCTGGTGGGTCTGTCGCTGTGGATCATGTTCAGCATCCACACCTTCATGATGGCGAAGTGAGGTAAGTCCGGATGTCCTTTAAGCACTTTATCCAAATCACCAAACCGGGGATCATTTTCGGTAACGTGCTTTCTGTGGCAGGCGGATTTTTCCTGGCCTCGAAGGGGCATGTCGATCTGGCCATTTTCCTGGCCGCGATGATCGGCACGTCCCTGGTGGTGGCCTCGGGTTGCGTGTTCAACAACTGCATCGACCGTGACATCGACCTGAAGATGGAGCGCACCAAGAACCGGGTGCTGGTGCAGGGCCTGATCTCCCTGAAACTGGCACTGGTCTACGCGACTGTCCTGGGTGTTGCTGGCGTGGCCCTGCTGTACAAGGTGGCCAACCCGTTGGCGGCGCTGTTCGCGGTGATCGGGTTTGTCATCTATGTCGGCTTCTACAGCCTGTATCTCAAGCGCAAGTCGGTACACGGCACGCTGGTGGGCAGTCTGTCGGGGGCGATGCCGCCGGTGATCGGTTATGTGGCTGTGAGCAACAGCTTCGACATGGCTGCGCTGACCCTGCTGGTGATGTTCAGCCTGTGGCAGATGCCGCACTCCTATGCGATCGCGATCTTCCGTTTCAACGACTACCTGGCGGCATCGATTCCGGTGTTGCCGGTCAAGCGTGGGATCCAGGTGGCGAAGCGGCATATCCTGCTCTACATCCTGGCGTTTCTGGTGGCGACCTTGATGCTGACCTTCAGTGGTTATGCGGGGATGAGTTATCTCGCGGTTGCGGCGGCCATGGGCATGTACTGGTTGTATATGGCCTGGACCGGCTACAAGGCGGTGGATGACACGGTGTGGGCACGCAAGCTGTTTGTGTTCTCGATCTTCACCATCACTGCGTTGAGCGTGATGATGTCGTTGGATTTCAAGGTGCCGAGTGAGTTGTTGCTGACTTACGCGCCTTGAGGTTTGCCGCTGTAACTGGAGCCCCGCCTTTGTGAGAAGTGCGGGGCTTTTTGTTGGGCTGGTTTTGCTCGGCGATTACTGGGCCGCGATGCTGTAGCCGGCAAACGCGGTCTGCTGTTGCAGGGCGGTGATGATGGCTTTGCGGGTGGCCGGTTGTTCGGTGCCGCTGGCGTCGAGGAAGGTTTCGTTTTCCAGTTCCAGTTCGTCGCCTTCGCCGACGAAGGTGAAGCCGAGGAATTCATAGGCTTGGCGATCGACGCTGGGTTTCGAGCGTGGGGTGCGCAGGGGCAGGGTCACGGTGAGGCCGTCCTTGCTGATGCTGAACACTTCGACTTCTTTCTTCGCGCGGGCGGCCTTGCCCTTGCTGCCGCTTGGGTTGCTGATGGCCTGGTGGGTCTGGTTGAGGACTTTCAGGGCCAAGCCGTAGACCAGCTCCTGGAAGCTTGGGTCGTCCTTGAAGCTGGACAGGATGCGGCTGATCGGGAACTTGCTGCTCAGGTCTTCGAGGGCGGCGATGTCGGCGGCCTCGGCGTCCTTGAGCTGCTTGAGCTGGCCCATCAGTTCGTACGCCTGGTCGTCGTCGAAGCGGTCATGGGCCTGGCGGATGGCCGTGCGCAGCTCGCGAATCTGGTCGCTTTCCTTGGAAGTGTGGAAGGCGTCCAGGACCATCTCGCTGATGGTTTTGGCCTGGGGCACGTGTTGTGAAAGATTGATGGAGTTTTCGTATTCCGCTTTGGACGACAAGGTGACTACGGATTCAGCGGTATTGGAATCTGGCATTGAAATTTCACTACTTCTTTAAACTTGAATTGAGGCGAGAAAGCACGACGGCCTTTTCAGGCCGCCTAATCTATTGGACCGGGGCGGTGTTGTCACGGGTGTTGAAGCCTTTGCGCTCGTTTGTCGACCAGGTGCTGGACCACCAGGCGTCCAATCAGCACCAATAGGGTCAGGCTGATCAGCAGCACCGAGATGGCGGCCACGCTTGGGTCGACGTTGTCGCGCAAGCCGCTCCAAATGCGTTTGGGCAGGGTGTCGACGTTGACGCTGGTGATGAACAGGGTCACCGCCACTTCTTCCCATGACAGGGCAAAGCCGAGCAGGGCGGTGGATGCCAAGCCCAGTTTGAGGTTGGGCAGGATCACCATGAAGGTGGTCTGCATCAGGCTGGCGCCGAGGTTGCGCGAAGCCAGTTCAATCCGGCGGTCGATCTGGCTGAGGGCCACGAGCATGGTCACCACCCCGTACGGCACCACCATGATCACGTGGGCGATCACCACCCCGGTCAGGGTGTCGTAGCCCATGCCCGGGGCGAAGCGGCCGAGCTTGGTTTCCATGAAGTACAGCACCAGCGCCGAAATCACCGGCGGGACCGCCATGGGCAACAGCACCAGGCCGATCAGCGCGGTGGCCAGTTTCGAGCGCATGTACCAGATGCCGAGGCTGAAGCTGGCCGCCAGCAGGGTCGCGATGATACTGGTGGCAAAGGCAATGGTCAGGCTCTGGCTGATGGCATGGAACCAGTCCGGGTTGCTCACCAGCGCCTCGTAATGGCGCAGCGACCAGTTGCCCTCGGGCATCGACAGGAAGCGCTTGCTGGTGAACGACACCGGTATCACCGTCAGCAGCGGGAACAGCATGAACGCCATGGCGGTCACGGCCAGCAGGCGGGTACTCAGGCTTGTACGATGGGTGTTCATAGATAACCTCAGCCTACCAGGCGGTTCACACGGGTCATTTTCAGCAGGACCCAGATCAATGCGCTGACCAGCAACAGCAGCACCACGCTCAAGGCAGCTCCCAGGCCCCAGTTACTGGTCTGGAACATTTGCAGGAACACGTACTCGGCGATCATCACCGTCTGCCCGCCACCCAGCAGTACCGGGGTAATGAAGAAGCCCAGGCAGAACACGAAGACCATGATGAAGGCACCCAGCACACCCGGTAGGGTCTGGGGCAGCAACACTTGCCAGAAGGTGCGCAGTGGCCCGGCGCCCAGGCCGCGGGAGGCCATGAGGATGCGCTGGTCCAGCTGGCGCATGCTCGACAGCAGCGGGAACACCGCATACGGAATCATCACGTGGAGCATGCCGATCACCACCCCGATTTCGTTGCGGCTCAGTTGCAGCGGTTGATCGATCAGGCCCATGCCCATCAGCCCATTGTTGAGCACTCCGTTGCTGCGCAGGGCGATCAACCAGCCAAACGCCCGCACCAGCACCGAGATCCAGAACGGGATGAAGATGCAGATCTCCACCACCCGCTGCCAGAACGGCGGGCTGAACACCCAGCAGTAAGCCAGCAGGTAACCGATCACCAGGGCCAGGACGCTGACGGTCAGGCACAGGCGCAGGGTGCGCCAGAGCATGTCGTGGATGGCCGGGTCGGTGGCGATGCGTTCGTACTGGTCCAGGCCCGGTGTCGGCAACGAGAAACTCCAGCCAACCACGCCGATAAACGGCAGCACGTAGAAGATCAGCAGCAACACCGGCAGCGGGAACAGCAGCAAGCTGCGTTCCAGCGCCGGCGAACTGAACCGCGGCTTGGGTTTGCTCAGGGTCAAGGTCATGGTCATGATCGATGGCTCACTTGGACAGCCGCGTGAGGTACTGCTCCAGGGCGTTGGAGTAGTTATCGGCGTACCACTGGGCGTTGAGCGCGATCTGTTTTTTCAGGTTCTCTTCTGACGCGCAGTTGGCTTGCAGTTGTTCGGCCGACATCAGCTTCTCGGTCGCGCTGTTGGACGGCCCGTTACCCAGCAGTTCGAAGAGCTTGAGCTGGCCTTGCGGTTGCAGGGCATGCTGGATGAACTGCATCGCCGGCTGGCTGCCCGCCGGGTTGCCCGACAGCACGGCCCAACTGCTGGAGTTGATGAAGCCGTTGTCGAAGCTCCAGCGCACGCGGCCTTCGGTGTCTTCGCTGAGCAGCTTGGCGCGGGTGTGCCAGATAGCGCCCACCGAGACTTCGCCATCGACCATCAGTTGCTGGCTTTCGGCGCCCGAACTCCAGAACGACAGCACGTGGGGCTTGATCTCGTCGATCTTGTTCAGCGCGCGCACTACGTCCAGCGGGTAGAGCTGATCGGCCGGTACGCCGTCGGCCAGCAGCGCCGCTTCGAGCATGCCGTTCATCCACTTATAGAGGGTGCGTTTGCCAGGGAATTTCTTCACGTCCCAGAAATCGGCCCAGGTTTTCGGCCCGTTATCGCCGAACTTCTCGCTGTCCCAGGCCATCACGTAGCTGAACTGGTAGCTGGCGATCCCGTGGTCGGAGGCCAGTACCGGCGCCACCTGGTCACGCTTGATCACGTTGTAGTCCAGCGGCTGCAGGATCTTTTCCTTGCCCAGGACGATTGCGCTGTAGCTCTCGACGTCGACTACGTCCCAGCTGGGCTGACCGCTGGCCAGTTGCGAGCGGATCGCGCCCTCGGTGGGGCCGGCGCCGTCGATGCGCACCTGGATCCCGGTGTTCTTGGTGAAGGTGTCGGTCCAGGCCGAGCGGAAGGCGGTCAGTGCGTCGCCGCCCCAGTTGACCACCACCAGCGGCTTGTCGGCCGACCAACTGATACCGCTGCGCAGCGCCAGGGGCACTGCCGCCAACAGGCCCATGGCCTGGATGAAGGTGCGTCGGTTGATCTGCCCGCCACGGGCCTTTTCGATAAGCACTTCAATACAGTCGCGTTGATGATCCTGGCTCATGGGCAAGTCCTCAGATGGCGGGTGTCCGTTGGGACAAGGGCCTATTGTTGTCGTTAGGAGAGAGCTTTGTGACGCACGTAATTCAGGGGTCAGGCTTGCAGCAGGAAGCTTTGCTGGACCGGCCAGCTCAGCCACACCGGGGCGCCGCTGGGCATCAGGGCTCCCGGATGATTACCGGGAACCGAGAGGTTGATCGGCAGGGCGTCGCCCCCGACCGTCAGCGAAAGGTGAGTGCTGGAACCCTGGTAGACCTTGTCGGTGAGTTGCGCCGGGATCACGTTGTAGCCGTCGCGGTTCGGGCGTTCGCTGTGCAGGTCCATGTGTTCGGGACGCACCGCCAGCACGCTCGGCTGTTTGCTCAGGGGCGCGGGGGCCTGGGCGTGCAGCAGGTTGTCGCCACAGCGGCCGCTGGCGGTCGGGCCGTTGCGGGTCAGGTCCAGCAGCGGGAACAGGTTCATCTTGCCAAGGAACTCGGCGACAAACCGGCTCTCGGGGCGGTTGTAGATGTTTTCCGGAGTGTCGACCTGGGTCAGCTTGCCGTGGTTGAAAATCGCGATGCGCGATGACAGCGCCAGGGCTTCGTTCTGGTCGTGGGTGACGAACACGAAGCTGGTGCCGACCTGGCGGTGGATGCGTTGCAGTTCGGTCTGCAGCTGTTCGCGCAGGTTCTTGTCCAGTGCCGACAGGGGCTCGTCGAGCAGCAGCAGGTCCGGTTCGAACACCAGCGCCCGGGCAATCGCCACGCGCTGTTGCTGACCGCCGGACATTTCGGCGGGCTTCTTGTGCATGTGCGCGCCGAGGCCGACCACCTCGAGAATGTGCTTGACCCGGCGTTGGCGTTCTTCGGCGGCGACTTTGCGGATGCGCAGCGGGTAGGCCACGTTGTCCGCCACCGTCATGTGCGGGAACAGCGCATACCCCTGGAACACCATGCCGTAGTTACGTTTTTCCGCCGAGCGCTTGATGATGTCGACGCCCTGTTCCATCAACTTGCCGGACGTCGGGCTGAGGAAGCCCGCGAGGATCATCAGCAAGGTGGTCTTGCCCGAACCGGAAGGCCCCAGCAACGTCAGGAACTCGCCTTGGCGAACGTCCAGGTCGACGTTATCCAGCGCTGCGAAGCGACCGTAATACTGGCTGATACCTTGTGCGCTGAGCTGAATCGCTGAACCGCTGGACACGATGGAGTTCCTCTTTTTATTGCCCATAAGACGTACGAGGACGGATGCAAATCCGAAATGGGCTTTGGGTTTATTATTGTTAAAAGTATCGCTACATCAATGGAATTATTTTGTGGGTATTGGTTAGTAAAATTACTCAATTACCCGCTGACTCCGCCCTATGAAAGAGCGGAGCTTGCCGCCACGTCAGAGGGTGTCTTGCCAGGTCTGGTGCGAGGACTGCAACTGAGTCTTGACCCAACTGCTAAAGGCCTGGACCACCCGCCGCTCGGCTTTTTGCGGGTCGGTTGCCAGGTAGTAGCCGCGGTGCAGGTCGATGGTGATGTCGAATGGGCGCACCAACAGTCCCTTGGACAGCGCGTCGCCGCTGATCAGGTTGTCGCCGATGGCGATGCCCTGGCCGGCAATGCACGCCGACTGCGCGCAGTGGGCGTCGGAGAACAGGATTCCGCTCATGGCATTGACGCCCGAGGCGCCGGCGGCGGTCAGCCAGACGCGCCAGTCCGAGTAGTCGGTCATGTGCAGCAGCGGGTAGGCGCTGAGTTCCTGCGGGTTCTTCAGGCCGCTCAAGGCGTTGATCAGGCGCGGGCTGCACACCGGGAAAAAGCGTAGCGCGACGATTTCCTCGACGTGCATTTCTGGCCAGTCGCCAATGCCGTAGGCGATAAACAGGTCGACGTTGGTGTTGTGGGTGTCGTCCGGCGACTTGGGGGAGATCAGCTGCAACTGCACCTGCGGGTACTGGCGCAGGAACGCGCCAATGTGGTGGCACAGCCAGTAAGTGGCGAACCCCGGCGCGCAGCTGACACACAGCCGTCCCGAGACTTCCTGGTCGTCAACCGGCTGGCCGGCGTCGAGCAGGTTCAACAAAATCCCATGCACTTCGCGGGCATAACGCTCGCCCTGGTAGGTCAGGCCGATCCCGCGGCCGATGCGCTCGGTCAGGGCAAACCCCACGCACTCTTCCAGCTTGCTGATCTGGTGGCTGATGGCGCTGCGGGTCAGGTTCAGTTCGCGGGCGGCGACCGACACGCTGCCCAGCCGGGCCACCGCATCCAGAGCCCGCAGGGCTGTCATCGAAGGAAAGCGCATAAAGAATCCTGTCTTTAAGGGAGCTGAGTGTTGAATCGTATGGTGACGTAAATCGAACGATTAAGCCAAAAAAAATCGATTGTTGTATTGGTTGATTCAACAATACTAGTGCCATTCGTCAGGGTCACCGAAGCCAAACGTGCGCGGAAGACCCTTCACCCGCACTGAACTCGAAGGTGGCTTGCATGGCTGAGTCCGACAACTTTTCCTCTACCCATTCTGCGCAAGGGACCTATGCCGACCTGATCCTTGGCAACGGTCGCATCTATACCCAGAACCCTGCGCAGCCCTGGGCTGAGGCCGTGGCCATTCGCGGCGGCAAGTTGGTAGGGGTTGCCAGCCTGGCCGAGCTGCAAGGGTTCAAGGGCCCGAACACCCTGGTGCATGACCTGCAGGGCGCCTTCTGCATGCCGGGCCTGCACGACATGCACACCCACCCTGACCTGGCCCTGGCCCCGCGCTACAGCGACGACCTGGATGTCGGCATCGAAGACCCGACCCCGGAACAGTTGCGCGCGAGCATCCTGGCCTATGCCGATGCTCACCCCGGCGACGGTTGGATCTACGGGCAGTACTGGGTGCGCTACACCTTCCGCGAAGCCGGCCTGACCCCGGGCCGGGCGTGGCTCGACAGCGTCATGCCGGATCGCCCGGTGGCCCTGCTCGATCGCATGTGGGGCACCATGATGGTCAACTCCAAGGCCCTGGAACTGGCGGGCATCGACCGCCACACCGCCGACCCGCGCAATGGCTACCTGGAGCGCGACGAGCTGAGTGGCGAACCCAACGGCCTGATGATCGACGGTGCCTACGCGATGATCCACGCCGCCATGCCGCCGACCCCGGTCAGCGTGCTGCGCCGCGCTTACCGTGATGGGGTGCATTTCCAGAGCTCGCGTGGCGTCACCGCGAGCAAATACGTACACGTCTGCGAGCAACGCCTGCAGGCGCTGAAAGAGCTGGATGACAGCGGCGAACTGACGGTGCGCATTGAAGCCGCCATCAGTTGGCAGGACGACATCTTCCCGGTGCGTCGCCGCTGGGAGCTGCTCAGTGGTGAGCGTCACTACTACCGCAGCGCGCGCCTGAGCGCCAACGCGGTGAAATTCCACTTCGACGGCACCGTGGAGCCGAAGTCCTCGTACCTGCTGACCCCCTGGCCAGAAGAGTCGAGCTGGCGCGGCAAGCTCAACCTGACCCCCGAGCACATCACCGACATGGTGGTGGACATGGACAGCCGCGGCATCCGCGTCATCGCCCACTGCACCGGTGACGGCGCTTCCGATGTGTTCCTCGATGCCGTCGCCGAGGCCCGGCGGCGCAACGGCTTCAGCGGTGTGCGCCACCAGTGCGCCCACAGCACCTTGCTGCACCCCGGCAACCTGCCGCGCTTCAAGGAACTCAACGTGATCGCCGAATTCTCCCCGGCGGCCTGGTACCCGACGCCATTCGCCAGCGGCGCACGTTCGGGCTACGGCCAGGAGCGGCTCAAGCGCATCTACGATTTCAAGGGCGTGCTCGAAGCCGGCGGCACTGCGGTGATGGGCACTGACTGGCCGGTGGCGTCCATCGACCCGTGGCTGGCGCTGGAAACCATGGTCACCCGGCAAAACCCGTGGAATGACGATCCGTCCTGCTTCGGCGATCCGATCAGCCTCGAGCAGGCGCTGAACGTGATCACCCTCAACGGTGCCGTGGCCATGGGCCTGGAGCAGTCGACCGGCAGCCTGGAAGTCGGCAAATCGGCGGACTTGATCGTCATCGATCGCGACCTGTTTGCCCAGCCGGCGCGCAATTACATTCACCAGACCCAGGTGCTGTTGACCTTCGTCGACGGGCAACTGGTCTATGACCGCAACGGCGCACTGGCCGACGCCGGCCTCAAGGCCGTGTGGACAGGTGAACCACCGGTGCTGGAGGGCAAGGCCCAATGAACCCTCAGCGCATCGCGGTAACCGTGGTCTCGGGGTTTCTCGGGGCCGGCAAGACCACCTTGCTCAACCGCATGGTGCGCCGCGCCGAAGGCAGTCGGTTGGCGGTGATCGTCAATGATTTTGGTGAGCTGAACATCGATGCGGCGATCGTTTCCGAGGTCACCGATGCGGTGTACAGCCTGCAGAACGGCTGCATCTGCTGCACGGTGCAGGAAGACCTGCTGGCGCAGTTGAGCAGCCTTGCGCAATTGCAGCCACGGCTGGAGCGCATCGTCATCGAGTGCAGCGGGGTATCCGATCCACAGCGCATCGTGCAGACCCTGGCCTACCCGCAACTGCGCAGCCAGATGCAACTGGACATGGTGATCACCGTGGTCGATGCCACCGGTCATCTGCAGCTCGACGGCGAGTACGCCCGCCTGGCCCGGGCGCAAGTGGCGGCCGCCGACCTGCTGCTGTTGAACAAGACCGACCTGGTGGACGCCGTCCAACTGCAAGCATTGCGTAACGCACTGGGCCTGCGGACCCGG
Organism: Pseudomonas sp. Irchel 3H3; assembly: GCF_900187635.1. Lineage (NCBI taxonomy): Bacteria > Pseudomonadati > Pseudomonadota > Gammaproteobacteria > Pseudomonadales > Pseudomonadaceae > Pseudomonas > Pseudomonas sp. Irchel 3H3. The sequence goes on along the minus strand of NZ_FYEC01000012.1, from coordinate 8,267 downwards.
ATCCACGAAAGCGTCCAGGCGCAACTGCCCGACGCGCTGTGGCTGGATTCGGATCTGGACCTGCAGACGCGCACGCTCAAACCCTTGACCCTGGTTGCCAGTGACGACCACGGTGAAATGTTCAGCAGCTTTCTCTGGCAGAGCCCAACGCCCTTGAACGTCGAGCGCCTGCGCGGCTGGTTGCAGGCGTTGCCCCGCGATGTGTTTCGGGTCAAGGGCCTGGTGCTGCTGGATCAGGGCACCAAGGCGCACTGGCTGCAACACGTCGGCACCCGTAGCCAGTTCCTTGCCGCCACCGACGAGGCCCAGGCCACGGGCTCGCGCCTGGTGTTCATCGGCCGCCGCGGCTTCAGCGGCTGGGCCGCGCTGGTCGAGGGCCTGGAGCAGTGCCAGTGATCAACCCGATCGAACAGCAATTGCGTGAGGAGTTGGCGGCCTGCTACCGCTTGATCGCGCACTTTCGCATGACCGACCTGATCTTCACTCACATCTCGGTGCGCCTGCCGGGGCCTGAACATCATTTCCTGATCAACCCTTATGGGTTGATGTTCGACGAAATCAGCGCCTCGAACCTGGTCAAGATCGGGCTCGACGGACGTGCGGTGGAGGACAGTCCCTACCCGGTCAATCCGGCCGGCTTCGTGATCCACAGCGCCCTGCACGCGGCCCGCGAGGACGCCCAGTGCGTGCTGCACACCCACACCCGGGCTGGCTGTGCGGTGGCGGCGCTGGCCTGCGGCTTGTTGCCGGTGAATCAGATGTCCATGGAGTTCTATGGCCGTGTTGCCTATCACGATTACGAAGGCATCGCCCTGGACCTGGCCGAGCAAGCGCGGCTGGTGGCGGACATGGGCGACAAGCCCGTGCTGATGCTGCGCAACCACGGTCTGTTGACTGTCGGCAGCAGCGTGGCCCAGGCGTTCCTGCGCATGTACTACCTGGAAAAGGCCTGCGACATTCAGTTGGCCGCCCAAGCCTGCGGTGACCTGGTGCTGCCTCCGACAGCGGTCTGCGAACACACCGAACGCCAGTTCAACCAGCCGCAGCGCCCCTTGGCCGCAGGCGAACTGAGTGATCCGGACGCCCTGGACCTGGCCTGGAAAGCCCTGCTGCGCCTGCTCGACCGAGTGGCGCCCGGCTACCGCGACTGACTGCAGGTATCTGTGGGCACCACAAAACCATCGTGGGAGCGGGCTTGCCCGCGATGAGGCCGCCACATTCAATATCCATGGCGCCTGACACACCGCCATCGCGAGCAAGCTCGCTCCCACAGGGTTTGTGGCGTGTATGCGGGATCTGTGGGCACCACAAATCCATTGTGGGAGCGGGCTTGCCCGCGATGAGGCCGCCACATTCAATATCCATGGCGCCTGACACACCGCCATCGCGAGCAAGCTCGCTCCCACAGGGTTTGTGGCGTGTATGCGGGATCTGTGGGCACCACAAATCCATTGTGGGAGCGGGCTTGCCCGCGATGAGGCCGGCACATTCAGTATCCATGGCGCCTGACATACCGCCATCGCGAGCAAGCTCGCTCCCACAGGGTTTGTGGCGTGTATGCGGGATCTGTGGGCACCACAAATCCATTGTGGGAGCGGGCTTGCCCGCGATGAGGCCGGCACATTCAGTATCCATGGCGCCTGACATACCGCCATCGCGAGCAAGCTCGCTCCTACAGGGCTGGCGATGCAGTCGCCTCTGGTCCGTCAGGCTTGTCCCGGTGTATTGAGGTTCATCGAGCGCACTGCCAGGGCCGTGGCCGTTGCTTCGTCCACCGCCAGGGAAAAGCACAGGGTCGCGCCCTGGCCGGGGACATCCAGCAGTCGTACCTGGCGCCCATGCAGTTCGAGGATCCGCTGCACAATCCGCAAGCCCAAGCCACCATCGCGCCGTGCGCCGCCAATATTGAACGGACGCAGGAACAGTCCTTCGCGCAGTTCGGCGGCGATCCCCGGGCCGCTGTCGCTGACGGTGATTTCGACGAATTTGCCCTGAGGTTCCAGGCGGATCTCGACCACCCCGCCGACTGGGGTATAGCGCAGGGCGTTGTCGAACAGGTTGGTCAGCACCCGTTCGATCAATCCGAGGTCGGCGCACACCCCCGAGACGCTCGGCGCAAAACTGGCCTTGAGTTGCACCTGCCGGGCCTCGGCGTTCAGCTCGAATTTCTGGAAGATGTCCTGCACCAGGTCGGTCAGGGAAAAACGCTCCAGCACCGGCTGGACAAAACCGTGCTCCAGGCGCACCAGTTCCAGCAGCGATTGCGCCAGGCCACCGACCTTGCGGCTCTGGTCCAGGGCGATGCCCAGGTAACGTCGGCGTTCGTCCGGGGTCAGGCTGGCGTCCTTGAGCGACAGGGTTTCCAGGTAGCCATGCAACGAAGCCAAAGGCGTGCGCAGGTCGTGGGAAATGTTCGCCACCAGCTCACGGCGCTCCTGGTCCTGGCGGGTCAGGGAGCGCCATTGTTCGCCCAGGCGGTTCTGCATCTGCCGGAACGCGGCAGCGAGTACGGCAATTTCGTCCTGGCTGGTGGGCGGCTCCACAGGGGCGGGCGCCGTGGTGGGGATGCCGTCGATGTCGAAGCCCTTCACGTTGTCGGTCAGGCGCCGCAGGGGCCGGGTGATCAGGGTGAACGCAGTCAGGCCGGCAATCAGGCACAGCAACGCCACCAGGCCAATCGACCATAGGGCGGTGTTCAGCGCCGCACTGGTGGCGCCGCGCGCGGCCAAGCGATCACGTTCTTCGCTGAGCAGCACCACATACAAATAACCGGCCTGCTGGCCGTTGACCTTGAGCGGCGCGGCGCTGAATACCTTGCGCCCGTCGAGGCTGCGCGGGTCGTCGCCGAGAATCGGCAGGGTCTCGTCGTTGAGCAAGCGCTGCAATGGCGCCAGGTCAACCTGTTCGCGGCGCAGATGGCCCTCGGGCGCGGCATCGCCGATCACCCGGCCCTGGTTGTCCAGCAGGTACACCTCGACACTCGGGTTGACCAGCATCAGTTGGCTGAACAGGCCACGCAGGGCTTCGGGTTTCAGGCCGTTGGCATCCATCAACTGAGTGTCGCGGGCGATGTGCTGCGCCAGGTCGCGGGACAAGCCTTGCACCACTTCCAGCTCGTGCATCTGGTTGGCGCGCACCTGCATCCACACCGAGCTGCCACTGCAGATCAGCAGGAGCAAGGCGAACACCAGCGACAGGCGTTGGCTCAGGGTCAGCCTCATGTCGGCTCCTGCGCGCTGGCGAATTTATAGCCGCGGCCCCAGACCGTGAGAATGCGCACCGGCTGCGCCGGATCGGCCTCGATCTTGGCGCGCAGGCGGTTGATGTGGGTATTGACCGTGTGTTCGTAGCCTTCGTGGCTGTAGCCCCATACCGCATTGAGCAGGTCCATGCGCGAGAACACTTTGCCCGGCTGGCGGGCAAAGAAATACAGCAAGTCGAACTCACGTGGCGTCAGGTCCAGGCGTTTGCCGTGCAGTGTCACTTCGCGGGTGATCGGGTCGATGAACAGGCCGTCGCTGCTGAGGCTGCCGGCGTCCATCTTCAGATTGCGCGCCATGGCATCGACCCGGCGTAGCAGGGCCTTGACCCGGGCCACCAGCTCGAGCATGGAAAACGGCTTGGCGAGGTAGTCGTCGGCACCCAGTTCCAGGCCGAGGATGCGGTGCATTTCGCTGGAGCGCGCGCTGGTGATGATGATCGGCGTGTAGCGCGCCATGGCGCGGGCGCGGCGGCAGATTTCCAGGCCGTCGACACCCGGCAGCATCAGGTCGAGGACCAGCGCGTCCCAGTTGCCCTGTTCGAGCAGGTGCAGGCCCTGGTTGCCATCGGCGCTGTGCACCACCTCGAAGTGTTCGTCGCGCAGGTGCAGGCAGATCAGGTCGGCGATGTGGCTGTCGTCCTCGACCACCAGGACACGTTTAGGCTGGTCCATAAAGCTCCGATCCGGTTGCGTAGTGCGGCCATTGTGCGGCTTTTCCCGACGCTCAGTTATCACGAATTGTTTAACAGTGCGTGAGGATTTGGCGATCACCTCAAGCCTAGGCTGTGTTCCAGAAAACACAGTGAAGGAGAGGGACCATGTACTCACGGCGACAGTTTCTTCTGGCCGGCGGCGGGCTGGGTGTTGCGGCGCTGGTGGCCGGGGTCTTGACCCGGCGGGTGGCGCCCCCGGCGTTGATCGGTGCGGCGCAGGCGGCCGAGACTTTCGAGGTCAGCCATAGCGAGGCCCAATGGCGCGCCCTGCTGAGCCCCGAGCAGTACCACATCCTGCGGGAGGAGGGCACCGAACGCGCCTACAGCAGTGCACTGAACGACGAGCATCGGGACGGCACCTTTGCCTGCGCCGGCTGCGAGCTGGCGCTGTTTACCTCAAGCCGCAAGTTCGACAGCCACACCGGCTGGCCCAGTTTCTGGGCACCGCTGCCCAACGCCGTGGCCACCCGCCAGGACCGCAGCTTCGGCGTGCTGCGCGAAGAGGTGCATTGCCGGCGTTGTGGCGGGCACCTGGGCCATGTGTTCGACGACGGCCCGCCACCGACCGGACTGCGTTACTGCATGAACGGCCTGGCCATGACCTTTGCCGCCTGACCCCGGTTTTTTACTTCCGTCAGTGGCCGCACCGCCAGCCGCAAAATTTCCCCATCTGGAGTACCTACCATGAATCGCCGATTGACCTGGCGTCACACCTTGTTCGGCCTGGCGCTTGCCGGCGTGGTCGGGCAGTGCCTGGGCTTTTCCCTGGGCGCGAGCGAAGAAGCAGTCGTCCTGGCAGCGCCAGTGGTCGACGAAGTGCCGAACACTGCGAGCGAAACCGCGGTGTTCGCCGGTGGTTGTTTCTGGGGCGTGCAGGGGGTGTTCCAGCACGTCAAAGGGGTGACCAGTGCGGTGTCTGGCTACGCCGGGGGCACGGCCGAAACAGCCCGCTACGAACGTGTCGGCGAGGGCGATACCGGTCACGCCGAAGCGGTACGAGTGACCTTCGACCCGGCCCAGGTCAGCTACGGCAGCTTGTTGCAGATCTATTTTTCGGTGGCCCATAACCCCACTGAACTCAACCGCCAGGGGCCCGACCGCGGCACCCAGTATCGTTCGGCACTGTTCGTGGAGGATGCCCGGCAACAAAAGGTCGCCCAGGCCTACATCGCCCAGTTGGACGCGGCCCATGCCTTCAACGCACCGATTGTGACCAGCATCGAGCGCGACAGCGGTTTTTACCCGGCGGAGGATTACCATCAGGACTTTCTGACCGAGCACCCCAACCACCCCTACATCGTGATCAACGACCTGCCGAAAGTGGCGCAACTCAAACAGCTGTACCCGCAGCGGTATTCGGCGCAACCGGTGTTGGTGAAGGCCGGGAACTAGCCCGGCTCATCCGGAAATCACATTTTTGCCGACGATCTTCGAGCGGTACAGCGCCTGGTCGGCGCGGGCCAGCAGGCCGCTCTTCTGTTCGTCGGCGAAGCGCTCGACCACGCCAAAGCTCATGGTCACCTGGTAGTCGCCCACGGGGGCCAGGCTTTCCAGTTCAAACCGAATGGTTTCGGCCAGGACCTGGGCGGTGGTGACGGGGGTATTGGGCAGCAGCATGATGAACTCGTCGCCCCCCCAGCGGGCCAGCAAGTCGCCTTCGCGCACGCAGCGCTTGATGGTTTCCACCACGTGCACCAACGCCGCATCACCCAGGGCATGGCCGTAATGGTCATTGATGACTTTGAAATCATCGATGTCCATGGCGATCAGCGACAGCGGCTGGCGAAATCGCTCGGCGCGTTCGCATTCCAGGGGCAGGGCGGTTTCCAGGCGGTAGCGGTTGGCGATGCCGGTGAGGCTGTCGCTCTCCGCCAGCTTGCGGTTCTCCTGCAACTGCACCTGCAACTGTTGATTGACTCGCGACAGCTCGCGGGTGCGTTCGTCGATGATCGCTTCCAGGGACTTGTTGCGTTGCTCCAGTTGCTCCACCAGGCGCTGCTTGTCTTCAATGCTGCGATGGGCGCCGATCATCCGCGCGACCGAGCCATCGGCGTTGCGGGCGACCACATAGCCGTGGTCTTCGATCCGGGTGTAGGAGCCGTCCTGCATGCGGCAGCGGTATTGCGCCAGGTAACGCGGCGAGCGCTGCTGTAGATGGTCATCGAACAGTTGCATCACCCGCGGGAAATCTTCCGGGTGGATCAGGTTTTCCCAGGTCAGCACACTGTTTTCCAGGCCGTGGGGGGCGTAGCCAAGCATTGCGTACCAGCCACGGTTGCGGTAGACGAAGCCGGTGTTGGCGTTCCAGTCCCAGATGCCATCGCTGGTCAGGTCGAGAATCGCCTGCAGCATGTCTTCATTGAGGTCCACCGGATGGACCTGTAATGGCTCGAATTCAGACGCATCCCCCATGATCGCTCTCCCTGCTGTGCTAATGCCGAAGTGGCCCCTGCGCCGCTGAGACTAGCCCAAGGTACAGTGCCGCTCCAGTGCCGGAAGTCGCCGCGCAGGTGTAGCCTTCTGAGGCTACATCTCGAAAAGTAGCCTCAGGAGGCTACAGTGCCAGGATCCGCGTCACCGCCAGCCCGATGGCGATACTCATGGTGAAACTCAACAAGGTGCCCAGCAGCACGTATTCGCTCAGTGAGCGGACCTTGGCCCCCTGGATTTCATTGAAGCGCAGGATACTTTTGGCGGTGATCAGGAAACCCACGGCCTCCCATTGCTGCAACAGGACGAAGGTCAGGATCAACACCCGCTCCAGATTGCCAATCAGCGCACCGGCATTGGCCAGTGAGCCGAGCTTGTCGATTTCCCTGATCCACGGGGCGAGGGCGGCCCCGATCAAGCTGGAAGTGGGGCGCAACACCAGCAGGTAGGCCAGGGCGATCAACAGGTTTGGCGGGCTCACCAGCCCCCTCAACCAGGCGTGCCAGGGCAGCGCGGCACCCTCGATCACGGCCCAGACCCCGAGGATCGCCAGCACGCATAGTCCCTGCTCCAGGATAAAACGGCGCACCGGATGGGGCGCGGGCCGCGGTAGTAATCCATGCAGCGCCGCGCGTGCCACGGCCAGCGACAGCGCGATCAGTGCAGCCCAGGGGAGCGGGTTGGCAGTCAGCGCCAGCGCGCTAAAGTAGCCCAGCCCGGCGACCGCGACATAGCCCGTCAGCGCCCGCGCTCGATGTAAACCGGTGGCAGCATCGCTGAACCAGCGTTTCCACGGCAGGGAGAAGTCGGCCAGCACATGGATCAGTAGCAGTATCAGCAACAGGGTGCTCGGCTCAGCCATGTTGCAACTCCTCGATCCACTGGTGGGTGCGTTCCAGGAAACGATCAAGCAATCGTGCCTGGGCCCGTTGCAACGCCTTGTTGACCGTGACCCGGGATTTGCCCAGGTAGTGGGCGGTACTCGATTGATCGCCCTGGCTGGTCAGGTGTACGCCGTAGGTCTGGGCCTCCACCTGGGTCCATTGCTCGATGATGGCGCCGACAAACTCGGTCACCAGCTCTGTGCGCTCGAGAAACTGCCCGTCGCTGCTGAAAACCCCCAGGGTCGATTTTTTCATGCTGTCCAGGCCTTGCCCGGAAAGCACAAAGACTTCGCCGTAGCCTTGGTCTGCTTGCGCCGTTCCGAGGCCGATGGCGACCCGGGCGTCCCAACGCTCGCCTTTGGGACTGGCGGCAATCAGCCCGGCCCGCAAGGCCAGCGCACAGTCGAAGGCCAGCGCCGGTTGCCCGAGCACCAGTTGAAAGCCATCGCCACGGAAGGTTTCAGCGCTGGCGCCGTAGCGCTCGCTCAAGGTCGCCAGCACTGCTGCAAGCCCCTCGATGTACGCCAGGGTGTCGTGGGAGTGCTGGGAATGAATCAGATCGCCGGTCAGGACTGCCTTGATCGTCATGCAGGTGCCTAGAGGAAAGACGTAGTGCTTAAAAGTAGCCTCTAAAGGCTACATTTGCAAAAGTAGCCTTTGGAGGCTAATCCATAATGTGATTCGACTACGCGCTGTTGTAGGAGCAAGGCTTGCCCGCGTGGCGGCCTCTGGGGTGTTGGATTAGGCGGAGTACATATCCATTTTTGCGGTAACGGCCTCCTATGGTTCCGCCTGACGGCGGCTCACTTTTGAGAAGCGCAAAAGTAAGCAAAACGCTTTTCCCCACCACTCGGTGCCTCGCTTAGGCTCGGCATGCCCGTACTCCGACATTGATTTGGGGGGCCGCCGCAATGGGCCCTCCCTGGCCCAGTGCGGCTAAACCGGCGTCCTGCCGGTTTACCCCCCAAATCAATATCG